>CABRDB010000019.1 GCA_902469555.1 uncultured Collinsella sp. | reverse complement strand
GTCGCGAGTTCCGCACGCAAAGGAAAGCACTTAATGTGCTTTCCGTCTTGCGCAGGACTGTAGAGCAGCAAACTTAACCGCCCCGCCCGGCGGGCGAGCGCAGGGATACGACATCTGTCCAACAATTCGTGTGAAACACAATGAAAAACCGTTTGATGTGAGTTAATATAAACAACGTCGTGAATCTGACTCCTGCCACATGCATGACAGGGGTTAAACACAAAAAGGAGTCAACTATGGTTTCTGAGAAGGCTACCCTCGTTAATCCTCAGGGTCTGCACATGCGTCCGGCTGGTCTGTTCGCCTCCACCATGGGCAAGTACGCCTGTGACGTGACGGTCGTCACCCCCGAGAAGGAGGTCAACGGCAAGTCCCCGATGGCCCTCATGGCTGCTGGTATCCCCTGCGGTACTGAGGTCG
Organism: uncultured Collinsella sp.; assembly: GCA_902469555.1. Classification (GTDB taxonomy): domain Bacteria; phylum Actinomycetota; class Coriobacteriia; order Coriobacteriales; family Coriobacteriaceae; genus Collinsella. The sequence continues at coordinate 16,817 of CABRDB010000019.1, read as the reverse complement.
AGGTCAAGTGCGACGGCGCCGACGAGGCCGAGGCTCTGGCTGCTGCCATCGAGCTCATCAAGAGCGGTCTTGGCGAGTAGAACTCAAACGGGTCGCATGTTGAACAACTAAGTTCATATTTGGGGGCGCAGTGACCTGTTGTAAGGTAGCTGCGCTCTTTTGTCATGGATATGGCAAAACGCTTTATCACATGACACGGAGAGAGGAATGGGAATGTATCAGGGAGTCAACGCTTCCGAGGGCATCGGTATCGGCACCGTCATGGTCGCCGTCGATCCCGACTTGACGTTTGAGCCGCACGAGGTTGCTGATTCGGCAGCAGAGAAGGAGCGCTATCAGTCCGCTCTTTCGGTCTTCTGCGAGAAGACCCAGGCTCAGGCCGACCATATGAAGGAGACGGTGGGCGAGGCCGAGGCCGAGATCATGAGCGGACACATTGTCCTGGCTCAGGACCCGGGCATGACTGACGCCATCAACGCCGCCATTGACGGCGGTACCTGCGCCGAGCAGGCGCTCATGGACACCTCGACCATGTTTGAGAACATGTTCCTGTCCATGGACGACGAGATGTTCCGTCTGCGCGCGGCCGACATTGCCGACATCCGCACCGGTATTCTGGCCGAGCTGCTGGGCAAGGAGGTCGTCGACCTTTCCGTCCTGCCCGAGAACACCGTCGTTGTCGTGCACGACCTCACGCCGTCCATGACCGCCACGATCGATAAGGCCCACGTTGCCGGCATCGTCACCGAGACCGGTGGCCGCACGTCGCACTCCGCGATCATCGCGCGCGCCCTCGAGATCCCGGCTGTCCTTTCGGTTTCCAACAGCTGCACCGCGCTGCGCAACGGTATGACCGTTGTCGTCGACGGTGGCAAGGGTATCGTCGAGGCCGATCCCGACGAGGAGACGCTCGCTGCCTATACCGCCAAGGCCGAGGCCTTCGCTGCCGAGAAGGCGGCCCTCGAGGCCTTCCGTGGCAAGCCGTCCGTGACTGCCGATGGCATCAAGAAGATCATCGCCTGCAACATCGGTAACCCCGATGACGTGCCCAACGCGCTCGATCACGACGCCGAGGCCATCGGTCTGTTCCGCTCCGAGTTCCTGTTCATGGACTCTGCTGAGCTTCCTTCCGAGGAGGAGCAGTTCAACGCCTACCGTAAGGTCGCCAGCGCGCTCAAGGGTGCTCCGGTCATCATCCGCACGCTCGATGTGGGTGGCGACAAGGAGATTCCGTATCTGCATATGGTCAAGGAAGACAACCCCTTCATGGGCTTCCGCGCCGTGCGTTACTGCCTGGCCAATCCCGACCAGTACAAGGTCCAGCTCCGCGCTCTGCTGCGCGCTAGCGCCTTCGGTGACGTCAAGATCATGATCCCACTCGTCACCTGCGTCGAGGAGGTCTTGGCTGTCAAGGAGCTCGTCGAGCAGTGCAAGGCCGAGCTGACCGAAGAGGGTCGCAAGTTCAACGAGAACATCGAGGTCGGCATCATGGTCGAGACGCCCGCCGCTTCGCTGCTCGCAGACCGTCTTGCCGAGGTCGCCGACTTCTTCTCCATCGGCACCAACGACCTGATCGGCTACACCATGTGCGCCGACCGTGGTAACGACACCATCTCCAACCTGTACCAGGTTTACTATCCCGCCGTGCTCCGCTCGCTCAAGAACATCATCGAGAGCGGCGTGAAGGCCGGCATCATGGTCGGTATGTGCGGCGAGGCCGCTGCCGATCCGCTGCTCGAGCCGCTGCTGATCAGCTGGGGCCTGGAGGAGTTCTCGATGAGCGCTCCGTCGATCCTGCGCGCCCGCAAGACCATCAGCCAGTGGACCAAGGCCGAGTGCGACGAGCTCGCCGAGAAGGCACTCGCCTGCAACACCGCCGCCGAGGTCAAGGCACTGCTCGAGTCCGCAGCTCGCTAATTTGGTATCAGAGGTAACCGCGTGGTTGGAATGGGCCGGCCACGCGGCCCTCACATATACAGGGGGTACTGTAAATGTTCTACACGCTAACCGCTAACCCGGCTGTCGACATGACGGTTTCGAGCTCTCCGCTCGAGCCCGACGAGAACGTCCGCACCGGCTCGGCCAGCTACACGGCTAACGGCAAGGGCCTCGACGTGTCCTTCGCCTTTAAGAAGATGGGCGTCGACACCGTCGCGCTCGGCTTCTTCGCTGGCTTCACGGGCAAGTTCATCGTCGAGGAGGTCATGAACCTGGGTTGCCTCTGCCGCCCGGTCTGGACCGACGGTATCACGCGCATTAACACCTACGTCAACGATGGCCAGCACGAGTACGGCATCCTGAACCCGGGTGCTCCTATTACGCCGCAGCACCAGGAGGAGCTCTACAACATCCTGGACACCGCGGGCGATCTCGAGTGCCTGATCGTTTCCGGCTCCGTGCCTCCCAAAGCTACGCCCGACTTCCTGGCTCAGGTCATGGAGCACGCTCAGGCTCGTGGCGCCGACGTCGTCCTGGACCTGTCCTCCGACAAGCTCAAGGAGCTCGCTCACAAGAAGCCGCTGCTCATCAAGCCGAACCATCACGAGATGAAGGCCATCTTCGGCGTGCCGGTCGACACCGACGACGAGGTCCGCGTTGCCATGAAGATGGCTCACGACGCTGGCGTTCAGAACGTGCTGCTCACCCGTGGTAGCCGCGGCGACGCTTACTTCTCCAACGGCGAGGATATTTGGTACGCCAAGCGTGAGTTCAACATCAAGCTGGTTTCTTCTGTCTGCGCCGGCGACTGCACCCTCGCTGCGTTCCTGCACAAGTGGTACAGGGATCGCGACAACGTCGAGGAGGCCATGAAGCTCGCTATGGCCACCGGCGCCAACGTTGCCGAGTCCGTCGGCATCGGCGACTTCGGTCACGTCGACGAGTACAGCAAGCGCGTTGCTGTCCGCAAGCTCGATCGTCAGTAATCGAAACGCGACATATTCGTGCGCATGCGGCGCCCCGGTTTCGGCTGGGGCGCCTTTTTTGTTCCGTTATTGGAGAGAGATGCTCTGCCGTACTTCATCGCTTCCACACCGTTCACCGAGTTGTCCTAGCCTTTTACCGTTGGGTGGAATATACTTTCATTAACACGTTACTTCGTGAAAGGAACATTCATGATTTACACGCTCACTGCAAATCCCGCCATTGACTACAACATCGCCTGCGACGGCCTTGCTGCCAACACCGTCACGCGTACCCGTAACGCCGTCTACACGCCCAACGGCAAGGGTCTCAACGTCTCGTTCACCCTCGATCACTACGGTGTCGACACCACGATCCTGGGCTTTTTCGCCGGCTTCTCGGGCGAGTTTATCGTTAAGGGCGCCGAGGCCCTGGGCGTGCCCGTCAAGCCCGTTTGGACCGACGGCATCACGCGCGTCAACGTGTTCCTCAATGTCGGACCCGACACCGAGTACAACATGGTCAACGCCGGTGCCGCCATCAACGAGGCCAACGAGCAGGAGATGTTTGAGCTCATCGATTCGCTCGATGACATGACCTGCCTGGTCATCAGCGGCTCGCTGCCTCCCAACACTTCCGAGGGCTTCTTGGCCGAGGTCCTGCGCCGCGTCAAGGCCAAGGGGGCCGAGTTCGTCCTCGACATCTCGAGCCATCAGCTGGCAGACCTCATTGCCATGGAGCCGCTGCTGATCAAGCCCAATGACGACGAGCTGCTCGACATCTTTGGCATTAAGGTGAGCGGTGGCGACGATGAGTCCGTCAAGGGCGCTATGGCCGAGCTGCACGCTAAGGGCGCCAAGAACGTGCTGCTGACCCTCGGTGGCGCCGGTGCGTACTTCTCCAACGGCGAGCACATCTGGTTTGCCAATCGCACCTTCGACGTCAAGCTGCTGTCGACGGTGTGCGCCGGCGATTCCTCGCTCGCTGCCTTCCTGTCCGTATGGCACGACGCTCCCGAGCGCGTCGAGGATGCCCTCCGTCTGTCGATGGCCACCGGCGCCAACGTGGTCGAGTGCCCGGGCCTGGGCGACTTTGCCAAGGTGGACGAATATAAGAAGCACATCGAGGTTCGTCAGGTCTGCTAGCCGCATCGAAAAATCGCTGCCGAACACCCGCTTTGGATCTCCGAGGCGGGTGTTTTTTGCTCGCTGAACGCATATGGCGTCTGCTGTCTCGTTTTATGGAATTGACGACGCGATTGCGTGTGCGCGCTTTCTCGTTTCTTGTTAGACTTCTTGAGAACCATCGATTAACGCTCACAAGTGCAGGAGGCCATAGGCATGTGCAATGTTTCGCTCAACGGTAATCAACCGTCCGATGCGTCCCTGTGCGTCCTACGCGCGCTTGAGGCGGCTGGTCTTGAGGCTTGGTACGTGGGCGGTTGGGTGCGCGACGCCCTGATGGGGTGCCCCAGCCACGATGTTGATATGTGCTGTAGCGGCCTGTGGCAGGAGTCCAAGGCGGCGCTCGAGGCCGCCGGCATCGCGGTTGTGGAGTCTGGCATTAAATTTGGCGGAATCACGGCTATTTCCGATGGCGAGCGTATCGAGGTCACCACGTACCGTTTGGATGGCTTTTACACCGATGGTCGCCATCCCCAGAGTGTGGAGCGTGCCGCCTCGCTCGAGGACGATCTGGCGCGCCGCGACTTTACCGTCAACGCCATGGCCTGGCATCCCGAGCGCGGGCTTGTCGACCGCTACGACGGCCAGGGTGACTTGGAGCGCAAGCTGATTCGCGCTGTCGGCGATCCCAAGCGTCGCTTTAACGAGGACGCCCTGCGCATGTTGCGTGCGGTGCGCTTTGCCTGCCGCCTGGACTTTATGATTGAGCCCGAGACTAAGCGAGCGCTTGCCGAGTGCGCGCCGCTGCTCGACGCCGTGGCGCGCGAGCGTGTGGGTATTGAGCTCGAGGGCATTCTTTCGACCGGTCATGGGGGAGACGCGATGCTGCGCTACCCCGAGCTCATCTGCGCCGCCGTGCCCGAGTTGGCAGCGGGTCGCGGGTTTGATCAGCGCAGTGTCTATCATGCGTTTAACGTCTACGAGCATATCGCCCGTGTGCTTACGGTGGCGGGGGAGCTCGCGCTGTGTGACGGCGTCGCGCCCTCGTCGAGCCTTATGTGGGCGGCGTTTTTGCACGATGTGTCCAAGCCCGAGTGTTTCACGGTCGATCACGCCGGCAGCGGACACTTCTACGGTCATCCCGAGCTCGGCGCCAAGAAAGCGCGCGTCATTATGGATCGCCTGGCGCTCTCGCACGACCTGGTGCGCGACGTTTGCCTGCTCATCAAATATCACGATAAGCCGCTGCGCCCCGAGCGCTCCTGCCTGCTCAATATGATGCGCGCGCTTTCGGGTGAGGGCGTCGACACGGCCCGCCTGATTGACGAGCTCATGGACCTCAAGCGTGCTGACACGCTTGGCAAGGCCCCATCGTGCTTCTATTACGTTGAGACGATTGAGGAGATGCGCGCGATGGCGCACGAGCTGCTGAGGGCGGGGGAGCCCTATACGCTCAAGATGCTCGCCATCAACGGCGGCGACCTGATCCGTGCTGGAGTCAAGCCCGGGCCGGAACTGGGGCAGCTTCTCAACTCCGCTCTCGACGCCGTGATCGAAGACAACATTCCCAACGATCGCGAAGCTCTTTTGGTCCATCTCAACTTGAATTAGCTACCCAGTTTACCTGTGTGTTCCATAACCTGCCGACAATTTTTCGGCAATTTGGAATTTCTTCTTGCGCTGACGTTTTTTGTCCCGTAATATATTTCCTCGCAGCACGGCAGTGCAGATGTCATGTGGCCCGTTCGTCTAGCGGTTTAGGACGCCGCCCTCTCAAGGCGGAGATCACCAGTTCGAATCTGGTACGGGCTACCACGCATCTGATACCCGGACTTCCCATGGAAGGCCGGGTTTTTTATTTTCAAACAACCGTCTGCAATTCCCGTTTGAACCAGAGCTTTGCGTTCTGCTTATGGCCCTTACGGGTACAATATCCAAGATATTTTGACTGTTAGAAGGAGTCTCATGACGGAGTCCTCTCAGCATACGTCTAAGCCCCAGGTCGAGGTTGAGGCCTCGGGCGGAGATGACAATAAGAGCGCACGCCGCGGCGCCATCTTTATCGGCGTCGTGCTGGTGGGTTATATCGTCTATCTGGTGGTAACCGGGCAGATGGGGCAGTTCTGGGCCGCAATGTCGAGCGTCCAGGCGCCTTGGCTCGCTGCTGCATGCTTTTGTATGTTCCTGTACCTGTTCTTTGGCATTGTGGCCTATGCGATCGCTGTCTGGCTCGACCCCAATTCACCCGTCGGCATTCGCGACCTCATTTCGGTCGAGGCGAGCGGCATCTTCTTTGGCAACCTCACACCTATGATGATGGGCTCGACTCCTGCTCAGATCTACCGCCTGACCAAGGCGGGCCAAAATGTCGGCGAGGCCGGAGCCACGCAATTCACGCGCTTTATCGTGTATCAGTTTGGCCTCGTTGCCTGGGGCGCTATCCTACTGCTTGCTCGCATGCCGTTTTTTGCCGAGCGCTATGGCGACATGACGCTGCTGTGCGTCTTTAGCTTTGGTGGGCACTGCTGCATCTTGCTTGGCATCTTCGCCGTCGCGCTCATGCCTAAGACCGTCACGCGCGTCGCCCACTGCATCATCAATTGGCTTGAGCGCATTGGTGTCTCGGCCACTAAGATCGAGGGATGGCGCACGTTTGTCGATGGCGAGATCTACTCCTTCTCCGAGAAGTTCAAGCTTTCAGCCGGACATTTTTCTTCCATGCTGCTCACTGTGTTTATCACCATGCTGCAGCTCGCGTTTTTCTATCTGGTTCCGTATTTCCTAATGCTTGCCTTTGGCCACCACGAGGTCGACTTTTTCTCGGTCATGGCCGCGAGCGCCTTTGTCCAGTTGCTGAGCTCTGCGGTCCCCTTGCCCGGTGGAACTGGTGGCGCTGAGGGCGGCTTTGCATTGTTCTTGGGTCATTTCTTTGGGTCGGCTTCGACCGCCGGCTATCTGCTGTGGCGTCTCATTACGTTTATTGCCCCTACCATTTTGGCTGCGCCTCTGCTGGGACTTAAGAGCGCCCACAACGAGAGCATCCATGCGCGCTGGGATCGTGTGATGCGCAAGCTCGGCCGCACGCCTCAGACGCCCTCTGCGCCCACTAAGCCGCACCCCACGAATGCTGTTACCGTTGATCCCAGGAAGCACGCTCAGAAGGCTTCTGGGACCGCTAAGCCGGCTCATAAAGCCCATGTGCGCCAGACAGGCGATGGTATTCGCGTATCTCCGTCGGCACTTAATAAGAAGAAGCATCCTAAGTCGCAGTAGGGCAGTCGTGCGTTCTTCATGACGCGGGGCATATTTGTGCCGTATGGGGGATAATCCTCTTACGTAGATTATCTCTCATCTGTTGATGAATGCTCGCATATCGAAGGGACACGCCCATGGCAACCAGCAAACCGCGTCTTGACCGCCGCATCGTTCGCAGCCGCAATGCCATCCTTTCTGCTTTCGAGCGCCTGCTCATGGAAAAGCCGTTGGCAGACATTACGGTGAGTGCCATCGCGCGCGAGGCCAATGTCGACCGCAAGACTTTTTACGTTCACTTTGGTACGGTTGACGGCCTGCTCGATGCCATTGCCGTCGATGTTGTGGAGATGATTGTCGACTCGGTCGAGAAAACGCTTGCTTCCATGGACGGCGACACCAACGAGCGCGCCCTTGGCGCGGCGGCGACCTTCTTTAAAACCGTTAACGAGGCGCTGTGCAACAACCTCGTGCTCAATCGTCAGCTGATCGAGAACATACCGCTCGATGATTTTATGGCTCGTCTTCGTGCACCGCTCGAGCACGAGATTGCCGAGCGCGATCTGCTGCCCCAAGGTCTCAAGGACGAGATGTTCGACTACTATCTGGCGTTTTTGCTGTCGGGTATTATCGGTATCTATCGCACGTGGGCGCTGTCTGACGGCTCGGTTCCTATTGAGCGCGTCTCTGAGGTCGCCAACGATCTGACCCTCAATGGCCTGTCGAGTCTGGAATCTCGTTTCGAATAGCATCGATAATTCAACAACTTATAGAAGTTGCGGTGGAATAGGGATTGTTTTGGTTATTGGAAGGCCGTTCTGGTCCCTATTTCACCGCAACTTAGTAAAACTGTTTTGATGGTAAGGCGGAGCAGCCTCGAAGATGAGCCTCGAGACTGCTCCGCTTCATTTCTGAGCGTTTGTCGTGTAGGGCAGCATTAATCGCCGTTTTTGAGTATGCGGCCCTGTTTTTCGAACTTGTGCATGTCGCTATCGGCCATGCCCTGCGACTTGTCCTCGTGACGCTTGGCGTATAACGGATCTTCGGAGTCGTTCCAGATGCGGTCGGCGACAGGTGACCATGCCTCGGCGGCAGCCTGGGTCTTTTCGCGCAGTTGCTCGGGTGACTCCTTCTCGATTAGGTCGGTGCTCATTGCGCCACTCTCGGCGATCAGTTTGGGCAGCACGTCGGGATTCTCGAGCATGGGGCATGGCTTGAGGTAGTTGTCGTTGAACGGCATGTTCTCGTAGTACTTCATAAAGAGGGGAGAGCGCAGCGCGTCGAGTAAGCTCACATCGTGGATGTTGGCGTTTGAGTAGTGGATGAACACGCACGGCTCCACGTCTCCGGCGGCGTTGATGTGCAGGTAGCGGCGGCCGCCGGCGATACATCCGCCTACAAACTCGCCGTCGTTTTGGAAGTCGAGCGTAAACAGCGGCTTCTTCTCACGCATTTCGCGGATAAAGTGATACATGTGCTCGCGCTGCTCGGGCGTGGGCATGAGCTCGGAGGTTGCATTGCGGCCAACCGGCATAAAGTGGAAGTACCAGCAGAAGAGTGCTCCCTCGCCGATCATCCAGTCCATGTTCTCCTCGGTAGCAACCGTATCGGCATTGGCGCTGGTCCAACAGGTGGAGATACCAAATGGCAAGTCGCGCTCGCGCAGGAGTTTCATTGCGTGCTCGATCTTTGCGTAGGTACCCTCGCCGCGACGGGCGTCGGTGGTGTGCTCATTGCCCTCGGCGCTGATGGCGGGGACAAAATTACCTACGCGAATCATATCGTCGCAGAAGGCCTCGTCGATCAGCGTGGAGTTGGTAAAGCAGAGAAACACGCAGTCCTGATGTTTTTCGCAAATTCTGATCAGGTCGTGCTTGCGGACGAGCGGCTCGCCGCCGGTATAGATGTAGATATGCGTACCGAGCTCTTTGCCCTGCGTAACGATAGAGTCGATGTCTTCGAACGAGAGATTCTGCTTGTAGCCGTACTCAGCGGCCCAGCAGCCCGTGCAATGCAGGTTGCAGGCGCTCGTGGGATCGAGCAGGATGGCCCACGGAACGTTGCACTGGTACTTTTCGCGGTTCTTTTCCTGCTCTGGCCAAGCAAGCAGGTTGGCGTCGACAATGAGGGTCTTAAGCAGCTTGGTTCGCATCTGGGGATTAAGGCTGAACACACGCATGATCAGATCATACCAATTGCCGCGGCTCTTGATGACATTGGTGAATGCCTCTCGCTGTACAGGAAATACGCGATTGGGGACCAGCTTGTTCACGAGGTCCATGATTTTGTCGATGTTTTCTTGCGGGTTGTCGTCGAGATAATCGATGAGCTTGTTAAGCGCTGCACGCTCTGCTGACTGTGTAAGCGACATGGGTATATCCTTTCACGTGTGCTTAATGTGTGATAATACCCACTTGTAGATTAAACGAAGTCTAAAGATTTGTAATGTGTCTATTCAACGAATCAATTTAATTTGGGGTGAAGCGTTATACGCCGACACCTTCTAAGTTGCGGTGAAATAGTGTCAGATGGGGATGCGGACGATTTCTTGGGCCGCGCCTAGGCGTATCCATTGGAATCCTCCGATGCGCCTTCGCACGCTCGCATGACCTCGATACCATGCGAGCGTGCAAACTCGACGAGCTCTGCGTTGCGGGCGTTTATGGTGCCGAAGGCGGCGGGGCACACGATAAGGCGCGCGCAGTGGACGAGGAGCTCTTTGGCGCGGGCTATGGTTTTATCCCCGATCGGCTCGAAGGCGCGCTCGGCCACGCATTCCGCCGCCAGGTCGCGCGCGAGCTCGCAGTCGATGTCCCCTTCGTGCAGAACTCCCGCGTAGAACGCCTTGCCCTGCCGGATGAGCTGGCGAAACATAGCCGACCCCGTACCTGCGCCGGCGATGACGAACGTGTGCGCATCGCCGTGCGGGCGCCCAATTTCCACGCTGCCGAAGCGCTCGTTGAAGGTGCCATGTTTAAGGCCGTAGAGCTCGCCAATCGTCTCGCGCGTGAATATGTCCTCGGGTGCGCCGGCGCGGAAGACCCGGCCGTCCTTCACGCAAATCACCTTGTCGGCGCTTTTCTGCGCGAGCTCGAGTTCGTGGATGGACATGATGACAGCCACATTCCGCGATTTCACAAGGTGGCGAAGTATTCGTAGCAGGTCGATCTGGTAGCGGATATCGAGATACGACGTGGGCTCGTCGAGAACGAGCACACGCGGATCCTGCGCGATGGCGCGCGCGAGCATGACGCGCTGGCGTTGCCCGTCGCTTATCTGCATGAAGTCGCGCTCGGCGAGCTCTTCCACATGTGCGGTTTTTATGGCCTCATCGACCCGACTATGGTCGTCGGGCGAGAGTGTGCCCATTCGCCCGGTGTAGGGATGCCTTCCCGCCTCTACGATATCGCGGCAGGTGAGGAGCTCGGTCCGGGGGCGATCTGTCAGCATAACGGCAAGGTTCCTTGCGAACTCCGCCGTCTTCCATCGGGAAATCTCCCGCCCGTCGAGCTCGACCGCGCCGGCAAGCGGTGCCAGATGGCGTGTGATGGTTTTCAAGATGGTCGACTTGCCAGAGCCGTTCGGCCCGATGAGCGCCACGACGTCGCCCGCGCGAACCTCCAGATCGACGCCTTCGACTACGACCTTCTTATCGTAGCCCGCCGACAGGTCGCTTATGCGGAAAAGCGGTGCTCCGTCAGCCTGCGTTTCGACCGGGGTTTCGAGGTTCGACTCCCCTCCGAGCGTTTTGGGCCGCGGCATGAATTCCCCCATCTACCTCACTCGTTTCTTCAACATGAGCGCGATAACCACCGGCGCGCCGAAGATGGCGGTGACGGCGCTGATGGAAAGCTCGACGGGAGAGAACAACGTGCGCGCGATCAAATCGCAGCCCGCGCAGAAGATGGCGCCCCCCAAGAAGCACGCAGGAATCACGCGGATGGGCTTCGACGACTTTATCGCCGACTTCACGAGATGTGGAACCGCGATGCCTACGAACGACACCGGACCGGCGAACGCGGTCACGCAGGCGGAGAGCATGCTCGCTAGAAGAACGAGCACCACGCGGAAGCGTGCGACGTTCACGCCGACGCTTTTCGCGTAGGCTTCTCCCAGCTGGAAGGCGGAAAGGGGCTTCGATATCGCGAATACGCATGCGCTCACGGTGATCACCACGACCGCGATGACCGCGACGTCGTCCCAGCTCGAACCCGAGAAACTACCCAAAGACCAGTTGTGCAGGTTTACGATGGACTGGTCATCGGCGAAGGCGATGAGGAAGTTCGTCGCCGCCGAGCAGATGTATCCCACCATGACGCCCGCCACGATGAGCATGGCCATGGAACTTATGCGCCGTGCGATGAGGAGCACGAAGCCGATGGTGATAAGCGAGCCCAGAAACGCTGCGGCCACCATGGCCGGCGAGGTCATGGCCTGGTTCGCGCCCAGAAGTACGATCATCGTAAGCGCGACGACGAACTTTGCGCCCGAGGAGACGCCCAAGATGAACGGGTCGGCGATGGGGTTGTTGAAAAACGTCTGCAGTAGGAACCCGGAAAGCGAAAGTGCCCCGCCGAGAAGCACGGCTGAAAGCACGCGCGGCAGGCGAATCTCCCAGATGACCTGGCTTTCCATGGAATTGGCCGCGCCGCCCGAAAGGATGCCGGGGATGTGGTCTGCTGGCACGAGCACGCTCCCGATGCACAGGTTGGCCCCGACGAGCACGATGAGGGCAACGGCGAGCAGCGCCGTCACGACGCGACACCGCGCGGCGCGCCCCGATTCGTCGTATGCCATGGAAAGCCGGCTTCTCATGGCGCTAGCCTAGCTTTCTCAGATAATGGAAGTCGCTCGCGTCATCGCCGGTGAACGCCCCGTGCAGCTCGTCGATAATGTCGGCGGTGGAAGTCATCTGCTGGTACATGTCGGCGCTTGTGACCCAGACGTTGCCGTTCTTCACGGCTTTGAACTGCGACAATAGCGCGTTTTTGCCTACGAAGTCGTTCAAGGTGGCAACCGATTCGTCGATGGTGCCGTTGTAGACGATAATGTCGGCATCCTTCGCCGTCGCGTAGAAGCGCTCCATTTCGAGCGTTACTGACGAACCTGACGTCGACGCGGTCTGCGCGTCATCGAGCGCGTAGTTGCCGCCTGCAAGCTCGATCATCTGCGCCACGTAGTCGCCCGCCCGCCGCGTGACGGCGGCCCCGTTCGAGTTAATGTAGAAATACGCCACGGTTTTACCTGACGACGCGAGCCCCGACGTTTGCTCGACGCGGGCCTTCTGCTCGTTGAACAGGTGCGCGGCCTCGTCTTCCTTGTCGAACAGGACGCCGAAAAGCTTAATCCACTCGACGCGCCCGAGTGCTTCGGGCTCGCTCGACGACTGTTCGGTGAGCACGACGAGCCCGAGTTTCTGCAGCTTTTCCTTCACATCCGGTGTGTGGTTGATCATGGTGTTCTCGATGGCGAGCGTGCAGCCCGAGGCCGATATTCGCTCGTAGTCGGGCGCGCTGTACTTGCCGCCGTAGGCGATCGCCCCACTTTCGAGTGCACTTTTGAAGCCCGCGACCGAGCAATCGTCGGCCTTCGTGCCCGACATGATGATATTGTCGTTCGCATCGAGCGCGTCGACCAGGCACATCGTCGCCGACGACACGAGGTACACCTTGTCGGCGGGGCGCCTTATGACCGCGATGTCGGAGCTCAACCCATCAGGTACCTTCGCATCTTGCGGCACCACGAGGAAGCGCTCCCCGTTCGAAATGCAAATAAGCCGCAGGCCGCCTTCGAACTCGTCGACAGTGAAGTGCTCGGCGTATTCAAGCTGAAGCGTCCCCGTCGGCTTCCAGCCGCAGCCCAAATCGGCGTTGTGGAAGTCGGCCGCGGCGCTTGAAGCCGTTCTCGCAAGGGAGCCGCCGCTTGCTTCGTCGCCCGATTTCTCCTTCATGGTGGATGAGTCGAAGTAGAGCGTGTAGTCGATGGTGTGCGGCGTCGACATGGCGACGGTCTCGGCCGACACGGCGATGTCCTCGTCGAGCGTGACGGGTATCTCGAACGTGGAGTTGCCGCCGTCGTTTACAGGCGCGTAGTCCACGCCGTTGACGGTCATTTTGTCGTAGTTCGAACTCGACCAGGTGATGGTCGCGGTGTAGGTGTCGCCATCCTTCACAATTGTGGTGGGTGAGGCGATGCTTGCGCGCCCTGACCCGCCGGAGAGCGAGACGCTCACAGTGTATTCCTGAGAGCCTGCCGTGCCACCGGTCGCGTTCGGGCTCGCACTGCACCCCGCGAAGGGAAGCGCGAGCAGGGCGACGAGAACGCAGGCGATCGCGCGCACCGCGATGCTGCGACGCTTCCTGCTTTCCCCCTTGGGAAGAATCGACCGCATGGCGTTACTTCAGTGCGTCGGCGCGCAGATCGACGCCGGCGGATTCGAACACGAGCGTGCGGTCGTACCACTGCTCTTTTCTAATACTCCACGCGGCGCAGGCGGTGTCCTCGTCGAGCGCTTCAACGGGCACGTCGTAGGTGTACTTGCCTTCCGCGTTTTCCACATAGGGGATGAAGTCGGCCTCGCTCGCGGCGGCAGCCTCGTCGCCCGTGCCCATGAAGAGCTTGCCGTAGCCCTTGCCGGAAAGCGTCATCACGCAGTGCATGGAGCCGTTTTCCACGATGAGCTGGGCGTCCACAATCCTGAACATGTTCGAGCTGGAATCTACGGTGATTGGATAGGTGCCGTCAGCCACCTTGTCGGCGGTAATGGGGGCAGCGCTTGCGCCCTCGGGCGCATCGGCCGCCTGTTCGGTCTTTTCCTGGGAATCGGCATCGTTTGCCTTTGCGCTGTCGATTGAATTTCCGCCGCAGCCGGCGAGCGAGAACGCGAAAAGCGCCGCCGACAGGGCGAAGACGAGCGTTTTCTTCAACATGGAGGGGTTCCTTTCAATCGCTTCGACCGCCCGCGCCGTGCGGTGGGCGGGCGGGATGCGAATGCAACGGGCATGCGCCGTCGGTCGGGGAAGGCGCATGCCCGTTGCACGGGGACGCGACCGGCGCCCCCGTGCGCGGCGAGTTTACAGCTTGGCGATGGCGTCGTCCACGTGCGAGACGTAGATGTCGTCGACCTCGACGTTCTGTCCCAGACCCTGGAGCAGACACGTCACTTCGAAGCCGGCGGCCATGAACTTCGCAGCCCAGCTGTCGGGGTCGGTCTCGTCTGCCATGTCGTTGTTCGCGTGGTCGCCCGCGACCACCATGAACGGCGCGAGCACGGCCTTCTTGTAGCCTGCGGCGCTCGCGGCGGCGATAACATCCTCGCAGGTCGGTTCAGCCTCGACGGTGCCGACGAAGAACTGCGTCAAGCCCTCGTTCTTGAACACTTCCTGCATTTTGGCATAGTCGGCGTTGGAATCGGCTTCGGTGCCGTGGCCCATGAGGCACAGCGCCGTCTTGCCGTCGTCGAAGGACGCCATGTTCTCCTTAATGGCTGCGGCCACCTTCTTGTAGTCATCGTCGGAGGTGAGCAGCGGGTCGCCGAGCGAGATTTTGTCGAACTTGTCGGCGTACTTGTCGAGCTCGTCTTTCACGTCGGTGTATTCCAGGCCACCCATGAGATGCGTCGGCTGCACGACGATTTTCTTCACGCCGTCTTCCACGCAGCGGTCGAGCGCCTCGGTCATGTTGTCGATCGTGATGCCGTCGCGCTTCTTCAGCTTGTCGATGATGATCTGCGCGGTGAAGGCGCGGCGGATGTCGTAGTCCTGCCAGTACTTCTCGCGGATAGCGTCTTCGATGGCGCCGATGGTGATGTGGCGCGAGTCGTTGTAGCTCGTGCCGAAGCTCGTGACGAGGATGACCGGCTTCACGGCCTTCTCCTTTTCACTCGATTTCTCGGAACTCGCGGAGGTGTTGGAGCAGCCCGCGAGCGCGACTCCGGCGAGCGCGACGGCTCCGGTTGCTGCGGCGCCCATGAAGCCGCGGCGTGACATCTGGTCGGACATGGTTTTTCCTTTCCTCGGTTTGCCGGTCCACCGGCGACAGTTGCTTGTCGGCACAAGCGAAAGAAAAGCGCACCCCTCGGGGTTCACAAGGAGCTAACGCCACGGCGATGCCGTGAGGAAAAGGCGAAGCAGTCTGGCTTGGGGCGCGAGGCGGTTCGCCCGTGCGTCCTATACAGTAATGTCCCTTGCCCAGGATTCCCACCTGGTTCCCTCCGCAAGCCAGCGCGGGCTGTGCGGGCGCCGCGCCGGTCATTTCCTTTTATCCGATTGTCATATGCTCGTTGCCGAATCTTTTACTATGATAGTGGGCACTTGTGAACGTGTCAAAGCCAGGGCGGGCGGCATTGCGCCTCCTGCCTGCGTATTTGCGCCGATTGCCGCCGCAGGCGCCGTGTTTTGCCCGCTGCGCGAATGGCGGCGTAAACGGTTGCGATGAGAAACGGGAAGGGAAGGCTCGGATGATTCATATCGTTGGCGCAGGCTCGGGCGCCGCCGACCTTATCACGCTGCGCGGGGCGCGCCTTCTGCGCGCGGCCGACGTGGTCGTTTGGGCGGGAAGCCTTGTGAACCCCGAGCTGCTCGCTGAGTGCAAGGAATCCTGCATCGTCTACGACAGCGCGCACATGACCTTGGAGGAAGTGCTCGACGTGATGTGCGCGGCAGATGCGCGGGGCGAGGAAGTGGTGCGCCTGCACACGGGCGACCCGTGCCTGTACGGCGCCATCCAGGAGCAGATGGACGCGCTCGACGCGCGCGGCGTGGACTACGAGGTGGTGCCCGGCGTGTCGAGCTTTTGCGGTGCCGCGGCGGCGCTTCGCCAGGAATACACGCTGCCGGGAATCAGCCAGTCGGTCGTGATCACGCGGCTTTCCGGACGTACCCCCATGCCCGCGGGCGAGGGCATGCGCACCATGGCGGAAAGCGGCTCGACTATGGTCATCTTCCTGAGCTCGGGTATGCTCGCCGAGCTTTCCGCCGAGCTTTTGGCCGCGGGCCGCAGCTCCGACGAGCCGGCGGCGCTCGTGTACAAGGCGACCTGGCCTGAGGAGCGCGTGGTGCGCTGCACAGTGGGCACGCTCGCCGATGCGGGCGCGCGAGAGGGCATCGACCGCACGGCGCTCGTGGTGGTGGGCCGCGTACTCGGAGCTCGCGGCGGGCTTGCGCACGACGGCGTGCAAGCGGAGTCGTACGAGCGCAGCAAGCTTTACGACCCTTCGTTTGCCACGGGGTATCGGAAGGCGAGCAGCTAGCGTGGCCTTCGAGCACTACATATATACCGGGACGACCCGCCTGCGCTGCGGCTACACGACGGGGAGCTGTGCCGCGCTCGCGGCGAAGGCCGCCTGCGAGATGCTCTTGTCACGAAAGCCCGCCGGCCGCGTGTCGATCGTCACGCCCGGCGGGCTGCCCGTCGAGACGGACGTGGTCGACGCATTTATCGGCGAGGGGTGCGCCCAGTGTGCCGTGCGAAAGGACGCAGGCGACGATGCCGATGTGACCGACGGCGTGCTCGTGTACGCGCGCGTGGAACATGCGGGGT
>CABRDB010000018.1 GCA_902469555.1 uncultured Collinsella sp. | reverse complement strand
GGACGGTCCCTTTGTAGCGTCGGCTTACTAGAAAAGTAAATATTGTTTCAAGCGAGTAGCCGCCCGCCTCTCACACATATCGTTCCACGCGCAGTTTCGCAGCGAGCGAAGCGAAGCGAGAATGTTTGAGCATGGAATGATATGTGTGAGAGGCGGGCGGGAGGGATACGAGCGCCCCTAGGCGACGCCGGAGGAGCCGAAGCCTCCGTTGCCTCGGTCGGTTTTGTCTAGTTCGTCTACCTCTATGAGGTTGACCGTGGGGACTTCTTGGATGACGAGTTGGGCTATGCGGTCGCCTTTGTTGATTTGGATGTTGTTGGAGGGGTACAGGTTGATGAGGATAACCTTGAGTTCTCCTCGGTAGTGGGCGTCGATGAGGCCCGGCGTGTTGACTATAGACAAGCCCTGCTTGATGGCCAAGCCGCTGCGGGGCTGGACGAAGCCGGCGTAGCCATCGGGCAGGGCGATGGCCAGCCCGGTAGAGACCAGACGGCGTTCGAAGGGCTTCAGGACGCAGTCCTCGTTGGAGCGCAGATCCAAGCCGGCATCGGTGGGATGGGCGTATTTAGGAAGCTCGACGGTGGGGTCGAGACGCTTTATGTTGACGGTAATGTTGGACATGGAATCACCTTAGCTTGTCGAGCTCTTGCAGAAACTCATCAACGTCTTTGAAATCGCGGTAGACCGAGGCAAAGCGGATGTACGCCACCTTGTCGATCTTGGCCAAGCGCTTGAGCACCATGTCACCCAACTCATGGGACGTGACGGCTGTCAGCGTACGAGAACGCAGCTCGACCTCGATATCGTCGATAATCTCATTGAGCTTCTTAGTGTCGATATCGCGCTTGATGGTGGCGCGCATCAAACCGACGAGCAGCTTATTGCGATCGAACCGCTGCTTGGTTCCGTCCGACTTAATGACCTCAATTGGGTCTTCGCATCGCTCGAACGTTGTAAAGCGATAGTTACACGAGCAACATTCACGACGGCGCTTAATGGTGTTATTTGACTCCTGCATACGGGAATCAACGACGCGGGTATGTGCCTTACCGCATTTGGGACAGCGCATGGTACCTCCTCTTAAACGATAACAAGGGTACCATGCGCAGCGCGATAATGATTACGAACGAGTAGGAACCTTAAGATGCGCACCGGCGGCGAGCGAACCATGCTCCAGATGATTGACGTTACGGATCATGTCGGAAGTCTCTTGCGTGGAAAGGCCTTCGATTGGATATTCCTCGGCAAGCGACCAAAGAGAATCACCAGGCTGAACGCGAATAGTCTCGTAGGTAACGTTGGAAACGGACTCGGCATACGCGGCGTGACGAGCGCTAAAGACCGACGTAGCGAGGACAAAAAAGAGCGTGAGCGCAACGGCGACGGCAACAATCGTCGGAACCTTCAGGGAAACGCGGGCCGGCGCGACTGCAGCCTGCTGATTGCAAGCAGGCTTTACGGTCAAAGGCTGAAAGCCGGAGCGGCCACCCTGAACAACCGTAAAAGTGGGTTCTGCAGGCGTCTCGAGCTTAAGGGCGAGGTTTCCCTGGACCATATTCGTTGCGTTCATCATGTTCTCCTCTCGCGTGTTTTGCTGAGAACAGTTTTATCAAGCCGCGCGGACAAAAATGTCTAGCGCGAGAACGAATGTTCGGTTATTATTATCTTCGAACAGTTGTTCCTGTCAAGCAAAATTCGAACATTTGTTTGACATGGGTAGAGAGGATGCCCTGATGGCTCGCAAAATTACCAAGCGTCAGCAGCAAATTTACGACTTCATCAAGGAATATCAGCAGGAGAAGGGTTATCCGCCCAGCGTGCGCGAGATGGCTTCTGCCGTGGGCCTTTCCTCCCCCAGCACCGTGCACGCCCATCTATCTGCCCTGGAGGCGCGCGGGCTACTCAAGCGCGATGCCACCAAACCGCGCGCTCTGGAACTCTTTAACGAGGACGGTTCCTCTGTCTCAATTTCTAAATCTGACGAGCCCACCGCACCTCGCGGAACGGTCTCACTACCGCTCGTTGGTCGCGTCGCGGCTGGGATTCCCATTCTGGCCGAGCAGAATATCGAAGACACATTTACTATCCCGACCGAAATCGCCACTGATCAGGGTTCCTTTATCCTTGAGGTGCATGGGAGCTCAATGATCAATGTCGGTATCTTCAATGGCGATTACATCATCGTCCGTGAACAAAAGAGTGCCATGAACGGCGAAATTGTCGTGGCCATGATTGATGGTTCAGCGACCGTCAAGACGTTCTACAAGGAGCAGGGACGCGTACGCCTGCAGCCTGAGAATGACACCATGGAGCCTATCTATGCAACGAATCCCGTTATCTTGGGCAAAGTTGTCGGCTTGATGCGCCGGTTCTCGTAATGCAAAAACGCATCACCATCTTTGATACCGTCCGCGGGTTTACGATGATTTCAATGGCAGGTTTTCACGCTTGCTACGATCTCGCCTACCTGTACGGTTGGAATATGCCCTGGTTTACCCAGACTGTCTTTCAAGACATCTGGCGCGCCAGCATCAGCTGGGTATTCTTGTTTATCGCGGGTTGGATGTGCACGCTCTCACGCAACAATGCCAAACGAGCGGCCAAGTACGCTGCCGCAGCTTTGGTCGTCTGGATCGCAACAACGCTCGTATCGGTCGACGATTCAGTGAACTTTGGCATCATTTATTGCATGGCGGCGTGTACCGCTGTGACAACCGTAGCACGACCGATGCTTAAGAAAGTGCCCAGCACGTGGGGCATTGCGATATGCCTCGCTCTCTTCGCGGCGACATGGGGCATCCCGAAATCGACCTATTCATTCCCCTATTTGGCGTGGCTAGGATTTCCCGGCCCCCGGTTTGTTTCAGGCGACTATTATCCAATCATCCCGTTCATATTCATGTATCTCACAGGATACTTTGCTGCGCGCACCGCTCAAAGATGCGAACATCCCGCCCCAAGCTGGGCCTACGCCAACCCCCTGCCGGCGCTCGCCAGCCTTGGACGTCATGCACTCCCCTTTTATCTGCTACATCAGCCCATCATACTGGGCATTTTGGAGCTCGCCTACTCGGTGCGATAACGCTCGAGCCGCGGTGCAATACGAGCCGGCAGTTTCGCCACAATACGAACGCCATCCTCAAGATATTCCTCGTGCAAAAGGGTCCCCTGCTCATGCACGACTGTGATGAGTGCACCTTCACAATATGGAATGTCGGCGGAAAGCAGCACATCGGTGGCGGCCGCCTCGCGAGCAATGCGATCGACGAGATCGTCGAGCCCCTCGCCCGTTTGGGCCGAGAACAGAACAGCTTCCGGATAACGACGACGGAAACTCAATCGATCGACGCTATCGAGAAGATCGATTTTATTGAACACCGTAAGCGTTAAACGCTCTCCGGCACCGATCTCATCAAGCACGCGGTCGACAGCCTCAAGCTGTCGCTCATAGTCCTCATCAGACGCATCCACGACTTTGAGAATTAAATCGGCACCCAACACCTCAGACAACGTCGATTTAAAGGCATCGACCAGACCATGCGGCAGCTTTTGAATAAAGCCGACGGTATCGGTAATCGTCATGCCGCGACCGCCAGGCAGGCGATATGAACGCGTCGTCGGGTCGAGCGTAGCAAACAGCTTGTCCTGCGAAAGTACCGTAGAACCGGTCAGACGATTGAGCAACGTCGATTTACCGGCATTGGTATAACCGGCTAACGCGACGCGAAACGCCGGTGACTCAATACGACTCTTGGATTGAACATCACGACGCTGTTCAACCTGCTTGATCTCACGTCGAAGCGCAGCGATCTTATTACGAATGAGGCGACGGTCGACCTCGAGCTGGCTTTCGCCCTGACCAAAGCGTGAGCCGATGCCGCCGCGCGTCTGTTCCTTGGCGAGATGGCTCCACATGCCGCGCAGACGAGGCAACAGATATTGAAGCTGCGCCAGCTGTACCTGTAGGCGTCCCTCACGCGTCTGAGCATGCAGGCCAAAGATATCCAAGATCAGTGCCGTACGATCGATAATCTTTACCGGCTCGCCCACGGCTTTCTCCAAATAGGATTGCTGCGAGGGCGTCAGGTCGTCGTCAAAAATAACGACATCGGCATCCATGCGATGTACCAGACCGCACAGCTCCTCTACCTTACCGGAACCGATAAATGATTTGGGATACGGCTTTACCAAACGCTGAGACAAGCGAGCCACGCACTGGGCACCAGCCGTGTGGGCAAGGCGCTCCAGCTCATCGAGCGATCGATCGAGTGGCCATGCATTGTCGCGCCACTCAACACCAACCAAAATGGCACGCTCGGGCTCGGGTGCCGTGGGAACAAGGGGGAAACGGGCCATTAGGCAGCCTCAATACGATGCAGGATATCAGCAACGACCTCATCGATCGTACATTCATCCATATCGAACCACGCGATACGGTCATCGCGCTTAAACCACGAAAGCTGACGTTTGGCATAGCGACGCGAACGCATCTTGATGAGTTCGCGAGCCTCATCCATAGAAATCACGCCATTGAAAGCATCGATGATCTCTTTATAGCCAATTGCCTGCATCGAAGTCAGGGCATCTCCCAGCCCCTGGTCCATAAGACCGCGAACCTCATCAACAAGACCCTGTTCAAACATCAGATCGACACGCAGGTTAATGCGCTCGTAGAGCACCTCACGATTACGCGTCAGACCAAACCATAGGGCATGATAATGCTCGCGCGGAACACTAAACTGACTTTTTTGCTTTGCATAGGAGATACCATCATCATGCATCTCGAGCGCACGAATCACACGGCGCACGTTATGGGGATGAATAACAGCAGCCGATTCTGGATCGCGCTCGGCAAGCAGAGCATGCAGTTCTTCCTCGCCAATACGCTCGGCAAGCTCCTGATAGCCCGCACGGCGATCGTCCTCAAGTTCACCCGAGGGAAAGTCCATCTCATCAAGGGCGGCCTTGAGATACAGCCCCGTACCTCCGCAAAAAACCGGCAGGCAACCCGAACCAAGGAGACGTTCAACATGTGCGCGAGCGTCAGCCTGATAAAGCGCCGCAGAGTACGCCACACCCGGCTCTACAATGTCGACGAGACGCAGCGGCGCCGTACACTCATTGGGCGCCATCTTTGCGGTACCGATGTCCATGCCGCGATAGATTTGCATCGCATCACACGACAGCACTTCGGACGAAAGACGAGCGGCCAAACGGTCGGCAACATCACTCTTACCTACCGCCGTCGGACCAACGATCGCAACGGCGGAAAGACCTGCCCCGGGAGAAACCATTAGCGCGGCTCGCCCACAACGGAGCCGGACAAATACCACGTCTTAGCAACGTCGACGTTAACATCAACGATCTTACCGACAAGCTGGTCGATGCTATATCCCTCGGGAATGGGCGCATGAACGGTCTGATTCTTGGGACTCTTACCCAGCAGCACCGCATCGTTCTTTTTACTCGTACCTTCAATGAGCGCCGGCACCACAGTATGAAGCTCACCCTGGTTATACTCGTGTGCCGTGGTCTCGATAACCTTAACCAGGCGGTTGAAACGCTCGAGAATAACCTCATGCGGCGTAGGATCTTCAATCTCTGCAGCCGGGGTACCGGCGCGCTTGGAATAGATGAAGGTATAGGCCTGAGCATAGCGGACCGTCTCGGCAAGTGAGAGCGTCTGCTCAAAGTCTTCTTCAGTCTCGCCCGGGAAGCCAACGATAATGTCGGTCGAGAGCGCGATATCGGGCATGCGATTGCGAATGCGATCGACCAGGCCCAGATAGTCCTCGCGTGTATAACGGCGATTCATCTCTTTGAGGATGCGCGTGGAGCCCGACTGAACGGCCAAGTGAAGCTGCGGCATGACGGCGGGCGTCTCGGCCATAGCGTCGATGGTCTCGGGCAGCAGATCCTTAGGATGAGAAGAGGTAAAGAAGATGCGCTCGACGCCCGTATCGCCCACCGCGCGCAGCAAATCGGCAAAACGTGGCTTGCCAAACAGATCGCGACCATATGAGTTAACGTTTTGGCCCAGCAGCGTAATCTCACGCACGCCCTGGCGCACCAAACCGGTCACCTCGTCGACAATCTCCTCGAAGGGGCGGCTCTTTTCGCGACCGCGCACGTACGGCACGATGCAGAAGGTGCAGAAATTATTGCAGCCCGTCATGATGGGCACCCAGGCGTGATACTGGGTCTCGCGATGCCACGGCATGCTCATGGCATCCGTATCCTCATGCTCATTGGTGCGGATATGACGCTTGCCGTCAAGGAACGCCTCGGCAATGAGCTCGGCCACATGTGCGATGGAATGCGTACCAAAGATGACATTGACGTTATCGACGTTGGTGAGCAGGCCTTCGCCATCGCGCTGCGCGATGCAACCGCCAACGGCAACCACGCGCTTACCCGAAGGCGAAGGCGGCAGGCTTTTGCAGGAATTGCACTGACCGTACAGGCGAGTATCGGCGGCCTCGCGCACGCAGCATGTCATAAAGACAACGATATCGGCATGCGCGAGATCGAGCGCCATGAGGCAGCCATGCGAATCAAGCAGACCGCTCACACGCTCGGAGTCGTGCTGATTCATCTGGCAGCCAAAGGTGCGGATAAAGTAGGTTTTTCCGGCAAGAATATCGCGTACGGAACGCTGGTCCATGTGCATAAGTCCTAACGATGGAAGGGAGGCGAATCGAGGCAAGCAGAAGCTATGCCACAGGCTTAACATCATCAATGACGACGTTATCCATAGCAGCTCGATTGATCTGGTGAACGTAGATAGAAAGGCGGATGGCCGTGCGCGACTCCCCGTTAATGAGGATGTCGGAGAACACGGGCGCGCAGGAAATATCAAAACCGGTTGGAATCAAAAAACCGCGCGCGATAGCCACGGCCTTAATGGCCTGGTTGACCGCACCGGCGCCGACACACTGGATGTTGACGGGTACACCATCCTTGACCATGCCGGCGATGGCGCCGGCAACGGACGCGGGCGATGATTTGCTTGATACCTTCAGGCAATCCATGAAGAAACTCCTGCGTTTAAAAGTACGTTTTAACTGCAATAACTTTATCGTACCGAGTGGACTCGGTAAAGGCACTATTCCTCTTTGGCAAGATCGAAGGTCACGGTGATTCGATCACGCGAAACGCGAATCTTTGGGTCGCCGCAAAGGTTGAGATAGTACCGGGCGGCAAGGTCATTAAAGTCGCGCTCCACAGCGCGCGAAAACTGTGCCATGTCATCCTTAGCAATACGTAGCCCGCGACGATCCTTCGCGAGATCGACAGGAGCCGGCGCATCCGAAGACGAATCACGCTCGCGCAGCAGACGCGCGGTCACACCGCGAACGGGCTTAATCTGCCCTGCCAAAATGCGATGAGCCGTGCGCTCGGACATCTCAAGACCCAAACCCGAGCAGATACGGATAAAGTCCTCGGCATCGGAGGCAAGGCCTAAACGATCGACAACCGGAAGCTCGCTCTCGTCGTCAATGAACAGGAGACGGGACGTATCGAGCCGACTTGACGCCTGAGCATAAAGGGTCGCGGCAATCTCAGACGGAGAACCAAGATAAACATCGCAACCACGCAACTCCTCGAGCGCAAACTCACAAGCAGCGCGAATAATATTATGCGGACCGCGAGCACAGACATAACGTCCGTCCTCATCCTTGACGGCCTGGGGCCAGCTGGACTGATCGGCGCGCTCACTGAGGCGGTCGGCCGCAACGCTCACCTTAAAGGCTGAACCAAGATCGACACCGGACGTGACCACACGGGCCTCGTCGGTGTTCTGCTTGATCGAAAACAATGCCATGCCACGACCGTGAACGCCCCAACGGTCCATCTTCATGCTCTCGAGCTTGGAGGTAACGCGAGCATCGAAGATTCGCTCTTGCATATCCTGCGGAACACCCGAGCCGTTATCCAGAAAGACAAGCGTGCGGACGCCATCTTCCTTGGTCGTAGCGAGAAAGACCTTGTCGGCGCCGGCATCGCGAGCATTACGGAGCATTTCGATGACGATATCCTCGACATGCTGAATGTCGTGCTTTGCCTGGCGCCGCTCGGCCTCCGAAACGCGGAGGCGGACATACCCCTCGCCAAGGTTCTCCTCAACGCGAAGGTTGCCTTCCCCCGACATCGACGCGATAAATGAGATGAGCTCGTTCGCGTCACTCATGTTATTTAGCGATATCGACAGCGCGGCTCTCGCGAATCACGACGACGCGCACCTGACCGGGATACTCCATCTCTTCCTCGATCTGATGGGCGATATCATGAGCCAGAACCGTGGACTGGGCATCGGAGATCTTGTCCGGCTGAACCATGACGTGGACCTCGCGACCAGCCTGCATGGCATAGGTACGCTCGACGCCGTCATGGGAGTTGGCGATCTCCTCGAGCTTCTCAAGACGCTTGATGTAGTTCTCGGCAGACTCGCGACGGGCACCGGGGCGAGAGGCAGAGACAGCATCGGCGGCCTGTACCAGGACATCGAGCACCGTGTTGGGGTCGACGTCGGCATGGTGAGCCTCGATAGCGTGGACGATAACGGGCTTCTCGCCATAACGGCGGGCAAGCTCGGCGCCAATGACGGCATGCGGGCCCTCGACGTCGTGGTCAATTGCCTTGCCCAGGTCGTGAAGCAGGCCGGCGCGCTTGGCAGTCACAACGTCCAGGCCAAGCTCGGAAGCCATCACTCCGCACAGATCAGAGACTTCGAGGGAGTGCTGAAGCACGTTCTGACCAAACGAGGTACGGTAGCGCAAAGCACCAAGGGTCTTGACGATCTCGGGGTGCAGGTCGTGGATGCCGGTATCGAAGGCAGCCTGCTCGCCAGCCTCGCGCACGCGCTGCTGAACCAGGTCGGCAGCCTTGTGATACATCTCCTCGATGCGGGCAGGGTGAATGCGGCCGTCGGCGATGAGGTTCTCGAGGGCGACACGGGCGGTCTCACGACGGACCGGATCGAAGCTCGAAAGAACGACGGTCTCGGGCGTGTCGTCGATCACGAGGTTGACGCCGGAAACCTGCTCGAAGGTCCGGATGTTGCGACCCTCGCGACCGATGATACGGCCCTTGAGGTCATCAGAGGGAATGTGCACGGAGGTAACGGTGACCTCGGCAGTGTGGTCGGCAGCGCAGCGCTGAATCGCCAGGGACAGAATCTCCTGGGCGGTCTTGTGGCACTCGGCGCGAACCTGCTGCTCGGACTCGCGAATGATCGTGGCGGCCTCGTGGGTGACCTCGCCGCGAACCTTATCGAGGAGCTCCTTGTGGGCATCCTCGCGGGTAAGGTCGGCGATACGCTCGAGCTCGGAGGTCTGCTTTGCGCAGAGCTCCTCGAGCTCACGGGAGCGCTTCTCGACCTGACCGGCCTGACTGGACAGCTGATGCTCGCGCTTGTCGAGAGCGTCGTTGCGGCGATCGAGGGATTCCTCGCGCTGCATCACGCGGTTCTCGAGCGTACGAATCTCGCTCTTACGCTGCTTGTCCTCGGCCTCGGCGGCCTGCTTGTTCTTGATGATCTCCTCTTTAGCCTCGAGCAGAGCCTCTTTTTTGAGGGTCTCGGCCTGACGCTTTGCATCACCGATCAGGGACTCAGCCTGTGCGTGTGCCGACTGGATCTTTTCGTCGGCCTCGTGAAGACTACCCTGCTTGGCGGTGCGCATGTAGGCAATGGCGGCGATGGCACCCAAAACGATGCCAACGAGCGCTGCAATGATAGGCATGCTCACTCCTTTTTATGGATTCGTTACACAACAAAGCGAACCGTCCTTATGAACGGCTCGCGACATTTGAGTAATATGGGCGCAGCTTATGCGGGTCGGATACAGATAAACATATAAACAAACTCATCACAGATGAGCACATATCACAAAGCAAATGACAGTGTTTATCGTACGTTGAACCACAACAACTGTCAAATAAATGGCCCCAGTACGGCGGCTAAAACGCGGTGAACGGCGGGGCCACAAAACGCATACGCCTAAAGCGCACATTCCTCGCATTCGGCATCGAGACGTACCTTAACGGCATCGGCGGCGATGTGATACGAGAAGCCCTTGCCCATCAAAAACCGAACCAGTTTTTCGAATCCGCGCGTCTCTGGAACACGCCGCTTGGCGAGCAGGGCTGACGCACGCGCCAAATCGTCTTCGACGGCAAAATAATCCTCGGGATAACCGGGAATGTCATCGAGCACAACATGACGTCGCTTGAGCTCGGTCTCGATTTTGCGCTGTCCCCAACCGCGCCGCTTGCGTTCCTCGATAAAGTACGAGCAAAAGCGGTTCTCGTCTAAAAAGCGATACTCGGTGGCGCGCTCGACGGCGAAATCAATCGCGGGCTGGCGAAAGCCGTAGCGAGCCAACTTGTCACGGACCTCACCCGTCGCATGGTCGCGGCGCGATAACATCTCGGTCACCATGGTAAGTGCACATTTACGCTCGATGAGCTGCACCGCCTCACGAAAGTTGTCCCAATCACAGGGAAGATCGGGGCGGTTTTTGACATACAGCCGCGCGACCCGCACGGGAATCCAAATGGACCGCTCAAAACCGCCCTCAAGCTCACAATCGATATGTGCGCAAGGCTTTTTGGACGCATACCCGCTCGAGAACGAGGAGGCCGCCTTCTTATCGGGAAAGACGACCGTGGCCTCGGTCACCGTATACGACATGAGCGTAACCGCTACTCGTCGTCATCATCGAGCATGGCGGAACCATCGATGGCGTAAAGCTCGTCAAACTCCTCAGGCGCAGGCTGATCGGTCAGCTCGACCTCGGACGGAGCATCGTCATCAAACTCAAGCCCGCAGGCAAGGCGGACCTTATGCTCAATCTCGTCAGCGCAATCGGGGTGTTCGCGCAGGAACGCCTTGGCGGCCTCGCGACCGTTGCCGAGCTTGTCCTCGCCATAGGCAAACCAGGAGCCCATCTTCTTACAGATGCCGCACTCGACAGCCATGTCCAGAATCGAGCCCTCCTTAGAGATGCCCGTACCGTACATAATGTCGAACTCAGCAGAACGGAACGGAGCTGCCACCTTGTTCTTAACGACCTTAGCGCGCACGCGGTTACCGATAACCTCGTCCTTAAGCTTAATGCTATCGATACGGCGAATGTCGATACGCACCGAAGAGAAGAATTTAAGGGCGCGGCCGCCCGTCGTGGTCTCGGGGTTGCCGAACATGACGCCGATCTTCTCACGCAGCTGGTTAATGAAGATGCACGTCGTGTTGGACTTAGACAGCGAGCCGGCGAGCTTGCGGAGCGCTTGGCTCATCAGGCGAGCCTGAAGACCGACCGTAGTGTCGCCAATTTCTCCCTCGATCTCGGCACGCGGGGTCAGCGCGGCGACGGAGTCAACAACGATGGCATCGATGGCGCCGGAACGCACGAGCATGTCAACAATCTCGAGCGCCTGCTCGCCCGTATCAGGCTGAGAAATGAGCACCTCGTCGATATCCACGCCGATACGCGCGGCATAAGTGGGATCGAGCGCATGCTCGGCATCGATAAATGCCACAACGCCACCCATTGCCTGGGCCTCGGCCAGGATCTCGAGCGAAAGCGTCGTCTTACCGGAGGACTCAGGACCGTAAATCTCGACGATACGGCCACGCGGCACGCCGCCGATACCCAGCGCGGCATCGAGTGCCAGAGCGCCCGTAGGGATGGCCTCGACCTCGAGCTCGGGGCCACCGTCGCCGTACCTCATGATGGAACCCTGGCCGAATTTCTTCTCGATCTCAGCCTTGGTGGTGGCGATCATCTCATCGCGCTCTTTACCCGTCGTGCGAGCATGAACGGTACGTACGGGACCTGAATTCTTGGCCATGAATAGCCCTCCTCTTAACAACCTGCATCGATAATAAACGAACGGCTGTTCGTGGTCAACCGTTCAGATAAATCATATGCAGCCGACCTTTCCAAAACCCAACCAAAAGCCGACCAAACACTGACCAAATGCTTGACCATAAAGGGCCAAATAAGAACAAGGCAGGCAAAAATACACCTATGAACAGCACAAACGCTAAATTCTTCTGAGGTCCCCATCTCCACAATTAAGGGGCCCGGAGGCCCCTTAAAACACGTCTATTCCATAGAATCGAGCACGCAGACAATGCGACCCAATGCCTCCGTGACCGCATGGGCACGAACACACGAACGGTCGCCCTCATAGTGGCAGCGCACAGAGTCCACGACCGGCACTCCCCCATCGGCGGAACGATGTGCCCAGCCAATATAGAAAGTGCCAGCAGGATCGTCCTCAGTACCACCGCCGGGGCCGGCATAACCCGTTGCGCTCACTGCAATATCGCTCTGGTACAGCTCCAGCGAACCCGACGCCATCTCGCGCGCAGTTTGATGCGACACCGCGGTGTAGCGGTCGAGCGTCTCCTGCTCAACACCCAGCACGCGATGCTTAATCTCATCGCAGTAGGTCACCGCACCGCCACGCAGCACCGCCGAGGCGCCCGGGATATCCGCAATCGTCGAGGCGATCATACCCGCCGTCAGCGACTCAGCCGTCGAAACCGTCACACCCCGAGCGCTCGCGCGCTCGACGATATCGCGCGCCAGCTCCTCGTTATGTGCGGAAATCTGCTCAAAAGAGTCCGTCATACCCACCAGGACCTAGACCGAAAAGACGATCTTGCGGCAGTTCCAGAAGTACTGGGCGCCCGAGATAACGGTCAAGACAACGGCAACGGCATACAGGAAGCGCGACACCGAGTAGATGCCGAGCGTCAGCGCCACCGGGCCAAGGTGCAAGCCGGCCATAGCAAAAACGCACAGATAGCCGCAGATGGAAACCATCGTGGTCGCCGTCTTGTACTTGCCGAGCTTATCGGCCGCAACGACCACACCGGCCGCACTCGCGACCATGCGAAGGGCGCTCACCAGAAGCTCACGGAACAGGATAATGAACACGGACCACACGGTCACCGCGCCAAAATCCAAGAACAGCAGCAGGGCCGAGAACACGAGCAGCTTATCGGCGATGGGGTCCAAGAATTTACCGAAGTCGGTGATCTCGTTGCGCGAACGCGCCAGATAACCGTCGACCTTATCGGTGCACGACAGGATCACATACAGAATGAAGGCAGCGGCGGCGAGCGGGCCGTCGAAGGTGCTCCAATCCGTACCGGCAACACTCGTGTGAGAAAGCGCCGACACGATCATGAACACCGGGATAAAGACGATGCGAACGCACGTCACGATGTTGGCGGGCGTCCAAACACTCGTCAGTTCCTTATTGCTCTCGTTTGCCACGATGCTCTCCTACTCCACAACATGGCCGATAAGCTCATAGCAGAAGCTATCGGTAAACTCGACAGTCAGAATATCACCCACGGACGCCTCGCCGGCGTCCAGATGCACCGCGCCATCGGAATCGGGCGCCTGGAACCAGGCATGGCCGATCAGCTCGGCGCCGTCCTCGGTTTCTTCGATACCGTCGACGATCACCTGGGCGCGCTCGCCCACATGTGCGGCGGTGGCGGCAAAACCGAGCGACTCGGCCAGGTCCATGGCCTCCTGGGCGCGCTCGAGCTTGACCTCTTCGTCGACCTGACCCTCCATCTTAGCGGCCAGGCTGCCCTCCTCACGCGAGTAGGCAAAGACACTCGTGTAGTCGAAGCCGACGGTGTCCATAAAGTCGATGAGGTCACGGAACTCGTCGTCGGTCTCGGTCGGGAAGCCGACCATGGCCGTGGAGCGAATCACGATACCGGGGATGCGCTCGCGAAGGTCGCGGAACAGATCCTCCAGCTCCTGGCGCGAACCAGAGCGACGCATGGCCTTGAGGATGCGCGCGTCGCAGTGCTGCACGGGGATATCGATATAGGGCAGCACCTCGGGCGTATCGCGAATGGTCTCAATAAGCTCATCGGTCATGCCCTCGGGCTGCAGGTAGAGTACACGGACCCACACGTTATGAGGACGCACCGCCTCAGCAACGGCCTGCAGCAGCTGCGCCAGATTGCGCGGCGCGCCCTCGGCGAGGTCCTCGTCGGCAAAGTCGGTACCCCAGATACCCGTGTCCTGGCCGATCAGAACAATCTCGCGCACACCGCCGGCAACTAGGTCGCGCACCTCGGAGATAATGCTCTCAGCATTGCGCGAATGATAGCGACCGCGAATGTAGGGGATCATGCAGAAGCTGCAAAAACGATTGCAGCCATCGGAGATCTTGACGTAGGCGACAGCGCCCTCGACAGTGCGCTTGACCTGCGGAATATAGGCTGCGATCTCACGCTCGACACCCAGTACGCCATCGATGACCGCCACGATGCCGTCCTCCTCGTCGGCCTTCACAAAGGCAGCGACCTCGGGCAGCTCGTCAGGCAGGTCGTCGCCATAGCGCGACGGCACACAGCCGCACATGACGATGGGGCAAGAACGAACGCCGTCCTGAACCTCGTTGGCGAGCTCGAGCGTGGTCTCGATGCTCTCGGACGTTGCGGAGGCAAGGAACGAGCATGTATTGACGATGGCGATATCGGCATCCTGCGGGTCGAATGCCTCTTCGTAGCCTGCAGCGGTCAAAAGAGAACGCATG
Source organism: uncultured Collinsella sp. (assembly GCA_902469555.1). Taxonomy (GTDB): domain Bacteria; phylum Actinomycetota; class Coriobacteriia; order Coriobacteriales; family Coriobacteriaceae; genus Collinsella. Next base: position 6,861 of record CABRDB010000018.1, on the reverse strand, counting down.
CGGTCGGTGTCAACCTCGTTCTTAGCGCACCCGAGGGTGATGTAGAGCACGGAGCCCAACGGTGTATCCATGTTGGAGAGCGGTCCTTTCGAATGATATTAGCGGTAGTTGGTGAACTGCAGCGGCTGGCCGTAGTCCTGGTCGCGCAGAAACTGGATCACGGTCTGCAACGCGTCCTTCGAAGCAGAGGAAACACGCAGCTTGTCGGCCTCGATGGTCACCTTGACCTTGAGTTTTTGGTCCTTGATGTCCTTGTTGATCTTCTTGGCGGTCGCCTGGTCGATGCCCTCGACGATATGGCCGAGCACGCGCACGGTGCCGCCCGACGCCGCCTGCGGAGCATCCCACGAGACAGCCTTGAGGTCGATGCCGCGCTTGATGAGCTTGGAGCTCAGCACGTCGATAATCTGCTTAGAGACAAAGTCAGCCGGGGCGCTGATCGTAAAGAGCTTGTCGCCCTTCGAAAGCTCGATCGTGGCGCCGGAATCCTTAAGGTCATAGCGCTGGGAAATCTCGCGCGTGGTCTGCTGGAAGGCGTTGTCGACCTCTTGCATGTTGACCTCGGACACGACGTCGAAGCTGGAATCTTTAGCCATGATGTTTCCTTTCGCGTACGAGCGGCTTAGTAGCTATCGTACGAATAGTCGGTAGAATCGGTGGGTGTCTGACCGTCAGTTGCGGTATCGGCGCCATCCGTGGACTGGGCATCGGTAACGTCGGTGGTGTCGGTACCATCAGAACTTTCACCATTCTCGGAATCAGTCGTCTCCTTCTTGGGAACGGTGATCGTCACACGCGCCACGCCCGAGGTCTTGGTATCGTAACGGACCTTTTCACCGTTCTTGGTAACGGTGACATCGGAAGGCTTGGACGTGGTGATCTCGATCGAGGACTCGGGCGTGTACTCCTGCTCAAAGGGGCCAGTCGCTTGGGCGCCATAGACCGACTTGCCGTCGACCTTGACCTCAATCCACGCGGTCTTTCCCTTGGCAACGGAGACTTTGACCTTCGTGACCTCGTTCTCTTCCTTCTTGGCCGTCGTCTTGGTAGCGTCCGAGTCAGTCGACTCATTCGTCGCCTCATCGGTGTCTTCGTCCTCGTCGACCGTTTCGGTCTTCTTAGAAGACTTCTTGGTCGTCGTCTTGGTAGCAGTGGGCGTCTCGGGCGTGGTCTCGGGCGCCGAAGATGCGCAGCCGCGCAGAAGCACCAAGATGAGCACAATCAACAGCAGCGCAACGGCACCGATGCCGGCGTAGACGATACGCGGATCGAGCCCGTTGTTTTGAGGAGTACGTGATCCGCCGCGTCCACGATTGGAACTGCTGCGGCCGCCTCCCTGAGGCATACGACCACGATTGCTATCGTAACGGCCGCGATAGCCACCCTGGCCCTGAAGGCTGCGCTGACCCGAGCGGGGCGCAAGTTCACCGCGGCCTTGATAGCCACGCTGGCCCGAACGCGGAGCCGAAGAGCGCTGGCCATACGGCTGTGATTGAGAGCGAAGACGCGGCGTCACCTGCGTGGTATCGGCATCCGCATAGCCACCGCGAGAGCGTCCCGTAGAGGCACCACGGTAACCGCGATCGGAATAGCCGCCGTCGCCGTAGCCGGCACGAGGGTCACGCGCCACGCCTCGGGCAGCGGGAAGTGCACGGTCCTCGGGCATCGGCGTACTGCGGAACCGATCACGCTGTGAGCGAATCTCCTCGCCCGAACCCGTCTCGGTAATATAACCGGCCTGCTGAGGACGCTGTCCATAGCGGGTCGAACGACCGCCCTGAACCATCAGGAAGCGCCCGTTATCGACCGAGGAACGCGAATTGACGTAGCCGGCGGCGTCCTGAAAACGACCGCCCTGCTGCGACGTCTCGCGTTCGTATGCCATCAGATCGTCAAAGTAGGCATTGACGACCTCGCGCGGATTGAGGCCCAAAAAGCGAGCATAGCTCGAAATCATGCCCTGCGCATAGCCGCGCGGCGGCATCGAAGCAAAGTTACCGGTCTCGAAAAACTCGATGATCTGCGGCCTGATTTTGATGGTGTTGGCGACTTGCTGAATGGAAAGGCCCATTCGGCGACGCTGCTCAAGCAGCATGTCACCAAAGCGTGCAGCCATCAGAATCCTCCAAACTCACGATCTTCACGTGCCATCTCGGCGTCGACAGACTCCAGCGCGGCAAGCCCCTCCTCGTCCAACAGGACCTCGCGCGGCTTGGAACCGTCGGGCGGGCCGACGACACCCTTTTCTTCCAGCATATCCATAATACGCCCGGCACGCGCATAGCCAACCTTCAGACGACGTTGCAGGCCAGATGTGGAGCCAAGCTGCGATTCCACCACAATATGGGCGGCTTCCCAAATGAGCGGATCATCGTCTTGCGGCTCGGCGACTCCGGTACGGACAATGCCGCCGCCACCCGCCATGGACATGGAAGCGGGCGCCACGGCAGACAGGATCTCCTCGTGGTAGTCGGGCTCGCTCTGCGACTTGACGAACTCGACGATCTCGTTGATTTCATCATCCGAGACAAAGCAGCCCTGGATACGGCGGGGCTTGCCCCAGTCGACCTTAGAGAACAGCATGTCGCCCAAACCGGTGAGCTTTTCGGCACCCATCTGGTCGATGATGACGCGCGAGTCGATGCCCGTGGCGACGTTAAAGGCGATGCGGTTGGTGATGTTGGCCTTGATGAGGCCCGTCACCACGTTGGAGCTCGGGCGCTGCGTGGCCACGATAAGGTGGATACCGGCGGCACGGCCCAGCTGAGCAATACGCACGATCGAGGCCTCGACATCCTTACCGGCGACCATCATCAGGTCCGAGAGCTCGTCGATGATGATGACCAGGTAGGGCATCTTTTGCGGCGGGTTATCGTAATGCTCAAACTCGCCGGCGGCCTGCTTTTCGTTGTAGGTCGAGATCTTACGCACGTTGAGACGCTCGAAGACCTTCAGGCGACGCTCCATCTCGGACACGGCCCATTGCAGAGCGCTCGCGGCCTGCTTGGGCTCGGTCACTACAGGCACGTAAAGATGCGGCAGACCGTTATAGCCCGCAAGCTCGACGCGCTTGGGGTCGACCATGATCAGGCGAACGTCCTCGGGAAGGGCGCGCATGAGCAAGGTCGTGATGATGGAGTTGATCATGACCGACTTACCGGAACCCGTGGTACCGGCGATCAGCAGGTGGGGCATCTTGGCAAGGTCGGCGACGACCGGCGTACCCTCGGCATCTCGACCGATGGCGAGCTCAAGCGGACCGCCCTTCACATAGGGAAGCACGTCGCCCAGGTTGACGTTCTGGCGCTTGCGATTGGGGATCTCGATACCCACAAGCGAGGTGCCGGGGATCGGGGCAAAGATACGCACGGACTGGGCAGCAAGCGATAGCGCGATATCGTCCTCGAGGCTCGAAATCTTGCTCACGCGCTCGCCCTCGCCAGGTTGCAGCTTAAAGGTCGTCACCGTGGGGCCGGCGATCCAGCCGACCACGCGGGCACTACGACCAAACTCCAGCAAGGTGGACTGAAGCGACTCGGCAGTCTGTTCCAGCTCCTTGTCAGAAGACGCGGAGGAAGCCGACTGCGGGTTGGCATGCAGGATTTCGAGCGGCGGAAGCTTGAGGCCGTCCTCTTCTTCTCCCTCGTTATCTGCGGCGCCGCCGTCCGCTCCCCCATCGCTAGCCGCAGCCGATTCGACAGCACTCGAGGCAGACGCATCGGCAACCTTGGGATGCTTCAAGAAGTCGGGAATCTGAGGTGCTGCCGAGACAGGATTCACGGCAAACGGCGGCTCGGACTCGTCGATCTTATCGGGGTCGTCTTCCATCGAAAGCTGACCGGTTACCTGGTCGCGCTTTGCATGGCGACGCGGCAGCAAAGTTGTCTTTGCGGTCTCAATCGGAGCCTCGTCGTCCTCGTCATCGCCCTCGGTGAGCTCAATCTCGCTCTCGGACCAAGACGGGTCGGGCTCACTCGTATTGAGTTTGGGCGCAGCCTTGCTCTTCTTGCCATGGCGGCGCGGCAACAGCGTCGTCTTAGCGCGCTCAGCTTCCACGGCATCGGACACGTCGACAAACGGATCCTCGTCCTCGTCGTCATCGTCCAAAACCGGGTCCACATCGTTGCCCATGACCGTGGTCACGGCAGCATCGGAGCCCTTTTGACGAAGAATGCTCAGGTGAGGACGGGCAACGCCAGGCACCGACAGGGCTTCGTCGTCACCCCACGGGCTGGCGTTGACATCGGCACGACGGCGTTCGGCAAAATCAGCCGCACGATCGCGGGCAGAGCGCAGCACACCGCCCACCGAAAAGCCAATGATGACAAAACCAACGACGGCCAGACCCAACAGGACCACCATCGCGATAGGCTTACCCAGGGCATTCTGCAGCGCACTCGCAATAAACGCACCAATGTAGCCACCCGCGGCGGACAGGTTTTGCGGCGTGAACATAAGGTCGCACGAGTCGCTCGTACCCGGCACCATCAGCGAAAGAATGGAGACGACGGCGATAAAGACCACGGCGCCGCCCGCAACAGAGCGCGCGTTGAGCGGCGAGTCCTCGCCTAAAAAGAGCGTGGCGGCAAACAGCAAAATGACGATCGGCAGCACGTAGGCGCCCAGACCAAAGCCCAAGTGGTAGAAACCGGCAACCGCAGCCGTAACGGGCGCAGTCGCCGGCGAAATCACGGCAATAAAGGACGCAATCGCCAAAACGGCAATGACCACGCCGGCGATATCGCGGTTGGCCGAGGGCTCGACCAAGGGCTCAAAATCGTCAAAGTCTGCCTCGTGGCCCTTATTGGCACGCAGATGGGAACCGGCACCCTTAGCAGATGCCGGCTGGTTATTGGCCTTATTGCCTTTGGCGTTTTGTGCAGATCCGCGCGCCAAACTAAACCTCCATGACGACCGGGATGATCATCGGACGGGTGCGCGTACGGCTCCAGATAAAGTTGGAGAGCGAATCGCGCACGGCCTTGCGAATGGCATCGGAACCGCTGCTCGTAAAGCTGAACTTGCCCTTCTCGATCGTCTTCATGATGGACGCGGAGGCATCCTCGGAGAACTGGTCGTCGATGGCAAACGAGACGCCGCGGCCCGAGAACTCGATGGCCTCGATCTTCTTGTGCTTGAGCGAGACGATAGCAACAGCGGTAACCATTCCGTCGTTGGCGAGCTTCTGGCGATCGCGCAAGACGATGGGGTCGGTATCGCCGATACGCAGGCCGTCGACGTAGACGACGCCGGACTCGACGGGCGTACCGCGCTTGACGATACCGCCGCGCATCTCGAGCGTGTCGCCGTTATCGAGGATAAAGATATGATCGTCCTTGAGACCCATCTTGCGGGCCAGCTGGGCATGGGCGCGCAGGTGCACGGCCTCGCCGTGAACCGGCATAAAGTACGTGGGCTTGGCCATGGCCATCAGGAGCTTGAGCTCCTCCTGGCTGCCGTGGCCCGAGACGTGGACGAGAGCGCGGTTCTTATCCCACACGTCGCAGCCGAGCTTGGCCAGGCTGTTGACGACCTGCTGGACGGCTTTCTCATTGCCGGGAACAGGAGTTGCCGAGAGGATAACGGTATCGCCCTCGTGGATGGAGAGCGTCTTGTGCTCGCCATTGGCCATGCGGGACAGGGCCGACAGCGGCTCGCCCTGCGAACCGGTGCACATGACGACAATCTTGTCGTCAGGCAGGTTATCAATGTCAAAGGCATCGATGATATCGGCGTCGTCGATGTTGAGGTAGCCAAGCTCGCGCGCCACGCGGGTGTTAGTGAGCATGGAGCGACCGGTCACAACGACCTTACGGCCGCACTTGCGGGCGGCATCGCAGATCTGCTGCAAACGATGGATGTGGCTCGAGAACGACGCGACGAACACGCGACCCGGCGCGTTCTTGATGGCGTGCAGCAGGTTGGGACCAACCTCGGCCTCGGACTTGGTAAAGCCGGGAACCGTGGCGTTGGTGGAGTCGGAAAGCAGCAGGTCGATACCCTGCTTGGCAAAGCGGCTGATAGCGGCATAGTCGGGCGTGACGCCGTCGATGGGCGTCTGGTCGAGCTTAAAGTCGCCGGTGTGCATAACGGTACCCTGGTTGGTGCGGATGAACACGCCCAGAGCGCCGGGAATGGAGTGCGTCATCGAGAAGAAGTCGAGCGAGATGCCGCCGAGGTTGACATGGCTCCCGCCCTTGACCTCGCGGAATTTGGGCGCGCGGATGCGGAACTCAGAAAGCTTGCCCTCGATAAAGCCAAGCGTCAGCTTGCTCGAGAAGATGGGCACCTTGTTGTTGAGGTCCTGCAGCAGGTACGGAAGCGAACCGGTGTGGTCCTCATGGCCGTGGGTGACGACGATACCGCGGAGCTTCTCCTCGTTCTCCAGGACATAGGTGTAATCAGGAAGCACCAGGTCGATACCGGGCTGGGAGTCGTCGGGGAACATGAGGCCGGCGTCGACGAGCACCATGTCGTCGCCGCACTCGAAGACCGTCATGTTCTTGCCGATGCCGTCAAGGCCGCCGAGCGGGATAATCTTCAAGGGAGATGATTTTTTAGCTGCCATAGGTTAGTGTGGTTTCCTTTCTTCGAAACGGGTCTGGAACAACCGACGGGGCGCTTCTGGCAAACCGACCGCCGGGAACGTACAAACATGCATCACAGAGTCGACGCAGTAACCACAGTATGATACCCATTTGCCCACCAACAGACCACCCATGCATCAAAGCCCCATCTGAACTGGTCTATCCCGCCGGTCTGGTCTCAGCGGGCCCGGCACGGGCTAAGTTTCCTGCTCTACAGTCCTGCGCAAGACGGAAAGCACATTAAGTGCTTTCCTTTGCGTGCGGAACTCGCGAT
>CABRDB010000017.1 GCA_902469555.1 uncultured Collinsella sp. | reverse complement strand
GGTACGCACATCAAGAATGCCGCTACACGTTGGGACATGGTAGAGCAGTTGCGTGAGGATATCCGCACTTTCAAGGCACTGATAGGCGCGCTCTTCTTCGTACAGGCGGCCGAGCGTGGGGGCATCGACGTTCTCGGCAAAGACCGAGAACTTGCCGGCGCGCAGCTGCGGATCGATCATAAAGCGCACGAGGGGCTCGCCGACAAAGACATAGCGGCGCTTTTCGGCCTGCGCCTTCACGAACTCGCGGACCTCGCGCGAAAGCTCGGGGTAGAACGGGGCGAGCATGGGATCGTCGTCGGCGGCGATAAGGATGGTATAGAGTGCCGGCGCCGTGTTGACGCCGTTAATCACCAGAGTCTGATCCTCCATGTCGCGAGCGGCCTGCTTGGCAAGCTTCTTAAAGGAGAACGGGGCACGGGTGGCACCGAAGATGCCGGCCACGTGGTCCTCGAAGATGTTCAGGAAGTTCACGAAAGATCACTCTCCGTATAGGTTCTTTGGTATCCGAGCAAATATAGGCATATCCCAACGATTATAGAGGATAGGATTCCCGCAACCGCCGCCTTGGCGATGACCGCGGCTGCAAGGCTGGCAATTTCCATATGGTGTGCAAGACAGGACGCCGCTGCGCAGCCGATGCCGGTGACAGCGATGGCGGCGATTGCGGCAAGGTTTGAGCCCTGATTGGCACGCTTGGCATGGACATTGAGCAGCGCAGATGACGCCGCGGCAGTTGCCGCGACCAGCACAAAGGCAGCCCAAAGGAGCGGGTCTCCCAGCGCTGCGGCAACGTTACCGAGCCCCAGCACGCCTTCGGCTGAAAGCGCGACCGTGGCCAGACGGGCAAAAAGCGCGCCCATGCCCGTTGCCGCGGCGGCGCTTGCCGGGCCGAGCCAAAATGACGCGACGCCGGCGGCGACCCCAGCTGCCAGGAAGGTATTGCCGGTCAGACAGCCAAGCGCGAGTGCACAGGTGAGCGTGGCGCTCGCGGCAGTCTCGGTGCGACCCCAGGCGATCCACCAACCGGACATGGCAGCGGCAAAGATCACCGCGACGGGCAGCATCGACAGGATGCCCTGTGCCTGCATGGTGGCGTTGGCCATGAGCACCAAAAAGCCCACAGCCGAGATGGCCGAGCCAATCTGGGGGGCCAGGCCAGCCGCCGCTCCGATCGCGATGGCCGCAATGACCAGGCCGGGAAGCGTCGCGACCCCGGCCGTTTGCATCAGCAAAAAGCTAAAGGTGCCGCACGTTAGCGCCGAGATAGTGCGCATGGTGTAGTCGCGCGCATGGCTCCAGCGCGTGCCCGCCCAGCCGAGTGCGGGGTCGACCTCAATGGCGTCGTCCTCGTAGTGCGACGGCTCGATATCGTCGAGCTCCTGCTCGTCATCCGAAAGTTCGCCAACCATTTGCTCCAGGCTGCGACGGCCCTCGCGCACGCTGCCCAGACCGGCAAGGAGCTGGTCGCAAAATGCCTCGATGCTGTTGGGGCGGTCCTGCGGCATGGGGGAGAGCGCGCTCATGAGCGCGGCCTCGGCTCCCGGGGGAAAGTGTGGTATCAGCTCGCCGGGATAGGTGGCGCCGCCGATGATGCGGTCGAGCGAGTCGGCGGGCGTGGCCGCCATAAAGGGAGCGCTGCCGCACAGGCCCTCGTAGATCACACAGGCGAGGGCAAAGATATCGGCGCGCTCATCGACCGTGCCGGTCTCGATATCGAGCTGCTCGGGCGGCATGTAGCCGATGGTGCCGCCGCGCGAGCCGCCAAAGCCACCGGCGGACGACAGTCGCGCCATGCCAAAGTCGGTGAGCTTTACATTGCCCGAGTGGTCGATGAGCACGTTGGCGGGCTTAATGTCCAGGTGGAGCACGCCATTACTATGGGCGAAGGTGAGCGCCTGGCCCAGGGCATCGGCAATGGCCGCGGCCTCGTCAAAGGTAAGTGAGTGGCCGTCCACGCGATGCAAAAATTCGGCCAGCGACATGCCATCGACATATTCCATAACCAGGTAGGCATAGGCTGTGTCGTGCGTAAAGTCGATGACCTGCACGATATTGGGATGTTGAAGCATGGCGGCGGTGTGCGCCTCGCGCAGGACATCCATGATGTCGCTGGCGGGCATGCCGGCACCGTTGATAAGGGGGATGCGCTTAATGGCGACGCGGCGGCGCAGGTGCGTGTCGCGGCAGATCTCGATGGAGCCAAAACCGCCGGTCGTAAGTGTCTCGAGCGGCTGGTACCGCTTGAGCAGCTCGCGAGAGCTGGTGCCCTCCAAAGGAACGTCCGGCGAGAACCGGGCGGTATGTTGCGAGAAAAGCGGCATGGCCACCCCTCGTGCGTTTAAAGTTCGTTTGCGAGCGGCGGGCGCGGGGCCGAGCCATTCGCGGTGGCATAGATGCTGCTAGTGTAGCACGCTCGGGCGGATGGCGAGGATAACGGGATGCGAGGCTGCCTGTCTGTCTTGGCCTTAGCGCTTATTCTTGTTCTTCTTCTGCTTGCGCTGCTTGCCCTTGGTCTCCTGGGGCTTGTCGCCCTGCTTGGCCTCGGCGGCGGCCTTTTCAGCCTTCATCTTCTTGCGCTTGGTCTCGATGCGGAGTTTTTTGTTGATGCGCGCCTTAAGGAAGGTGCCAAACTGCTCGGCATCGCCGCGAATAAAGGTTTCCTTAGGGATCGTCACGCCCTGGTCGGCGAACATGGCCACAAAGATGCGCTCGCCGTCGAGCACGTGGTCGAGCTTCTCAAACGGGAAAAACTGCGACTTGCCGCTCTTGCCCCAAACCATCAGGCCGTCCTCGTTGGCGGCGACGCGGCGATAGCGGCCACCCATGGACTCGTCGGCCTCGACGGAATCGATAAAGTCGCGGGCGAGGGTGTGGTGCAGGTTTTTGCTCCACCAGGCCAAAAAGGCGCCGAACACGATCAACACGACGCCAAACTTGATCCAGTTGCCGCCGGCCACCAGCATGCCGATGCCGATGAGCGCGGCAATTGCCGCGGCGACATACAGCGAGCCGCGACGCCTGGGCGAGGCGACCAGGCGGGCGAAGTCGGTGACCAGGTCGTTTTCGTACTGGTACTCGTTGAGGTACAGGATGCCGTCATCGGCTGCGGCCTGCTCCTCGAGCGCGACCTCGACCTGGTCGGCTGCTTCGGAGGGAACGAGGTTGCTCTCTGCGTCTGCCATGCTCTTTGGACTCCTATCGCGGCGGGCTCGCCGTACGGGTTATTATGAATGCAGTATGCCGTGCGACCGCATGGCCGTCGCGGCAACAAGACTCAGTATACCCGGGGGAGCACCCATGGAATCGTTGTACCGAAAGTATCGCCCGCTCACCTTCGAATCCGTGGTGGGCCAGCAGCATATCGTCTCGACGCTCGAGCACGCCATCACCGAGGGACGCCTGTCCCACGCGTACCTGTTCTGCGGACCGCGCGGCACGGGCAAGACCACCATGGCGCGCATTCTGGCCAAGGCGCTGCTGTGCCGTAATGCCGAGGCAGCGCGCGCCGAGGGTGCAAGCGGCTGCATGCCCGACGGTACTTGCGAGGAGTGCGAGCTCATTGCCGAGGGCAACCACCCGGATGTCTACGAGCTCGATGCCGCCTCCCGCACGGGCGTGGACAATGTGCGCGAGGAAATCATCAACTCCGTCAACTTTGCCCCGGTGCGCGGCAAGTACAAGATTTATATCATCGACGAGGTCCACATGCTCACAACGGCGGCGTTTAACGCGCTGCTCAAGACGCTCGAGGAGCCGCCGGCACACGTGATCTTTGTGTTGTGCACCACCGACCCGCAAAAGATTCTGGAGACCATTCTCTCACGCTGCCAGCGCTTCGATTTCCACCGCATCGGCAACGAGGATATCGAGCATCGCCTGTCTTACGTGTGCGAGCAGGAGGGCTTCGATTACGACGACGAGGCACTCGCCATTGTGGCGCGCCATGCCAAGGGCGGTATGCGCGACGCGCTTTCCACGCTGGAGCAGCTGAGCGTCTTTGGCAACGGTTCTGTGCATGCGGACGACGCCCGCTCGCTTTTGGGCGAGGTTTCGGACCAGATCCTGGGCGAGTTTTCCCGCGCCATTGCCGATCGCGATGTTGCCGAGCTCTATGGACTGATCCGTGCGCAGGTCGAGGAGGGCAATGACCTGCTGGAGCTGACGCGCGACCTGGTGGCGCATGTGCGCGACGTGTACGTTGCCTGCGTTGCCGGTGCCCGTGCCGAGCTGTTTGAGGGCGGCTCCGAGCAGGCCGAGGCGCTTGCTGCCGAGGCCGCTGCCTTTGGCGAGCATCCTGCCGACCGCCTGGCCCGCGTGCTGACGGTGCTCGACGAT
>CABRDB010000016.1 GCA_902469555.1 uncultured Collinsella sp. | reverse complement strand
GCTCGATTGGGACAGGCAAGCCTTCGAGGCCGAGCGCAAAATGGATTCTAAAAAACACCTTGCCAAATAGGAGCGTCAGGACGCAAAGAGGCTCCGCCGCGCGAAGCGCGCAGCGGAGCCTCTTTGCATGTCCGAGGACGTTTTCAGAGCTTTGCCCTGCAGGGTCCCGAGGGGATATGTAAGCTATTCAGCCATCTGAGCCTGGACGGCGGTGATGGCCACGACACCCACGATGTCGTCGGCAGAGCAGCCGCGCGAAAGGTCATTGACCGGCTTGGCGATGCCCTGCAGGATGGGGCCGTAAGCGTCGGCGCCGGCGAAGCGCTGGACCAGCTTGTAGCCGATGTTGCCGGCCTCGAGATCGGGGAACACAAGCACGTTGGCCTTGCCGGCAACGGAGGAGCCGGGGGCCTTGAGCTGGGCGACGGTGGGAACGATGGCGGCGTCGAGCTGCAGGTCGCCATCGATGGCGAGCTCGGGAGCCTTCTCCTTGCAGAACTTAACGGCCTCCTGGACCTTCTTGGCGACCTCGCCGCCGGCGGAGCCCATGGTGGAGTAGGAGAGCATGGCCACGTGCGGCTCGACGCTGCCCATAAAGGTGGACCAGGAGTGAGCGGAGGCGATGGCGATCTCGGATAGCTCGTCGGAGGACGGGTTGATGTTGAGGCCGCAGTCGGCGAAGATCAGCGTACCGTCGGTGCCGAACTGCGGGGTGTCGGTGCACATCACGAAGAAGGCCGAGACCAGCTTGGTACCCGGGGCGGTCTTAAGGATCTGCAGCGCGGGGCGCAGGGTGTCGGCGGTGGAGTGGCAGGCGCCGGAGACCAGGCCGTCGGCGTCACCCATCTTGACCATCATGGTGCCAAAGTAGGTGGCGTCCATCACCTGGGCGCGAGCCTGCTCGATGGTGACGCCCTTCTTGGCGCGGAGCTCGGCAAACTTCTGCGCGTACTCCTCGTGCTTCTCGGCATTGCGCGGATCGATGACGGTGGCGCCGGGAACGTTGATCTCGTCGGGGTTGCCCAGGATGACGATTTTTGCCAGGCCCTCCTCGATGATCTTGGTGGCCGCGACGATGGTGCGCGGATCCTCGCCCTCGGGCAGGACGATCGTCTTAAGGTCGGCCTTGGCGGCAGACTTCATACGGTTAAGGAAATCGCTCATGTTACTCCTTACAAGCGTTTCACTAAGCTCCAGGCGCCCGGCTGTTCACGAATAAACCCGCTGCTAGCGGGTTTACCTTTCAAATTTGTACGCCGCGGTGCTTGAGCTTTCCTTGTGTGGCAAGCTCATTATAGGACGCATTAGCGCTATAATCGCTCTGATAAATATGTCTCGAAGAATGTTCGAGAAAAGCCCAGCTAACGAGCCCGTGGCTTTTGACAAGGAGTATCGATGCAGATTACCTCAGGCCTGCCTGAAGGCTTTAACGCCGGCGCGTACGACATGATTGTCGTCGGTGCTGGATATGCCGGTGCCGTTTGCGCCCGCCGTCTTGCCGAGACCATCGGCTATCGTGTTGCCGTTTTGGAGCGCCGTAGCCACATTGCGGGCAATGCCTATGACTGCACTGACGAGGCCGGAATCCTGATCCACGAGTACGGTCCGCATATCTATCACACCTTTAACGAGCGCGTGCACAATTTCCTGTCGCGCTTTACCAAGTGGACGGATTATCAGCACAAGGTGCTCGCCAACATCAACGGCACCCTTATGCCCGTGCCCTTCAACCACGCGAGTCTCAAGCTCGCCTTTGGTGACGAGCGCGGCGAGGAGCTGTATCAGAAGCTCGTGGAGACCTTTGGCAAGGATGTCAAGGTGCCCATTATGGAGCTGCGTAAGAAGAACGACCCCGACTTGGCCGAGGTCGCTGATTACGTCTACGAGAACGTCTTTTTGCATTACACCATGAAGCAGTGGGGCCAGACGCCCGACCAGATCGATCCCTCGATCACCGGTCGCGTTCCCGTCTTTGTGGGCGACGATGACCGCTATTTCCCGCAGGCTCCCTTCCAGGGTATGCCGCAGGACGGCTACACGGCGCTGTTCGAGCATATGCTCGACCACGACCTGATCGACGTGTTCTGCGACGTGGACGCCCGCGATCTCTTTGAGATCGACGAGACCACCGTCAAGATCGGCGGCAAGGTCTACGGCGGCGAGATCGTCTATACCGGTCCGCTCGATGAGCTGTTCGACCTTGACCTGGGCGCTCTTCCGTACCGCACGCTCGATATGAAGTTCGAGACGCTTGATATGGACCAGTTCCAGCCCGTGGGCACCGTCAACTACACCACGAGCGAGGATTACACGCGTATCACCGAGTTCAAGAACATGACCGGTCAGGTTTTGCCCGGCAAGACCACCATCATGAAGGAGTACTCCAAGGCCTATACGCCCGGCTCGGGCGAGACGCCGTATTACGCCATTCTTGAGCCCGAGAACCGTGAGCTCTATGAGCGCTATCTTGAGCGCGTCCAGAACCTGACAAACTTCCACCCGGTGGGTCGTCTGGCCGAGTATCGTTACTACGATATGGATGCCGTGACCAATTCCGCCCTCGATCTTTCGGATGAGATTATCGCCTGCCATGCATAAAGTCATAACATTCGGTATTCCCTCGTATAACGCCGCTAAGGACATGGACCATTGCATTACCTCCATCTTGGAGGGGAGCAATTATGCCACCGATATCGAGATTATCGTGGTGGACGACGGCTCCAAGGATGAGACGGCCGCCAAGGCCGACGAGTGGGAGGCCCGTTATCCTGGAATCATCCGCGCGGTGCACCAGGAGAATGGCGGCCACGGTATTGCCGTCCTTTCGGGTCTGCGCGAGGCGCAGGGCACCTACTACAAGGTTGTCGACTCGGACGACTGGCTTGACGGCGCTGCCCTTTCGACCATGCTGTCGATTCTGCGCGGCTTTGAAGAGCGCGACCAGCGCGTTGACCTGTTTATCTCGAACTACGTGTACGAGAAGGTTTACGAGGGTACTCATACTGCCATTGGTTACAAGTTTGCCCTGCCGCGAAAAAAGATCTTTACCTGGGACCAGATCGGCCATTTCCGTTTGGACCAGAATCTGCTCATGCACAGCCTGTGCTATCGCACAGATGTGCTGCGCGAGTCCAACCTGCCCATGCCGCCGCACACGTTCTATGTGGACAACATCTACGCCTACGTGCCGCTGCCGCGTTGCAAGACCATGTACTACGCCGACATCGACCTCTATCGCTACTTTATCGGTCGCGAGGGCCAGAGTGTCAACGAGGCCACGATGGTCAAGCGTCTGGACCAGCAGTTCCGTGTTACGCGTATCATGATGGAGTCGTACCACCTGTACAGCGATGTCGAGTCGTCGCGTCTGCGTTCGTACATGATGGGCTACTTCACCATGATGATGGCGATCTGCTCGGTGCTCACCAAGCTTTCCGACGAGGATTTCGCCGATGAGCGCCTGAAGACGCTATGGAGCGATTTAAAGGCCTACGACGAGCGCATGTATCGTCGTGCTCGCTACGGCGTGGTCGGCTTCTTCACTAACCTCCGCGGTCGTGCCGGAGACAAAACCACACTCGGCCTATACCGTCTTGCCTCAAAGATCTTCAAATTCAACTAACTGCCGAGTAATCGCTGCTGTTAGGTTGACTGGGCCCCTTGGCCTTTAGTTTGCTACTGCGAACAGTCCTGCTCGCACGGAAAGCACATTAAGTGCTTTCCGGCTCGTGCGGAACTTGTATCAAACTAACGGCCAAGGGTCCTCTGCTATGTCTCGCTTTATGTCAGGCAGCTGAATTTGAAGATCTTAGACGCGCGGTACACAGGGGCCTGGGCTGAAAAGATTTTGGTTGGTAGGTTGCCCGATGGGGCTTGGTTATGTTTGTCGCGAGTTCCGCATGAGCCGAAGAGCACTTAATGTGTTCTTCGTGCGAGCCAGGACTGTAGAGCAGCAAACATAACCAAGCCCCACCGGGCAACCGGTCAGGTTAGGCTACTTCGCGGCGCCGGGGATGCCGTGGGAGGTTTTGGCGGTTTTGGCTCCATTTACGATGGCGGTTTCCAGGGCCCTTACGGCGAGCATGCCCAGCAGGTCTAGGGGAACGGCGGCGCTTGCCTGGGCGCCCAGTTTGCCGCTGGCGAGGGTGTAGATGGTGTCGCCGTCGTTGGTGGTGTGCGTGGGACGGATGGCGTGTGCGTAGGCGTCTGCGGCCATCTGAGAGACCTTGGTGGCTTGTGCCTTAGTGAGCTCCATGTTGGTGACGATGCAGCTGATGGTGGTGTTGGTGCGGTCGAGCGGCATCTGCATGGATCCGGCGGCGGCAAAGGCTGCGAGTTCCATGTCGACGATCTGGTCGCTATCGGCTGCGGCGCGCATACCGGCGACCCACTCGCCGGTGAAGGGGTCGACAACGTTGCCACAGGCATTGACTGAGACCACGGCGCCCACCTTGACGGGGCCGAGCGCCACGGCGGCGGCTCCAAGGCCGGCCTTCATGCAGGTGGCAGATCCCATGAGCTTACCTACGGTGGCGCCGGTGCCGGCGCCCACGTTGCCCTGCTCGAGCGAGGCAGGGGTATGGTCCAGTGCCTCACGCACGGCAGCGATACCGGCCTCGATGTCGGGACGCACCGTGGGGTCGCCAAAGGCAAGGTCGAAGATGCAGCTGGAGCACACGATGGGCACCTGTGTGGGACCGACGGGCAGGCCGATGCCGCGGCTCTCGAGCTCGCGGGCCACGCCGCTTGCGGCCTCCAGACCAAAGGCCGATCCGCCCGAAAGGCAGACGGCGTGGACCTTGTCGACGGTGTTCTCGGGACGCAGCAGGTCGGTCTCGCGCGAAGCGGGGGCGCCGCCGCGAACGTCGACACCGCCGGTGGCGCCCTCGGGCGCTACGATTACGGTGCAGCCGGTGCCGGCCTTCTCGTCGGTATAGTTGCCATAGCAAAAGCCATCGACATTGCAAACATCGATGGCTTCGAGCAGTGTGTCCATGTTTTCTCCTATCGGTTTTCCGCCGCGCCATGTGCCCGGTCGGGATCCGTACGGTACGCCAAAATTGTAGGCGCTGGGGGATACCCAGCGCCAGATGCAATTACGAGAGTTTTTGAATCGCGCGTGCGACGCGAGCGATGGGCAAGCCCACCACGTTGTAGAAGTCACCCGAAATATCGTGCACAAGCATGCGGCCGCCTGTGCCTTGGATGCCGTAGGCCCCGGCCTTGTCCATGGGTTCGCCGGAGGCAACATAGCGCTCGATCTGCTCTTCGGTAAGCTCATAGAACGTCACGTCGGTCACATCGACAAACGACAGGCTCTCGGCGGCATTCGGAGCTGTAGCGTCGCCGGCTTTAACGATGCAGACGCCGGTTGCGACCTGGTGCGTGCGGCCCGAAAGCTCGCGGAGCATGGTGCGTGCCTCGTCCCTGTCTGCCGGCTTGCCCAAAATTTGGCCGTCAAAGGTGACAATAGTATCGGCCGCGACGGTCAGTTCGTTGGGCTCGGCATGCTCGGCGGCAACGGCGGCGGCTTTGGCACGCGCCAAGCGCTCGACGAGTGTAAGCGGAGCTTCGCCATCAAAAGGCGTTTCGTCGATATCTGCGGGAATCACGCGAATGTCATAGCCCGCCTCGCGCATCAACTCGATGCGGCGCGGTGATTGCGAAGCCAAAATCATAGCTGAATGCCCTCGGCGACCTTCTCGACGGCCTTGTCACCGGCGAGCGTGCGCAGCAGCTCAAGCGCAAAGGGGAGCGACTGGGCCATGCCGCTGGCGGTGATGATGTTGCCGTCTTGCGTAACCTTCTCGCCGGTATAGGCACCTTCGGGGAAGCTTTTCTCAAAGCCAGGGAAGCACGTGGCGTGGCGCCCCTCGAGTAGGTCGAGCTCGCCCAGGATAAACGGGGCGGCGCAGATGGCGGCAACGTGCTTGGTCGCGGCGAACTCGCAGACCACGTCGCAGACGCGCTGATCGGCACGCAGGTTGGTGGCACCGGGCAAGCCGCCGGGCAGCACGACGCAGTCGTACTCGTCAAAGTTGATCTCATCAAAGAGCGCATCGCAGGTCACGGGGATCTGCAGCGAGCTTACGACCTCACGTGTGGGCATAATCGAGACGAGCGTGGCACGCACACCGCCGCGACGCATGACATCGACCATGGTCAAGCATTCAATAGTTTCAAAGCCATCGGCGGCGAGAACGGCAACGCTGGGCATGAGGGTTCCTTTCATAGGCGGCATACAATTAGCCGTCTTATACCCCGAAGACCTCCGCTTGCCACGCTCGATTTCCCAATGATTTTTCTGAGCAATGATTGAGTGACTAGTTGCGCCTAAGGTGGACGACGGTTTCGCAGTGGAAGGTTTGCGGGAATAGGTCGACCGGCGTGATCTTCACGGGGGAGAAGGTGCCTTCCTCGACAAAGCGCTTGAGGTCGCGTGCCAGGGTGGCCGGATCACAACTCACATAGGCGACATCGCGGGCGCTCGTGCTCGCGATGAGGTCGATGGCTTCGGGCGCCAATCCTGCGCGTGGCGGATCGACTACCAGGACATCGGCGTCCTGGTCGGGGAACTCGCGCACGGCATCGCCGCCGATGACATCGACGTTATCGAGCTTGTTGATCTCCAGGTTGCGACGCAGGTCGCGCACGGCCGGGCCGTAGGCCTCGACGGCGGCGACGTAATCGCAGCGGCGGGCGAGCGGTAGGGTAAAGGTGCCAGCACCGCAGTACAGGTCCACGGCTAGCTCGTCTTCCTGCGGGTCGAGGGCGTCCATGACGAGCTCAATCAAAATCTCGGCGCCCTTGGTATTGACCTGGAAAAACGACGGGGCAGATAAGCGCATCTGGCCTTCGGCGATATTCTCGGTCCACGAGCCCTCGCCGGCGAGCATCTCGACTTTGGAGACACGGCGGGCTTTCTTTTCGCCCTTGCTCATCACGCGCACGATGCTCGTGGGATGAGCGGCGTCCGCCAGCACGCGGGAGACCTGCGAGCGCGGAAAAGAGCCTGTAGGCGTCCAGAGTGCGACCTCGAGTGCCTTGGTACGGCGCGATGCACGAATGCCCACGCGTTCGAGTCCCAAGTCATGGCTGCCGCTTAGATAGTTGAGTGCGCCGACGACCGATTTGAGCGCCTTCGGGAAGCGCTTATCGAACAGCGGGCACGCATCGACGGTCACGATTTTGCTGGGGTCGACACCGTGCATGCCAAGGCGCACGCGACCGTTGACGACGGTCGGTTCGAGCTCGATTTTATTGCGGTAGCCCCAGTCGTCCTTGGTGTGGCAGATGGGCTGTACCAACTCATCGACCTGCTCAGGAGCGAACTTGCCGATGCGCTCGAGCGTGGAGCGCAGGTTTTGCTCCTTGGCGGCGAGCTGTGCCGTGCGTGAGAGATTGCCCCACGAACAACCGCCGCAGATGCCAACGAAGGGGCAGGGGGGCTGAATGCGATCGGGGCTCGGCTCCAGAATCTCGGTCGTGCGGGCGCGCATGAACGACTTGCCGTCCTGTACGACCTCGGCCTCGACGGTGTCGCCTGCCACGGCGCCCTGCACAAAGACGGCCTTGCCGTTGTCGGCGTGCGCCAGCCCGTCGGCGCCGTAGGTCATCGATTCTATAGTGAGCTTCATATCCCTGCCTGTCATTCGTGTTGTTGCTCGCACCATGGTAGCAGGGAAAAGCGCCCCGCATCCGAGGCTTTCCTCAAATGCGGGGCGCTTCTACAAACTGCTTCTACAAACGACTATTTCGTCTTGCCGGTAATGAGCGTCTTAAGACCCAGGCCGATCAGGCCTAGGCCCATGCGCACACGACCGGGGCGATGGCGCTCAATGGCCTTGGTCTTGCCGGCGGGCTTATCGCGACGGGTGCTCGTCTCGGGTGCGGGCTTAGCTGCCTGCGGCTCGGGCTGAGGTGCAGGTGCGGGCTCGGGCTCAATGACGGTCGCCTGGACCTTCTGAACCTCGGGTGTGGCCGGCTGCGGCTTAGGAGCAGGGGCGGGCTTTGCCTCAATGACGGGCTCGGGCGCGGCCTCGGCGTTGCGGTAGGCACGCTCCAGCAGGGCTTCCTGCGAGTTGAAGGGTTTCTCACCCTCTGCGCGCTCCACGGGGACCCAGGTGCCGTCGCTCGTGAGGCTGCGGGCCTTCACGTTGTCGCGCAGCTGCATGCTCATGTACTCGTGCACCAGGGCGCGGCAGGTGGGGTCGAGCACGGGGAAGGCGATCTCCACGCGGTGCTCGGTGTTGCGCGTCATCATGTCGGCCGAGCTCAGATAGATCATGTCCGAGTCCACGCCAAAGGCGTAAACGCGCGCATGCTCCAAAAAGCGTCCGACGATAGAACGGACATGCGCGTTCTCGGTCTTGCCAGGAACGCCCGGCTTGAGGCACGAGATGCCGCGGATGATCATGTCCACGCGGACTCCTGCGCACGATGCCTCGGCGATCTTGTCGATGACCTCGCGGTCGGTGAGCGAGTTGAGCTTAAAGAACACGCGGGCGGGCTCGCCGGCAAGGGCGCGCTGGATCTCGCGGTCAAGCCCGCGCATGATGAGCGGTTTCAGTCCGACGGGCGCCACACCCAGGAAGCGGTAGTCGCCGCGCAGGTTGCCCAGCGACAGGTTGCGGAAGAACAGGTTGGCGTCCTCGCCGATGCCGGGGTGGGCGGTCATGAGCATAAAGTCGCTGTAGAGTTTGGCCGTCTTCTCGTTAAAGTTGCCGGTGCCCAGCAGCGTCAGGCGCGTTAGCGCCATGCCCTCGCGATAGGTGAGCTGGCAGATCTTGGAGTGGCACTTAAAGCCCTCGGAGCCGTAGATGACGGTGCAGCCGGCCTCTTCCAGGCGCTCGGCCCACTCGATGTTGTTCTGCTCGTCAAAGCGGGCACGGAGCTCCATGAGCACCGTGACCTCTTTGCCGTTCTCGGCAGCATCGATCAACGACTCGCACAGACGGCTCTGCTTTGCCACGCGGTAGAGCGTGATGCGCAGCGAGATGCACTCGGGGTCATAGGCGGCCTCGTGCACCAGGTCCAAGAACGGGTTCATGGCCTCGTAGGGATAAAAGAGCAGCTTGTCGTGCTGCAGCACCTGCTCGCGGATGGAGCGGGTCATGTCGATGTTGGGATTGGGCTGCGGCCTAAACGGCGTAAAGAGCAGCTCGTTGCGCAGGTGCTCGGGAATCTTGCCCTCAATGCCAAAGACGTAGCCTAGGTCGAGCGGGATATCGCAGGTAAAGACAGAGCGGCGCGAAAGCTCGAGCGCCTTGCGGATGGTCTTGAGCGTCGCCTTCTCGAGCGACCCCGAGACCGCGAGCACTACCGGCTGCAGACGCAGGCGCTTCTTGAGGATGCGCTTCATGTGCTGGCGGTAGTCCTCTTCCTCTTCGACGCCCTCGCCGTCTGGATCGATGTCGGCGTTGCGGGTGACGCGGATCAGCGCACGATCCAGCGGCCTATAGGAGCCAAAGCAGCTGTCCAGGCAGGCGAGGATGACGTCCTCGAGCAAGATGTAGGAGTAGGTGCCGGTGGGCGAGGGAATCTCGACCACGCGGTTCATCGAGGCGGGGATCTCGATAAGGCCCAGCAGGCTCTCCTCGTCGGTGGCGCCGTCCAGACCACAGGCCAGATAGAGCGCGCCGTTGCGCAGGTTGGGGAAGGGGTGGCGCGGATCGATGACCAGCGGCGAGATGACCGGCGACACGTAGGCCTGGAAGTAGCGGGTTACAAAGGTGCGCTCCTCGGGCGTAAGCGAATCGATGCGGGCGCGGTGAACGCCCAAGGTGTCGAGCTTGCCCTCGATGCTCTTAAAGATGGACTCCCAACGGGTAAGGAGCCCGGGCATTTCGGCCATGACAGCATCGACCTGTTCGGAGGCGGTCATATTGCTCTTGTTGTCGACAGGCTGTTTTTTGAGCTCTGCCAGATCGGACAGGCCGCCCACGCGCACCATGAGAAACTCGTCGAGGTTAGACTCGAAAATCGACACGAACTTTAGACGCTCGAACAGCGGCACGGACTCATCGAAGGCTTCGTCGAGCACGCGGTTGTCAAAGCGTAGCCAGCTGAGCTCTCGGTTTTGCGTGTACGAGAAGTCGCGCGGCGGTTTGCGCAGCTTTGCGGCGGCTTGCTTCTTTTCGATTTTGCTCGGCATATGCATCTGTCCGTTCAGTCCCCACAGGGGACGGTAGCCTAACACTATTCACTATTGTCTCAATTTAGTCGACCGCTGGCACGGACGTATCGCGTGAACGGTATCTTTACCTACTTCTTACGCTGACAAGTTATATGACTGACGCCCTGCTCGTCTGCAAGCGGTCTATATCCTCACTCAACTGGTACGTAAGTGTGAATAAGAATGATAGATAGCTGAATATCATTGAATACAGGCAGAAACGTAAACTAGCGTCATTTATATACATAAAACCGATTTAGCTATGCAATTCTGAATCAAAAGTTTAGAGACGCAATTGCAAATGGTTTTTAAGAAAAAAGAGCATTTACCTTTGAAAAGCTACTTTAGAACGCCGAAGTGCATTATGGGGGAATCATATGCGATATACCGTTCATCGCACTTTGTTGACCGTTCGGGGGCGAGGTGGAATTGCGGGTGGAATTTGGATATAACTAGTGCTGTCAGCAAGCAGCGTCCGCTATGGAAGGGCGCTGAGAGATTCGGCCGAAAGGCCCGAAAGAAAGGTAGGAGGCCATGACGAAAGGTCTGCACGTGCCTTCCGAGATCGGCAAGCTCAGGAAGGTCTGCCTGCACCGTCCCGGCGACGAG
>CABRDB010000015.1 GCA_902469555.1 uncultured Collinsella sp. | reverse complement strand
CCTCCGGCAGTTAGGGACGTTCCTTATGTACCGGTACCTAGGGACACTCCTGGCGCAGCCAATGAAGACCTCTACGGATGAATTCCAGGCCGCTCCGTCGCTCCAGACATCGTTTCCGCGCCTCGCGCCTGCCCCAAACAATCAAAACAAGCCCTTTTCGCCGCACCCTCAAAGGTCTGTGGGCAAAAAAGGGCAAATATGAGTACTGTTACCATTTTAGTAGCAGGCAAAACCACCCAAAATGACGTCCGAGCGAACCCTACAACCCCCTAAAGCAGCCAACCTGACTGGTTTAAGGCGTATTGGAGCCAATTTTAATGAACATACTATAGGTTATGTTTATTATCTTCTTGAATGTAAATGCTATTCACTTAGCAACAGTACTCATATTTGGCATTTTTTGCCCACTGCCATATAACTAACACCCTATAGCAGACAAAAACAGCCCGCAGCCCATCGCTGCGGCCTGTTTGGAGTCCAAAAGAGGCGCTAAGCGCTGTAACCCATCGCCTGCAGAACAAACATGACGACCGTGAGCACCGTAATCACACCGATAGTCGCCCAAGTGAGCACATTCCACACGCGGCCGTTGCGGTTAGTGCCCATAATGTGACGGTCAGCGGCAATAACCACCTGGAACACCAGAACCACGGGCAGTAGCACGCCATTGATGACCTGCGAGGTCATCATAATCTGGAACAGATCGACGCCGGGCATAAGCACCAGCACGGCAGAGATACCGATGATGGCCGTAATGATGCCGCGATAGACCGGGGCCTCGTCCCAGCTGCGGTCGGCACCGCGCTCCCAGCCAAATGCCTCGCAGATAGCGCTCGACGTAACGCCCGGCAGCACGCAGGCAGCCAAGAAGCTCGCCGCGACCAGGCCCGAGGCAAACAGTACCGTGGACCACTGACCCGCAATAGGCTCCAGCGCACGGGCAGCATCGGCAGCATCGCTAATCTGAATGCCCGCCGGGAACAACACCGTACCGGTCGTGATGATAATAAAGCCGGCAATGACATCGGCGGCAAGCGAGCCGCTCACGGTATCGATGCGCTGCAGCACGATATCGTCCTCGCCCGCGTTCTTGTCGACCACGTTGTTCTGCGCCAAGAAAATCATCCACGGCGCGATGGTGGTACCGATCGTTGCGACCACGAGCGACACGTAGCTGGGGTCATTTTGAATGTTAGGCACGACCAGGTCGACCGCGACCTCACCCCAGTTGGGGCCAGCCATAAACGCGGCGACAATATAGGTCACGAAGACGCAGCTTACCAGCAGCAGAATCTTCTCGATGCGCTGGAAACTACCCGACATGGTAAGCATCCACACCAGCAGCGCCACCAACGGCACCGAGATGCTTGCCGGCACGCCAAAGAGAGCAAGGCCGCTGGCGATACCCGCAAACTCCGAAATGGTCACAGCCGTGTTGGCGATCAACAGCGCCGCCATAGCAAGTACACTCTTGCGCACGCCAAAGCGCTCGCGGATGAGCGATGCCAGGCCCTTGCCCGTGACGCAGCCGCAGCGCGCCGCGGTCTCCTGCGTCACGATGAGCAGCACAGTCATGACGGGAAGCATCCAGAGCATCTTGTAGCCATAGCTGGCGCCCGCACTGGAATACGTTGCAATGCCGCCGGCGTCATTGCCCGAAAGCGCCGCCAGCAGACCGGGGCCCATAGCGCCAAAGATGGCCGCGATGGTCAACTTTTGCTTGGTGCCCGACTTTTGCTTGGTATTTTGCACGCGACCACCTAGCCAATGACCGACATGGTGAGCAGCACCGCAGCGGCGCAGTACGTTACGCACGAGATCATGACGGCAATAACGTTCATGGCGGTGCCCGACGTGTTGAGGTCATGCTCGTCACGCCAGAACAGCACCATCAGGTAAATCACGGCGCTCATGTTGCCAACCAGGCAAATGATGGCAGCGATATTAAAGGACCCGGTAAAGAGTTGCTCCTCAAACATGGGCGCATCGGGGAACGCGGCGGTGCGCACCAGCTGGGCGCACAGGTAGGTCACGAGTGACAGAATCAGGCCCATGCCCGTGCTCTGGAAGAAGAACCCCAGATACGGCTTGGGCTCGTCGTCGTGACCGTCATACTCCAAGAAGTAGTTCTTGACGAACGACACCATGCGCGAGGCAGCAAGCAGCACGAGCGGCATGGCGCACATGGGGAACACCACCAGATGCGCGGAGCCGAGCGCCGTCCCCAGCACCGTTGCCATGATGCACGAGGCAATGCCCCACACGACAACCCAGTACTGGCGATGCACAAACCAGCTGAGCACATTCGTCGAGTCGTCCGACGCGCTATCGCCCGAGCCGACACCGGCGATCTGCAGGTCCTCCTGATGCTCCTCGGCGATAACGTCCATGGCGTCGTCGAAGGTCACGATGCCCAGGATATGACGGTTCTCGTCGCAGACAGGGATGGCAACCAGGTCGTACTTGGTCATCTCGTCCGTCACGTCTTCCTGGTCCTCGTCGGGCGACACGTAGACCAGGTCGCGATAGGCGAGCTGGCCCAGCGTGGCATCGCGGTCGGCCACGATCAACGTGCGCAGCGAGAGCACGCCGGTGAGCATGCCGCTCGGATCCTCGGTATAGACGTAATAGACACTCTCGAAGTCCTCATCGAGTTTGCGAATCGCCTCGATGGCATCGCCGACCGTCGCCGTGGCGGGCAGCGAGACAAACTCCGAGGTCATGATGCGGCCGGCGGTGTTGTCCTCATAGCCCAGCAGGTTACGAATCGCCTTCTCCTCCTTGACGCCCATCAGGCGCAGGAGCTTCTCGGCCTTCTCGTAATCGAGCTCGTCGATCAGGTCGGCGGCGTCGTCCGGGTCCATCATGGCCAGCATCGACGATGCGTCCGTGTCGGACAGGCCCTCGAGCATCTCGGTCATAAGCTCGTCGTCATCGAACTCCGAGATGGCCTCGGCGGCCTGGGCAGTATCGAGCTGTGCAAACACCTGCGCACGCAGGCGCGGGTCGAGCTGCTCGATAATGTCGGCGATGTCGGCAGGGTGCAGCTCGCCGAGCGTCTTATGCGACACCGAGAGTTGAATGTTCTTGGTCGAGCGATCGAGCAGGTCCATGTAGGACCAAGCGATGATGTCCTCACTGAGCGGCTTGCCCAGGTGCTTCATAAAGCCTTCGACGATATGCTCGAGTGCGGGGCTGATCGCGCGTAGCAGACCGCGGGCGCCCACTTCGGCGCCCAGCAGGCGCAGCTGATTTTCGCCCGACATGGAAAACTTGATGTCGTTTACGCGCACGACTTTCATGCCCTGCGTGTCGACAATCTGCTTGTTGAGCACGTCGCGGGCAAGCAAGAGTTCGGTCGGCTGCAGGTACGAAAAACGGATTTCGGTGGCCGACGTCTTAAGGTGTACACCCGTCTCGTCGATACGGTCGACCCATTTGCGCCAGCTGATCATAAACGGCGTCTTGCCGGGACCGCGGAACGCGAGCGACGTCACGTGCGGAAAAACTTCGCCGGTAGCAATACCAAAATCGTTCACCACGCCGAGCTTTTCTCCATCGACGTCCAAGACCGGCAATTTGAGCATCTCACTCAGATAATTCAATGGTGCTCCCCATCATTATTCCTCCGGACGCGGCCGCATGTGCGACGTCCGGGGGCTTCTGGATATGTATACGCATGCGCGGGCGGCACGCCGCTCGACGCTTACACCCCGTGCATGCGCAAAAAGCACCTGCATGGGGTCATCGACTGTATGGTCGAGGTTTGGATTTCACCTGTAACCTTTCTC
Organism: uncultured Collinsella sp.; assembly: GCA_902469555.1. GTDB lineage: Bacteria > Actinomycetota > Coriobacteriia > Coriobacteriales > Coriobacteriaceae > Collinsella. The sequence continues at coordinate 18,121 of CABRDB010000015.1, read as the reverse complement.
TTGACCCTCATTAACCGCAGTAACTATAGCATCAGCATCGCCCTGCGGCATCGAATTTATGCGCTGCACATTGCAGGCATACCAAACGCTGACGCATCCGTGACATAGTCATTGGGGACGTTCTTAAATGACTACCCAATGACTACTCTGTGGTATCTTCGTCCTCGGCAAGCTGGGGGAACACGGCGTCCTTGGGCATGGTGACCTTCGTCAGCGAGGTGAGCTTTTTGCTCAGCGACGTGTCCGTCTTGACCAGGTCGCTGAGCGTCACGATCTTGTAGCCGTCGGCAATGAGGCCGTCGATAATCTGCGGCAGCGCCTCGAGCATCTGCTCGGCGCATTCGTCTCTATCGGTGAGCAGCACGATATTGCCCGGCGTCACCGAATCGAGCACCGTCGAGACCTGCTCGTCGGCACCGTTGAGCAGCCAGTCGCCCGAGTCAATATTCCACGAGACCACGGCGGAGACCAGGTCCATCGCATCAATCCAGTTTTGCTCGTCAAAGGCAGCGTAGGGAGCACGCAGCAGCATCGTCTTCACGCCGGTCGCCGACTTAATCGCATCGGTGCCTTTCGTGATCTGTTCGCGCACCGCCTCACGGTCCTGACCCTTGAGCGAATCGTCGCTGTAGCTGTTGGATCCGATCTCGCACCCGGCGTCGACAATCGCCTTGGCCGTGGCAGGCGAGGCCTCGGCCGCATCGCCCGAAAGGAAGAACGTCGCGGTGACGCCCTTTTCCTTGAGCACCTGCAAGATCTGTTTGGTGGCGCCGCTCGGACCCTCGTCAAACGTCAGCGCCACGTACTTTTTGTTGCCCTTGGGCGCCACGCTGGCGCACGCAACAACGCAATCGGTGGCGGGCACAACCTCGCCGCGGTCTTGCGTCTTGCCTGACCGCTCACCAACCCACACCTCGGATCGGCCCTGGACACCCCATGTCTGCACATACTCGATAGCGCCCGTGCCCTCGACCTTGAGCTTGGGCTCGATAACCGTAGCCTGAACCTCGTGCTTCTCGTAAGTGTTACGGCCATCCTTGACCGTCACCTTCTCGCCGCCCTCGAGTTCGCGGCTATCCCATTTGCCCTGCTTCACGCGCTTGCCGTCGACCTTCACCGACAGCTTTTCGCCCCCATGGCGCTTGAGCACGCTGTCATCGACGGCTAGCAGGTCGCCTGCGTCGTAGGTGTCAGTCAAATCCTGTTCGTCGATGAGATTCTGCAGCGTAGAGCCCACGCGCACCGCGGTCTTCTGGCCGTTGAGCTCCACGTCCACGCTGCGGTTGACGTAGCCCACGACGGCAGCGATAAACAGCACGAGCGCGCAACCCACGGCGATCAGCGCATAGGGCAGGCGAGACGAACGACGGGGTGTGCGGCTGTTGCCGATGCGCGCGCTGCGATCGCTAAAGCCGCGGCTATGGTTGAGATACATCGCGCCGGGCTTACGGTGACGGCGGCGCTGACCGCTGGGCAGCTGCCCCAGGTCGCGGCGCGCTGTCGGATGCGCATCCGAACGCCCGTTTAAGTTGGATCCGTTTTGGTGCATGTGCCCTCCCCCATAAACACAGCAAGCCGGAGCAACAGGTCTCCGGCTTGCCTCCCATCATTTGGTACGTCGCTATTTTGTAGCTTTTGACGAGCCTCCGCTCGCCTTTTGGTATTCGTCCTTAAAGGCCTTGAACATGCCGCGCGTCTTGCCGAGCTGCTTGCCCAGTGCGCGACTGCCCTTGTCCACGGCAACCGATCCCTTGTCGTCGAGTACCTTGGCACCCTTTTTGACCTTGTCGCCCACCACGACGCTGGCCTCGGCGGCCTTGGCGGCCGCACCGCCCGAATACCCGAGCGACTTGACCTCGTCCGAGACGACCATCGCACCGTTCTCGTAGCCGCGCAGCATCGTCGGCGGCACCTGCGTGTCACCAACCAAAACACTCGAAGCAGCACCGGCGGTCACATAGAATGTCTGCACGATGCCCGAGCGTGGCTTGAACTCAACGTCCGAGCAATAGCCCACGACGTCGCCTGATTCCGTGCGCACGTCCATACCGACCCAGATGATGCAATCGTCCAGGTTGATGTCGAGGCGCTTGGCAGCGGCGGCATCGTACGTGTCCTTGACGTCATCGACCGCAATGGCGCCCTCATAGACACCAATGGCGTCGAGCGCTACGAATCGGTCGGGACGCTCGATCATGCCCGCGATATCGGACTGGCGGACCATAAAGCCGACCACGCGCGTACCGCCCGGGGTAAAAACCGGAAAGTGAATCTTTCCGAGCTTTTTAGGGCTGCGCGGTGTGCCGTCCTTTTTGGTGCGCTTGTCTTCGGTAGGCTTGCGATAGATCTTGGCGCCGACAAAATCCCCGGCGCGCATTATGCCTCGGTCGAGGACTCCGCAGCCTCGGTATCAGCCTCGACGGCGTTCTCGACCACGACGTCGGCGGCAGGCGTCACGTTGCCGCCCGAAATGGCGTCGTTGAGCTGCTCGCGCAGCTGGTCCATGCGCTCGCGGGCCAGGTCGACCTTGGCGCGCAGGTCGTCGGTCTTGGCGTCGACCATCGGGCCAAAGTCATTCACCGCAGCACGGGCCTCCTCGGCGCTGTGCTCGTAGGTGTCGCGCATATTGTCCCAAGCGTCGTTGGCGATATCGGCAGCCATGGCGCGGGTCTCGGCGCCCGAGCGCGGGGCCAGAGCAACGCCGACAATAGCGCCGGCAGCGGCACCAAAAAGTGCGCCGGAGACAAAGCTGAAAGTCTTACCCATGATCATTCCTCTCCTGCGGGCATGTCGGTGCCCACCGTTTGAATGCTGTCCATTATACCCGCAGCGCATCACTTGCCGCTCCGCTCATCTGCGTACGGCAAAGGCGCAGGTACGTGATGGTGATAAACGCGTAAACCTACTCCTGAGGCATAGCCGGCATGGCCACCGTGGCACCCGGGTCCTCGCCGGCGCCGTCCACGAGCGGCAGGCCGCCCTCATGCGCAGGTCCCGCCGGAACCGTCGCCGCACCGCCAAAGACGGCAGCGGAGGCCTCGTGGTTCTCGGCAACCGCGCCCTCGGTATCAATCACCACCTGGGGCTCGTCGTCAAAGCTGGGGACGCCCTGGGGCTCGGTGGGAACGGGCTCGGCGGTCGCATCGGCAACGGGCTCGGCGTCGACCGGCACATCGCCCTCGTCAGCGCCCTCGTCCTCGGCAGTATCTTCGCCGTTCGCGGCGGCGACGGCCTCGTGAGGATCCTTGCCTTCGGCCTCGGCACGCATGCCCAGCACCAGGTTGCGTAGACCCGCGACCGTGCCTTCCACGTCGGGGGCAGGCTGGTCGGCGTGCAGGTACGCCCAGTCCATCATAAAGGTGGCCGAAGACAGCGCACCGATGGCCAGCGCGTCGTCGGGGCACGAAAGCTCAACCTCAAAGACGCGCTCGTCGTGCTCGCTTACGCGCGTGCGGCCGCACGAGATGCTGCCGGCAAGCCCGGTCTCGTTCATGAGCTCAACCGTCACGTGCTCCAGCAGGTGGCAGAGCTCGGTCTGGCCCATGCAGTCCTGGAACTCGCGGCCGGAATCGCCCAGGCACAGGTGCTTGGCAATCGCCGGCACCAGGTAGTACACGCGCGCCGTGGCCTCGATATCCTCCGAGGTCATGAGCGGCATGCCGGGGTTCACCAGCACATGCGCGCAGATCTTGTCCTCGCTGACGGTGACCTTAAGGATGTTGAACAGGCCTGCCATAACTCTCCCCTACTCTTCCTTGCCCTACTCGTCGCCGTCGTGCGGATTCGCAGAACCCGCACCCGACGCCGCCGGCTTCTCTGCCGAAGACTCGGAATCCTTCTTATCGGTTTCGGCCGGAGCAATCACGCGAATGAGCGAGATGCGCTGGCCACGCATCGACTGCACCTTGAACTTGTACCCCGCGACCTCAAACACCTCTCCGATGTCGGGCACCGAGTCACAAAGCTCCAAAATCCAGCCGGCGATGGTCTCATAATCATCGCTTTCCTCGAGCGGCCAACCAAGCTCAATCGCGTCATCGCACGAAAAACGCCCATCAACGAGCCACTCGCGGCGCGAAAGGCGCGTGAGATACTTGTTGTCGGGGTCGAACTCGTCCTCGATCTCGCCGACGATCTCCTCGACGATGTCCTCGATGGTGATAATGCCGGCCGTGCCGCCGTACTCGTCCACGACCACCACGATCTGGTCGTGAGAGGTCTGCATCTCGGACAGCAGCGGCAGGATGTCCTTGGTGTCGGGCACAAAGGCGGCGTCGCGCAAAAAACCGGCGATGGGCTGGTCGCCCTTGCCGTCGAGCGCAGGCTGAATCAGGTCCTTGATGTGCGCGATGCCGGCGACGTTGTCGGGATCCTCGTGATAGACGGGGATGCGGCTAAAGCCGGTCTGGCGCATGGTGGACAGCACGTCGGCGACCGTCTCGTCGTCCTCGCACATGGTGGTGTCCACGCGCGGCACCATGACCTCACGGGCAACGGTGTCGCCCAGGTCAAAGATCTCGTGGATCATGCGCTTTTCCTCGTCGAGCAGGTCGTCCTGCTCCGAGACCATGTACTTGATCTCTTCCTCCGAGACGTTCTGGCGGTCGTCGGCGCTCTTGATGCGCAGGATGCGGGCCAGGCCATCGGAGCAAGCGCCAGTCAGCCACACAAGCGGACGGGCGATCTTTTGGAAAAATGACAACGGTCCCACGACCTGCTTGGATACGCCCTCGGCATTGGCCAGGCCGATGCGCTTGGGCACAAGCTCGCCAATCACGATGGACACGAAGGCGACCGCGACGGTGATGATGACCGGCGCCAGGCCGCGCGCGATGGCGGAGAGCGGCGCGATGCCAAAGCTCATGAGCCACGTGGCGAGCGGGTCGGACAGACTCGTCGAGGCGACGGCGGACGAGGCGAAGCCCACGAGCGTGATGGCGACCTGGATGGTGGCGAGCAGCTGGTCGGAGTCGGCAGCCAGCTTAATGGCACGCTCGGCGCGCTTGTCGCCTTCCTCGGCCTCGTGCTCCAGCACGGCGCGCTTGGCCGTGGTGAGCGCCATCTCGGACATAGAGAAGTAGCCGTTGATGAGGGTCAAAACGAGGGTGGTGATAAGGGAGATGGTTATGTCCATCGGGAGTTTCTCGAACCTCCAAGATTCGGGACGTCAGGTCAAAACGTTGATGGCGGATAGGGCAGTTGCACCAGGCGGGCACCCGGACGGGCCCGCGGGCGCAGGCGCGATCGCTAGATTACGAAGAGGATCACCGCCATGAACTGGAAGATGCTGCCGGCGAGTACCCACAGGTGGAACACGCTGTGCAGGTAGCGCACGTTTTTGGCGATATAGAACGGCACGCCCACGGTGTAGCACACGCCGCCGACGGCGAGCAGGGCGAGTGCCACGGGGTTGAGCAGCGACACGAGCTCGGGCAGCTTAAAGACGACGAGCCAGCCCATCAGCAGATAGACCAGGCCGCTTACCCAATGCGGCTGGCGCTCGCGTAGGAAGCACTCGAGGGCGATGCCGATGATGGCGATGGCCCATACGGCAAAGAACAGCACAGCGCCGCCGTCGTTTGCGAGCGTGATGAGGCAAAACGGCGTATAGCTGCCGGCTATGAGCAGGTAGATGCAGCTGTGGTCGATGATGCGAAACACGCGCTTGGCGCGCGCGGGCTGAATCGCGTGGTAGAGCGTGGAGGCTAGGTATTCGAGGATAATGCTGACGCCATAGACAATTGCCGCGGCCATGTGGGCCGGGCCTCCGCCGCGCAGGGCGGCGAATACGATCAGGAGCACCAGGCCCGCGATACCCAGCAGGCAGCCGACACCATGGGTGACGGAGTTCATGATCTCCTCGCCCACCGTGTAGTGTGGAACGGCCGCGGTCTTGGGTCGCGGCTTAGAACTGTCGCTCGAATCGGACATGCCGGTTACATCCTCCAACGTAAAGAGTTCTCAACACTATATCAAAGCGTCTAGGTACGTGCGAAATTTGCACCATACGTGACCCTTTGTTTACCCATTCTTTGTCTGTTGACGCATCAACGGCGAACGTCCATAATGCGCTTGCATTAAATGTTGATGTATTAACATCTTATAGGAAAGCTTCTTATGTCTCAAAACGCACGTTCCCATCGAAAGCTCAAGATAGCCGGCGTCGTTGCGCTGGTGGTTGTCGTTGCGCTGCTCGGATTTGCCGGCAACTTTCTGTTTGACTTCGCGCTGAATCCCCGCGCGCCATACACCATGAAGATGATGCAGGATAGCAAGAACGACAAAGAAGGTGAGCAGCCGGATGCCGAGGATACCGAGGCGCGGGCATGGTTTAAAGAGAACCGCAAGAGCAGGAGCCTCACCGCGGACGACGGGACCGAGCTTGCCGCCTGGTATTTTGCTGCGTCGGAGAGCACGCACGACTACGCCGTCTGCCTGCATGGATATACCAACGAGCCCATCGGTATGGCCCGATACGCCAAACGCTTCCACGACCGTGGCATGAACGTACTCGCACCCGCCGCCCGCGCCCACGAGCGCTCCGGCGGCGACTATATCGGCATGGGCTGGCCCGAGCGCCTCGACATCGTCGCATGGATCGAGCGAATCGTTCAGGCTGACCCCGAGGCGCGCATCCTGGTCTTTGGCGAGTCGATGGGTGCGGCAACTGCCATGAACGTCGCGGGGGAGTCTCTGCCCGCAAACGTGAAATGCATTATCGAGGACTGCGGTTATACGAGTGTTTGGGACGAGTTTTCTCTGCAGCTCAAGGACGTGTTCGGCCTGCCCAGCTTTCCCTTGCTCGATGTAGCAAACTTGGTGTGCAACGTGCGCGCGGGCTACGACTTTCATAAGGCGAGCAGCGTGGAACAGCTCAAGCGCGCGACGGTTCCCATGCTGTTTATCCACGGTGACCAAGACACCTTTGTGCCGTACAGCATGCTCGACCAAAACTACGACGCGTGCGCCAGCAAGGTCAAGCAAAAGCTCACCGTCCATGGCGCCACCCACGCCAAGAGCGCGCAGGTCGACCCCGAACTCTACTGGAACACGGTCGACGACTTCCTCGACGAGTATTTTTAGGCAAAAAGCAACGTCTGGGGTTTTGTTGCCAAAAATCGGTTTGTGGTCGGCGGTATTCGATTTTTCACCACACTTCTGAAAAGCCGCCCGCGAGCGTTGTGCTCGTGGGCGGCTTTTGCTCAACTTACGCTACAAAGGCGCTTATTTTGTCCAATAGCTAGGTGCTACTTGACCTCGATGAGCTCGTACTTGCTCGTGCCCAGGCCGATCTTCTCGGCGTGCGCGATGCACACGCGCCAGTCGGTGTCGGGATGCGTGATGCAGAAGGGATCCTTGGCCTGCTCGCCCTCCAGATGCTCGTGGTTGTGCTCCATCTTGGCCGCGCTATCGGTGAGCTCGGTGTTGGGCAGCGGCTCGGACGCCATGACGGCGTCGGCGCAGGCCTGGTCGATGGCGACCGGGTCGAAGCTCGCGAACATGCCGATGTCGCTGACGATAGGCGTATCGTTTTCGGGATGGCAGTCGCAGTTGGGGCTGATATCCATAGCCAGCGAAATGTGGAAGCTGGGACGATCCTGGACAACGGCCTTGGTGTACTCGGCGATCTTGCAGTTGAGCACGTCGGCCGCGGCCTCATAACCGGGCTTGATGCAGTCCTGGTTGCATGCCGCAATGCAGCGTCCGCAGCCCACGCAGCGATCATGGTCGATGGCAGCCACGTGCACCGTGCGAGTGGCGCCGCTGGCAAGCTCGCGCTCGCGGGTGCCGTCGAACGAGATAGCGTTGTGCGCGCAGATCTTTTCGCAGGCATGGCAGCCAACGCAGTGCTCGGTCGCGACGTTCGGCTTGCCGGCGGCATGCTGCTCCATCTTGCCGGCACGGCTGCCGCCTCCCATGCCCAGGTTCTTCATGGCGCCGCCAAAACCGGCCTGCTCATGGCCCTTAAAGTGGGTGAGGCTGATCACGATATCGGCGTCCATGAGCGCCTGACCAATCTTGGCCTCGTGTACGTACTCGCCGTCCTCGACCGGGACGAGTGCCTCGTCGGTACCCTTGAGGCCGTCGGCGATGATGATCTGGCAACCCGTGGCATACGGGGTAAAGCCGTTCTGGTAGGCGGTATCAATGTGCTCGAGCGCGTTTTTGCGGCTACCCACATAGAGCGTGTTGCAGTCGGTGAGGAAGGGCTTGCCACCCAGCTCCTTCACGACATCCGCGACGGCGCGGGCGTAGTTGGGACGCAAAAAGCTCAGGTTGCCCAGCTCGCCAAAGTGAATCTTGATAGCGACGAACTTGTTCTCAAAGTCGATCTGCTCAATTCCGGCGTGACGGATGAGGCGCTTGAGCTTGTCGAGCTGGCTCTCGCGAGCATGCGTGCGCAGGTTGGTGAAGTACACCTTAGCGGGTGCTGCGGGTGCAGTTGCGGTCATAGATCTATCCCCTCGGTCTATATGGCGTTACAGACATAGAGGATGGTACCAGTTAAAGCAGAGTTAAAGTCAAGTACGGAACCTAGTCATTGGGGACGTTCTTAAATGACCAGTCGCAAGGGACACTCTTTCGCCGCCCGGCAGTTAGGGACAGTCCTTGCCAGCCGGCCGGCGAGCCGACGAATGGCAAGGACTGTCCCCGATGGCTACTCCTGCACTTTGAGGGCTTCGGCCAAGCTGACGCGCTTGATGGAGCGCGTGTGCAGCAGTGCCACGACCAGGTAGGTCGCAAAGCCGATTCCTGCGCACGCCGCCATGGACCAAGCGGGCACGTAGATCTCGATATTGCCGTTATAGGCGAGCAGCATCGAGCGGAAGATGGCCGTGAGCGAGCCAATAATGACCGGCAGGCTCAGCACGAGTGACGCCGCAACGCACAACGTGATCGAGCGGATGTACAGATGCGAAATCTCGCTATCGCGATAGCCAAAGACTTTCATGTAGCTGATCGAACGGGCGCTGTGGTCGATCACAGCCTTGGTCAGCAGGTACATAAACAGCAAGAAGATGAACACCGCAAGCCCAACCATCATTCCGATCATTTTGCTCATCATGCCGATGAATTGGTCGCCCACGGCGCGCATGTCGTCGGGCGTGGTGTCGCCGGCAAAGTAACGAGCATCGAGGTCGAGCTTCTCGTTGCTCACATAGCCGTTAAAGTAGGCGGCGTCGTTGTCGAACAGCTCATTAAAGTCGTCGATACTCATATAGATATTCATGTCCGACTTGGAGCCCCAGGCACAGTCCTTGCCCGCGTACTCAAGGGAATAATACTCACCCTCGTACTTGTCGCTGAGCGTGACCTTCTGGCCCTCGCTCCAGCCAAACTTGTCGAGCAAGCCACCGCCAAAGACAACGCGTCCGTTGCCGACGTCCAGCCCTTTCCAGTAGCGCGAATCGGGCGAGATGCCGTAGATGGAAATCGTCTCCTCGCCATTTCCGCCACCGCGGTCGTATTGCAGCTGGTAGACGGCGTATTTCTCAGCCTGTGCGATTGCGCCCGCGCCGTTATCGGTCGTATTGACCGGGTGGATATCGTCGTTGTCGGTGTCAATCTTAGAGGCCTTGCCGATCAGGTCGATAGCCTCATCGCGGTCGCAGCCGAGAGCATCGGCAAGGTCATCGAGGCGCGCATAAAGCGCATCCTTCTTGTCCTGGACCTTGGCGAGCGCGTCCTGCGCTGCGGCCAGGCTCTCGGCAGACGGAGATGCGGTCGCGGCATCGGCTGCCGCCTGCGCCGCATCGGCCGCGTCGTCAAGCTCGTCATCGGCATCTTGGGCGGCAGAAAGCAGTGCGCCGTCAACCGACTGCAAGCGCTCGAGTGCCGACCACTGTTCGCGCTCCTCGGCGGTGCCCTCGAGCTCCAGCGGAGCCTTGAGCGTGTACTGGTGCTCGGCGACCAGGCTTGTCTCGAGGTTGTCGGCGTAGTGCGTCATCGTGGGCAGAATCGCCAGGCCAAAGAGCAGCAGCAGCGAGGCAAACGCAATGCCCACGAAGAGCGTGGCGAAGTTGCCCAGGTTGCGCAGGAAGATACGCAGGCGGAAGCGCGAGACAAAGCCCATTCGCTCCGGCAGCCGCAGGCCGCGCTTGGTGCCAGACTTGCCGCTCGCCTCGTGGCGAAGAAACTGCAACGGCGTCTTGCCCATTTTGCGAAGCAGGCCCACCAGCGTGATGAGAATGAGCGCGGCGGCGGGAACCACGGCGCACTTCACAAAGATCTCCCAGCTCCAGTACACCTGGAAGGGCGGCAGGCTGTACGAGTCGTAATAGAGGCTGCGCATGGGCTCGGTAAAGAACACGACGCCGAGCGCAGTGCCCAAAAGCGCCGCGACCACGCCCGCGATGGCGGGAAGCGCAAGGTAGTGCAGCACGATCTCGCGTCGACGATAGCCGCTGGCAAGCAGCGTGCCGATGATGGCGCTCTCCTCCTCGATGGTGGCGTCGGTAAGGACCACAAAGACGAACGCCATGATCACGATGATGATGTCGAGCAGCGTCATCCACATCATGGAGTCGCCGTCTACGTCGTCGCGCGCGTAGCCAATGCCCTGGTTGGAATCGGCATCGATCAGGTCGTCGACGCACGCATCGGCATCGGTCAGCGCCTCGACCATATCCTGCTCGGCATCGATGCGGTCTGCAGTGGAGAGATCGCGATCGGCAAAGGTGAAGGAGTAGGTGTAGTCAGGCGCGCCGCCGGCATCCTCGAGCGCGGCAAAGCCGGCGTCGGTGACCTCGGCAACACCATAGGTGATGGTGTTCACCGTAAAGTCCGAATTGTTGAGGAACAGCGCCTGGCTATCGGGCTGGGTCATGATGCCGCAGATGGTGTAGGTGCGGCCCTCAAGCTCGACCTTATCGCCCACGGCGAGGTCGTTGTTGGTGGCGAAGACACGGTCGATTGCCACCTCATCGTCCGCCTTGGGTTCCCTGCCCTCACAGTAGGACGCGATATCGACCTTGGTGCGGTGCGCATAGGTGCGCAGCGTGCGCTTGGTGCCGTCGTCGCCGGCGGTCTTTTTGATGATGGCGTCGATGGAGAAATTCTTGTAGAGCGTGACGCCGCCGACATCGCCGGCCGCGTCCTCGGCAGCCTTGAGCTGGTCTTTGGTGGCCTCGAAGGAGGTGGTCACGCGGCCGTCCTCGATCGTGTACGCATCGCGCATGTCGTCGATAAGGCAACCGATGGAGTGGGCCGCGAGCAAAAAGCCCGAGGTGAGGGCGATGCTTCCGCACATAAGAAGAAAGATGCCCAGGTACTTGCCGATATTGCGGCGCAGCTCGCGCGGGAGACGTTTTGCGAGAGGTGTCATGGCGCCGCCTACCAATCGAGCTCGGCGGCCGCGACGGGCGACTCGTTGAGCTCATCCTCGACGATGCGTCCGTCGCGCAGGCGCAGCACGCGGTTGGCCATGCGGGCGATGGCGGCGTTGTGCGTGACGATGATGATGGTGCAGCCGTACTCGTGATTGACATCCTCCATGAGCTGCAGGATTTCCTTGGACGTCTTGTAGTCGAGCGCGCCCGTGGGCTCGTCGCACAGCAACAGACCCGGGTTCTTGACGAGCGCACGGCCGATGGCGCAGCGCTGCTGTTGGCCGCCCGAAACCTGACGCGGGAACTTGTTGCGGTGCTCGTAGAGGCCCAGCGAACGCAGCAGGTCGTCGACATTGAGCGGGTTTTTGGACAGGTGCGCCGTGACCTCGATGTTTTCCTTGATGGTGAGGTCGGGCACCAGGTTGTAGAACTGAAAGACAAAGCCCAGCTCGCGGCGGCGGTACTCACCCAGGTCGGCGGGCTTGAGCACCGTGAGGTCGCAGCCGTCCACCATGATGGAGCCGGCGTCGGCATCCTCCAGGCCACCGATCAGGTTAAGAAACGTGGACTTGCCCGAGCCCGAGGGCCCCAGCATGACGCAGATCTCGCCGCGATTGATGGACGTGTCGATGCCGTCGAGCACCGTCAGGCGCGCATCACCGTCGCCGTAGTGCTTTTTGAGATCCTTAACCTGGACATAGGCTTCCTGCGTTGCCATGGTATCCCCCGTTGTTAGCCTCGTACTACTTTATGAGCGTAATAGTAAACCATGGCGAACTATTTTGGAGCGAGGCCTGGATTTTATTTCAGACTAGTCATTGGGGACGTTCTTAAATGACTAGCTGTTAGGGACACTCTTTCGCCACCCGGCAGTTGGGGACGTTCCTTTCCTACCGGCAGTTGGGGACAGTCTTTGCCAACCCAGCCGGCAAAACAGCCGATCGGCAAAGACTGTCCCCAATGACTAGTCGTTTAAGTCTGTCCCCAATGACCACTCTTGGTCGTTTAAGTCTGTCCCCAATGAGTACCCGATGACTAGGTGACTAGGCGCGGGATTTGGTGCGTGAGAGGGCCAGGCCTGCGGCGGCGATGGCCACGGCAAAGAGCACGGTGACGCCCAGGTCGCAGGCGATGTCGCCCAACATGGCAGACGTCAGGTCCGACGCGAGCGCCTTGCCGATCGCGTCGTTCACCCAATATGTCGGCACAAAGTGCGCCACGGTCTGCACGGCCGGGCCCATCAGCGACAGCGGCATCCAAGCGCCGCCCAAAAACGTCATGAGCATGCCGAGCAGGTTGCCCACGCCATTGAGCAGCTCCTCGCGCGCACCCAGGCCCGAAAGGGCAAAGCCAACGGCCAGCGGCGTGCACGCCAGGGCAAACGTCGCCGCCAGTGCCAGGCACACACGGCCCACGCCGACCTCGGCGACCGCGCCGGCAAAGCCCACGACGCCCATCATGCTCGACACAAACCAGATGCAGACGGTGAGCACGGCGGCGGCGGCAAACACGGCAAGCGAACGTTGGCGCTCGGAGATTGGGCCGGCATCCATACGACGCACGCGCTCGGGCTCGTTCATGCCCGAGAACACCAACCCCACCGATACGATGACCGACGAGATAATCGCGTACGCGCCAAAGTTGAAGTACGACTCGAGCGTGGCGGCAGCAGCCGAGTCGACCTTGACCCGCTCGATCTGGACCTCCGCGCGCTTTGCAGCGGCATGTTCGGCGGCCTTGGCAACGTCGCCGTTGGAGGCAGTGGGCTCAAGTGCGGCTGCAGCGCCCGCGAGCGAGATCCAGCGCGAAGCCTCGGCAGACGAAAGCGCCGCCGCCATGGTGCCGGCACCGTAGGTCACATCGAGCTTGGGCAGGGACTCCCCCGCGCGGGCAGCCGCGACCAGGTCGTCCTCGAACCCCTCCGGGATAAAGAACACGCAGTCGGCGCTGCCCTTGGCGCTGTTGCTCTTGGAGAGCGCGTCCGCAAGGTCGTACGTGTCATCGCCGACGCCCGTGACCAGGTCAAAGCGTGAGCTCAGATGCTTGGTAAGCGCCCGCGAAAGGTCGCTATTGTCGCGGTCGACCACAATCACGTTGGTGTCGTAGGGCTTGTACTCGGTAAGCTGCGACGAGTTCCAGCTCACCGAGGCCGCGATGAATACGCCCATGAGCGAGATGAACACCGTATAGATGAGCAGGTAGAACGGGTGCGCCAGCGCCATGCGAAGCGCGGTCTTAAAGGTGCTCATAGCGGCTCCTTCCAAAGATCAGCGTAGCGGCGGCGACAAACACCAGCGCCATAAGGACCAGCGCGCCAGCGCGAACGGCAAACGGCCCCAGGTCCTCAAAGAAATACAGGCGATTGAACATGTCGCAGATGAGCTTGACGGGGTTGAGCCAGCACTCGGCCGGGCAGGCGCGGGCGACGTCGTCGGCAAGCGCCATCGCCGGCTCGCCGTAGAGGCCGGCGAACAGGGCGCACGTGGTGGCAAAGCCCGTGAGGATGCCCGACTTGGACGCCTTGCCACCCTTAACGGGAAGCGTGCCCACAAAGAGCCCCAGGCCCGTGGCGGCTAGCGCGGATGCAGCACCGCCCAGCAGGCACAGCCCCTCGCGCCCGCCAAAGTCGACGCCAACGACTAGGCGCACGTAGCCAATCGCAACCGCCATCGAGGCAAAGGAAACCAGCCACGAGCCGACAAAGATGCCGGCTAGCGACGCCGTCTTGGAAAGGCCACCCACGCAGCGGCGCGCGCCAAGGCCCGACAGATTGGGCTGCAGGTCGACGACGCTCAAAGCGGCAAACTCGGCAGACATCATCGCGACCAGGCCAAAGAGCGCGTAGTAGTAAATGGTCGTGCCGTCGGGCGTGGTGCGCGTCAGGCTTACGCGGCGGGTGCCGCCCTCGAGCGACAGGGCGCGCGCAACCGCCTCTTGGTCGGCGAGCGCCGCCGGGTTGTCCTGGGCAATCTGGGACATGAGCTCGGCATTTTGTGTATACGAGCTTGCCACCGTCTCCAGGATGCTGCGATCGGTGAGCACCGATGATGCGCGCGAGCTGTCGTAGCTCGATAGCAGTGTGAGCTTGGGTACGCCTGCGTCGTCGACCGTATAGATGCCCGCAACCTCGCCGGCCTTAAGCGCACGGTTCGCATCGGCTGCGTCGTCGAGCTCGTGGATCTCGAGCAGCTGATCGTCGCCTTCCTTGGCAAGCGACGTCGCCACGCCCTTAAAGGTCGAGGCGTCCCAGACCTCATCCGCTACGACGGCCACCGGCACGGGGTCGATCTTGCCGTCGGAGCTGAGGTTCGCAAACATAAACATGAACATCGTGGAAAGCGCGATGGGAAAGAGAGCGCCCCAGACCCACGTGCTCGGCCGGCGCAGCAGTGTCTTGACCGTAGTGATGATGGTGTTGAACATGACCGCCCCCTAGTCGCGCAGCTCGCGGCCGGTGATCTCGAGGAACACGTCGTTGAGGGTCGGCGGTTCGGAATAAATGCGGCCGAGCGCCACGTCATGCGAGCGCAGCGCATCGAGAATGTCCGTCAGGTTATGCGGGCTCGCCTCGCACGAAAACGTGAGCTGGCCCGCCGTCGCCGACAGGTCCAGGACATGCGGCAGGCTCGCGACGGCACCGAGCGCCGCACTCGGCACCTCGCCGACCTCGATCACGATCTTCTCGCCCATCTGAATCATGCGCTTGAGTTCGTCGTTGGTGCCCTGCGCCAGCACGCGCCCGCCGTCCATGATCATGATGCGGCTGCAGATCTGCTCGACTTCCTCCATATAATGGCTGGTATACACCACCGTGGCGCCCTCGTCGCGCAGACGGCAGATGCCCTCCAGGATGGCGTTGCGACTCTGCGGGTCGACCGCCACCGTGGGCTCGTCAAAGAAGATGAGCTCGGGCTTGTGCGCGATGCCGCAGGCGATGTTGAGGCGACGCGCCAGGCCGCCCGAGAGCTTGCCGGGGCGGAACTTGGCAAAGTCGCCCAGCCCGACAAAGTCGATCGCCTCGTCTACCAGCGCACGGCGGCGCTTGCGGTCGCTGACGTAAAGGCTGCAGAAATAGTCGATGTTCTCGCGCACCGTGAGCTCGTCGAACACCGCTACCTGCTGCGGAACCACGCCGATGCGGCGCTTGAGGTCGTAGCGAGCGGGCGTCATGGGTTCGCCGAACAGCTCAATGGTGCCCTTGTCGTAGGCAAGCAGCTGCAAGATACAGTTGATGGACGTGGTTTTGCCCGAGCCGTTGGGGCCCAGCAGGCCAAAGATCTCGCCGGGGGCGATGCTCAGGTTAAAGTGGTCGAGCGCAATAAGGTCATCGTAGCGCTTGACGAGGTTTTCGACGTGGACGATGTCTGTCATGAGGCGGCCCTTCTGTTGCTTGCGGCCCGGTACGATTGCATCATCGCAGGAGCGGGCGGCACGCACCAGTGAGCTTTGTCACGAGTGTGGAGGTCTTGGTCGTACGGCCCGCCGACGCCCCCGCTCTGCCGCACGGGAGGAATGTCACGGTTGCGCAGGCGGCCCCTCCACCACACGCAGCTTCGCGTACAATACCCGTATGAACAGGCTTTTCGACAAATCGATCGTGCTGGCGTGCTGCATTGCGGCCGCCGTGGGTCTTGCTGTGGATGCTCGCCTGGTCGCGGCGTTTTGCCTTGGCGTTATTGCCACCTCACTGGCCGAAGTCGCACAGGAGGAACGCACGCGACGCGCAAGCGAGGCCGCGAGCTACGCTTACATCATCGCGGCCGTCTTCGTGCCGCCGTTTGTGCCGTTTGCACCCCTTGCCTTCTATGACATCGCGCGACGCGTGCGCCATGAACGAATCTGGCCCGCACTGGCGATTGGCGCCGTGTTTGTCTGCGCGCTTGTCGCGGACCTTCGTGGCGGCGTGCTCACCACCCGAACGCTGCTGCTAACCGCCATCCTTTCGGTCGCCGCCACGTTGCTGTCGCTGCGCACCGCGCAGCTGGGGCGCGAACAGGAACGCATGCGTCGCACCCGCGACAAGCTGCAAGAACGCGCCCTGGCACTCGAGGCACGCAACCGCGACCTCGCCGACCGCCAGGACTACGAAGTCGAGCTCGCAACACTCGCCGAACGCGCCCGCATCGCGCGCGAGATCCACGATAACGTCGGACACCAGCTCACGCGAGCCTCGCTGCAGACCGAGGCTCTACGCGTAGTCCACGCCGACGAGCCCGGCATCGCCGCCGATTTCGCCGACGTCAAACGCACGGTTGACGAGGCGCTCCAGCTTGTGCGCACCAGCGTCCACGCGCTCAACGACAATGCGACCAACCTCTCCGTGCGGCTCGAACGCATCGTTGAAGGCGCACGCTCGGACAGCGGTCCGCAGGTTGAGCTTGAGGTTTTGGCCGAGCATGCGCCCGCCAACGTCGCCAACTGCTTTACGGCGGTGCTGCGCGAGGCGCTTTCCAACGCCATGCGCCACGCCCATGCCAAAACCATTACTGTGCGGTGCATGGAGCATCCGTCGTTTTACCAGCTCATCGTTACCGATGATGGCGCGGACGCGACCCCGGCGAGCAGCAGCAACGTCGCAGAAGGCATGGGGCTCGGCTCCATGCGCGAGCGTGTTGAGGCGCTTGGCGGCACCTTCACCGCCGGCCCGCGCGCCGGCGTCGGCGGCTGGCGCGTGTTTGCCACCGTCCCCAAACAGCAAGGAGATGAGGCCCGATGAGGCTCATTGTTGTCGACGACGACCGCTTGGTGGTCGATTCGCTCAAGATAATCCTGGGCGCCCAGCCACAGATCGAAGTGGTGGGAACCGGCGCCGACGGCAACGACGCGGTGGCACTCTACACCGAGCATGCGCCCGACATCGCGCTGCTCGACATTCAGATGCCGGGGCGCGACGGGCTTTCGGCGGCCCGCGAGATCCTCGAGCACGACCCCGCGGCACGCGTCGTGTTTCTGACGACGTTCTCGGATGACGAATACATTGTGTCGGCACTCAAGCTGGGCGCCCGCGGTTACCTGATCAAAACCGATGTCGCCGCTATTCCGCCAGCGTTGTCGCAGGTCATGGACGGCAAACGCGTGCTCGAAGGCAAGGCGATCGAGGATGTTGACTTTGGCGGGATGGGTAACAAGGCGGACACGCCTCGCCAGCCCGCCGCCTTTGCCAGCCTGACCGACCGCGAGTTCGAAGTCGCCGAGCTCATCGCCCGCGGCCTCGATAACAAGGAGATTGCCGCCACGGCTTATATGGGAGAAGGCACGGTGCGCAACCACATCAGCTCAATCCTCGCCAAAATGGGACTACGTAACCGCACCCAAATCGCCATCGCCTACCTGCGAGGGTAATTTCCCAACGGCCAACCGCCCCGGCATAGCAAAATGACTGTAACCGATTTAATGCCATTTCAAAACTATGCCGGTTTACGGGGCTAAACTCAGGACCCCCATCCATACCCGCGTTTTCTGCAAAATGACAGCTCGTCTACCTGCGGTTTTATTTTCACAGATATCGGCATGGTTGGGGATTCGGAATCCGGCCCCGTAAACCGGCATAGTTTTTTCGGACGGCCCTGTACGAGCGCCTCCGCAAGCCTCGTGGAACCAAAATGACCCGTTTCCCTCAGTCCCCGGGGGATCATTTGACGGTGCCCGCCACGAAACCGGCCCATCTACTACGTTTGACTCGGTACCCCTGACCATACCTTCATTTTGAACAAAACCGCAGGCGTACTACCTGCGGTTTTGTTTTCGCGTTTTTTAGCATGGTTGGGGGTAAGGGACTAAACGTAGTAGAT
>CABRDB010000014.1 GCA_902469555.1 uncultured Collinsella sp. | reverse complement strand
GGCTGCGGGCGCTGCCGGTGCCGGCGCTGGCCGCAGCCGTGCTCGCAAGGGCGGCGACCTGTCGCTGACCGTCGATGTGACGGCCGAGGACGCGTTTCGCGGTGTGACGCACAAGGTCACCTATCGCATTCCCTCGACAGGTGAGCAGCAGACCATTACGGTCTCGGTGCCTGCGGGTGCGGTCGACGGCGGCAAGCTGCGCTACAAGCGTCGCGGCGAGTATGGCGTTGCGGGTGGCGAGCGCGGCGACCTGGTCGTGACCACGCATGTGGAGGAGCACCCGCTGTTTAAGCGCAAAGGTGCCGACGTGACCATGGAGGTACCGGTCTCGGTCTACGAGGCGGCGCTCGGCTGCACGGTGGACGTGCCGACGCCCGGCGGTGCGACGGTTCGTCTGAAGGTGCCCGCGGGTACCCAGACGGGCAAGAAGTTCCGCTTTAAGGAAATGGGGGCGCCCGACGTTAAGCACCGTGGCCGCACAGGCGCGCTGCTCGTCGAGATCAAGGTGCAGGTCCCCACGAACCTATCCGATGACGAGCGCGATGCCATGACCAAGCTGCGCGAGACCGACACACGCGACTATCGCGAGAAGGTCAACCGTTACAAGGCGACGTACTAGGGCGGTCGCGGCGCACGCCCGCGCCCACGGGCTTATGATGGACGATAACGAGACGGAAAGGGGTCAGGTAGCATGGCCGAGGACAATAGGAACAAACCGCTGTACATGATCAGCGTGGCGGCCGAGCTGACCGGCATGCACCCGCAGACTCTGCGCGTCTACGAGTCCAAAGGCTTGGTGAATCCCCAGCGCTCGGGCGGCAACACGCGTCTGTATTCGCGTGCCGATATCGAGCGCCTGGAGCTCATCAACCAACTGACCGACGAGGGCATCAACCTCGCCGGCGTGGTGCGCATCCTCGATATGAAGGAGCGTGCCGAGGAGCGCGAACGCGAGAACGAGAAGCTCCGCGCCCGCGTACGCCAGCTCGAGGACGAGCTGCACGAGTACAAGATGCAAAAGAAGATCACCGCCCTGGCCCCGCGCGACGGCTCAGTTAACCCCGAGCAAGTCATGCGCAAGCTGCTGGGCGCCGGCGGGGATTTGTAGTTACGCGGTTTTACCAAACCGCGTAACGGGCCGACGCTGCTCGACGTCCAGAGCGACAATTTGTCATTCAAAAGGCAAGGCATGACCAGAAGGTCTATGCCTTGCCTTTTTCATGCCAACTTGTTCGCTCTGGACGTCGCTCGCTGTCCGTCCTCTACCTGCGGCGTTGCCTTGCTCCGGATACGGCAGGGTAGTCATTGGGGACGTTCTTAAATGACTAGTCAAAGGGGACATTCTTGCGGCATTTGGCACTTGGGGACGTTCCTTTTGTGCCGGCACTTTGGGACACTCCTTGTTAGGAGAGTGATGCAAGGGGCTCGTCCTTTACTTTACCGAGATAAAGTGAACGTGCAGATTCGCAACCCACTCGCAACTGTTCTATGGCACGATATTGAATGAATGTATGCTATGCGCCCGAGCCTTTCGGGCAGAGTGGGAGACAGTATGGTCAAGCTGTACGAGGACGGCATCTACCTGCGCGGCGGCAGCGAGGTTGTGCCTGCGGCCGAGGCTGCCGAGCGCGGTATTACGCAGACGCCCGAGGATGCCAAGCGTGGCACCATCGCGTATTCGATCCTCCAGGCACACAATACGTCCGGAGATCCCGAGGCGCTCAAGATCCGCTTCGACGCCATGGCGAGCCACGACATCACCTTTGTCGGCATCATCCAAACGGCGCGTGCCTCGGGCATGGAGCAGTTCCCGCTGCCCTACGTGCTCACCAACTGCCATAACTCGCTGTGCGCCGTGGGCGGCACCATCAACGAGGACGACCACGTCTTTGGCCTTTCCGCTGCTAAGAAGTACGGCGGCATCTTCGTTCCGCCCCATATTGCGGTCATCCACTCCTTTATGCGTGAGAACTTCGCCGGCTGCGGCAAGATGATCTTGGGCTCCGACTCGCACACCCGCTACGGCGCCCTGGGCACCATGGCCGTGGGCGAGGGCGGCGGCGAGCTGGCAAAGCAGCTGCTGCGCGACACCTACGATGTCGCCTATCCCGGCGTCGTCGCCATCTACCTCACGGGCGCTCCGCGCCCCGGCGTCGGCCCGCACGATGTGGCGCTCGCCATCATCCGCGCCGTCTTTGCCAAGGGCTACGTCAAGAACAAGGTCATGGAGTTCGTGGGCCCCGGCATCGCGAGCATGACGACTGACTATCGCAACGGCGTCGACGTCATGACCACCGAGACCACCTGCCTTTCCTCCATCTGGGCCACCGACGAGGACACACACGCGTTTTTGGCCATGCACGGCCGCGGCGACGACTACCGCGAGCTCAAGCCCGCCGATGTCGCCTACTACGACGGCTGCGTCGAGGTCGATCTGTCGAGCATCAAGCCCATGATCGCGCTGCCGTTCCATCCTTCCAACGGCTTTGAGATTGACGAGCTCAACGAGAACCTCGAGGACATCCTGCACGAGGTGGAGCTCGAGGCCGCCAAGATCGGCGAGGGCAAGACGCACTTTAGCCTGCTCGACAAGATCGTCGACGGCAAGCTGCACGTGCAGCAGGGCGTTATCGCCGGCTGCTCGGGCGGCAACTACGACTCCGTGGTCCAGGCTGCCCGCGTGCTCAAGGGCGCCAACACCGGCTGCGGCGAGTTCTCGCTGTCGGTCTATCCCACGAGCCAGCCCGTGGCACTCGAGCTTACACGCCGCGGCTACATCTACGACCTCATGGAGGCCGGCGCGATCGTGCGCACGGCGTTCTGCGGCCCGTGCTTCGGCGCCGGCGACACGCCCGCCAACAACGGCCTTTCGATCCGCCACACTACGCGCAACTTCCCCAACCGCGAGGGTTCCAAGCCGGGCAATGGCCAGCTGAGCGCCGTGGCCCTGATGGACGCCCGCTCCATTGCGGCGACGGCTGCCAACGGCGGCGTCCTGACGCCGGCGACCGACCTGCCCGAGGAGACTTGGGACGAGGCCTGCGAGTACACCTTTGACGACGCGCCGTACAAAAAGCGCGTGTACTGGGGCTTTGGCAAGGCGGAGCCTGCCGACGAGCTGGTCGAGGGTCCCAACATCAAGCCGTGGCCCGCGATGGAGCCGCTCGGCGACGATATCCTGCTCAAGGTGTGCTCCAAGATCATGGATCCGGTCACCACGACCGACGAGCTCATTCCTTCGGGCGAGACGAGCTCCTTCCGCTCCAACCCGCTGGGCCTGGCCGAGTTTACGCTCAGCCGTCGCGATCCGGCCTACGTGGGTCGCTCCAAGGAGGTCGACGCCGTGGAGAAGCGCCGCGTTGCCGGCGAGGCAGCAGGCGATCTGGCGGCACTCGATGCCGAGCTTGCGGGCGTGTTTGAGGCGCTGGTCGGCGCGGGTGTCGCGGCCGATGCCAAGGCGACTGAGTACGGCTCCATGCTCTATGCCAAGAAGCCCGGTGACGGTTCCGCCCGCGAGCAGGCCGCGAGCTGTCAGCGCGTGATCGGCGGTCTGGCCAACATCGTCCACGAGTACGCCACCAAGCGCTATCGCTCCAACGTGATGAACTGGGGTATGGTGCCCTTCCAGATGGAGGCCGAGCCCAGCTTTGAGGTGGGCGACTATGTCTTTGTGCCGGGTATCCGTGCCGCGCTCGACGGTGACCTAAAGGACATCGCCGCCTACGTGGTGCGCGCCGACGGTGCGGTCGAGCAGATTGAGCTCTACATTGCCGATATGACGGCAGAGGAGCGTGCCATCGTCAAGGCCGGCTGCCTGATCAACTACAACAAGTTCAAGGCCGCTGCCGAGTAACGCACTTAATTGTCCGCCCGGGGCTTACCCTTTCCCGCCCGCTCACGCGCTTCGCGAGGGTCGCGTTCGGGAAAGGGTAAGCCCCGGGCTACATTTCTGCGTTCTCGTTGGGTCTTGAGGGACGCTAATAAATAGACTTGCTTGATGCCGCCTCTGTTATCGGGGCGGCTTCTTTTGTCGAAAACCACCATGAAGGGGTAGGCGCCTTTGCGGTGGTTCCGTTTGTCTCGACCTGTAACATCTGGGCCCCTATTTGACGAGCGGTTGTTACAGATTGAGACAAACGATCGCCGCCGATCATTTCATCTCAATCTGTAACATCTAGGATCGAAAAGGGCCGCTAGATGTTACAGATCGAGACAGTGGAACATCGGAGCCGAAACCACCACAAAGGTGCCTGCCCGGCGGGTCCTTATTTCGATGGGGTCCAGGTTATTTCATCGTCAAATAGCCAAGTGCGTGCCGAGCCACTGTTGCGCGCTGTCTGCGGATCGGGCTCGCAGGTTTGTTCGTAGGCATCCTCGGTACACCGATCCATAAAATCGACGACTGCCGTCTGGTCGCCCTCCATGACGTAGATTACGTCGCCATCCGAGATATAGACCCCCGGTCCTTCATTGTCCACGCAGCCGGGGTCGTATGAGACGTTGCACAATTTGCTCCCGTTTGCCGCATCGAGCTCAAGGGTCGAATGATACCCGCCAACCATTTGGCCGTTCTTGGCTCGATATGTTGCGGCGCCGTACCACCGCTTAAACGTCTTGCCTTTGAGTAAACTGGTTGCCTTACCGATAAGCTGCTCATCTTGGGTATAGCGCGTGGCTCCAAGTTCGATTCGGGGATAGTTACTGACCCCAAGCGCTGCGGGCGTACCGTCGAAATCGACGGTGATCGAATCGGGTTTGACGATATCGGTGAGGATTTCGATGGGGTAGCTTACGGTTTCAACCGCCGCCTGCGTTGCCGAGGCAGGGAGAAATGCGAGATAGATAATTCCTACGCCGACTGCGGTAATCGCAAACGCTAAGACGAGCAGGCCGATATAGGTGGAGCGTTTCACGGCGGGTACCTCGCAAACAGTATGCATTCATTAAGATAAGTGATACCAGCTTACGACAATATTCAAAAGAAAGCGATCGGTCGAAATGACGGGGCGAAAAGGCCCTATTGGGCTTCGATTTGACCTCTAATAGGAATATTTGCCCCACTCATTCTGGGCGAGAGGTCAATAATTCAGTTCACGAGTCTTGAGCGATACTATTCTCACTAAACTCACTATTTTCACAGTAAGCACTATAAATACGATAGGGAGGACGACGAGAACGTTGTGACGTGCGATAGCTAAGCCGTTTAAGCCGGACTCTGACCTTGAATCTCCGCCTCTATCTGTGCGAACGGGCTATTGTCGGTTCTCGATTCCATCGCTGCGTTTTCGTTGGGTCTTGAGGGACGCTAATAAATAGGCTTGCTTGATGCCGCCTCTGTTATCGGGGCGGCTTCTTTTTGTCGAAAACCGCCACAAAGGGGACAGGCACCTTTGTGGCGGTGGGGACGAGCTCGATGTTGTTGTGATCGTTGAGCGGCATGTTAATGGGCACCTCTACAGAATTTCATCTGGGCTGGCGGGTTTGGTTGTTTTGGGGATGCCGAGTTTGGATGACGCGAAATCGTCAACATTGTCCTTAATTCCGTCTTTGGTGTAGACAGTGACCATATAGGTGCTGTGTCCGAATTCGCCCTTGTCGCGTGTTGCCCAGGCATCCCAGTAGGCGGCCCCGTTTCGCCCTTTGATTTTTCCGACACGGCGGAGTTCTGTTCGCTTTAATTTCTGGTTGCTATAGATGGTTCGACCGGCTTCCGCGGTGAGCCCGCACTGTCCAAGCAGCTTGTCGAGGACTTGGTTCATGTGGCGCTCATCGGTGTTTGGTGCGTAGTCGTAGGCGAGGGTGATGGAGTCAAGGGGCTGGTCGTCGATCAGATAATTCATTGTCTGAGGTTCGAGGCAGAAATAAGGAGAGCATCCGTCGACCTTGCCGAGCAACGGTAACTTGGACTGCCAACTTCCGGTGGGAATTGCATATTCGTAGAACACGCCACGGCAGACAAAGGAGAGCGAGGTGGCACGCGAGCCGGCGTCGATCATCCCGCAAAGATCGAAGGGCGAGGCGATACCAAAAGAAAAGGGCGTGATGACGATAAGGAAGAGCATCACGATGGGTATGGCGAGAATGGCGATGACGTTGCGACCGGTGGAATGAGACGGCTTCATATGCGCTCCTCGAGACAAAGAGCTGTTGAGGATAGGCAGAAATGGATATGTTCAGAGAACAATTCAAGTTTAATCTCATGGCGTGAGATGGTCGACCGTTAGCGTCGAAAACCACCACAAAGGTGCCTGTCCCCTTTGTGGTGGTGGGGAGCGCGCGGCTTCTTTTGGTGATAGTGTTAGCCGGCGGTATCATTAGGACAAATGGCGCGGGTTTGCATTGTGAGGTGCTTTGCTGTGAGAAGTCCTGCCCGTATTGGATTGATTGTCTTGGCGCTTGCGATCGCTGTGGTTGGCGCGGGCGCTGTCGGTATGGCATTTCTACCTGCTGCGGTGACGGAGCCGGTGGTCAAGCCTGTGACTCAATCTGTCGAACTTCTGACCGGCGACGACAAGCCTGAGACCATTACCGTTGATTTTGATGAGCAACCGGCTGCGCTGGGCATTAGTAATTATCCACGCATTCAGCTTGGGGCTATGCGCTATACCACGGATTCTGGTCTGATCGACAGGGCGTCCGAGCTGCTCAAGGGCAAAATCTTTAAGCGCTGGTATGGATATGCGTCCTATCGGGCAAAAGCGAACGACATGGTTGGCGGATGCCACTCTTCCATCGAGCTGGACACTGCAAACGGCGCAAAGTTATGTGATGTCTCGTACGATCCGGGCTACGAGGACAATGAGGGTCCGGGCATCTACATCATGGACGGCGATGTCGCCTATGTCATGGAGGGCGACCAGACCGAGCTCAACGATTTTATGGGCCAGTGTATCCAAGATGCCTATAAACAGACCTGCTTGCCTGACCCGCAGGCTGCACGCGATAGTGGGTCTGCCCGTACATGGCTGTTCGAGGATGAGATGCCCTGGACCGTCGAATCGGGAAGTACGGGTCCGGCGAAGGAGTAGAGACCGCGACCACCACAAAGGTGTCTGTCCCCTTTGTGGTGGTTTGCATGTCGTGGGAACACTCAGAAAATCTTATATATAGAGACTTAGATTTATGTATAAGATCGCACAAAGCTGGCAACAATACTTCTCGAACAACGTGAAGCCGCCCCGTAGGGCGGCCGCCCCAAGAGAGGTGATTCCATGAGAATCGATAAGCTAGCAATGACGTCGCGCGAGGCGTTGCAGACCGCCATGAGCACGGCTGCCGATGCGCAGGCCGGCGCGGTGGAGCCGATTCACCTGCTGTCTGCCCTGCTCGGTGCCGGCGAGCGCAATATCTCCGTGATCATCGAGCGCATCGGCGCTGATCCGGCCCAGCTCGCACGCTCCACGCAGGATGCCGTCGACCGCGCGCCCAAGGTTTCGGGCGAGGGTCAGCAGATGGGCCTGTCCAACGAGCTCGTCCGCGTCATCGAGAAGGCCGAGAAGAAGGCCACCAAGATGGGCGACAGCTTTGTGGTGACCGAGCATCTGCTGATGGCGCTTGCCGAGGACAAGGGCGAGGCGGGCCGTGTGCTGCGCGACGCCGGCGTCACCAAGGAGCGCATCGAGCAGGTCTACGAGGAGCTGCGCGGCGATGACCGCGTGACGTCCGCCGAGGACAAGACCCAGTTTGAGGCGCTGGAACAGTACGGCCGCAATATCTGCGACCTTGCCCGCGCCGGCAAGCTCGACCCGGTCATTGGCCGTACCGACGAGATCCGTCGCACCATTCAGGTCCTGTCCCGCCGCACCAAGAACAACCCCGTGCTCATCGGCGAGCCGGGTGTCGGCAAGACGGCCATCGTCGAGGGCATCGCCCAGCGTATCGTGGCCGGCGACGTGCCGAGTACCCTGCGCGACCGCGACCTTATCGAGCTCGACATGAGCGCGCTGGTCGCCGGCGCTAAGTACCGCGGCGAGTTCGAGGACCGCTTGAAGGCTGTGCTCAAGGAGGTACAGAAGTCCGAAGGCAAGGTCATCCTGTTCATCGATGAGCTCCACACCATCGTGGGCGCTGGTGCCACCGAGGGCTCCATGGACGCCGGCAACATCCTCAAGCCGGCGCTTGCCCGTGGCGACTTGCACGCGATCGGCGCGACCACGCTCGACGAGTATCGCAAGTACATCGAGAAGGACGCGGCGCTCGCCCGTCGTTTCCAGACCGTTATGGTGAGCGAGCCTACCGTCGAGGACACCATCTCGATCCTGCGTGGCCTCAAGGAGAAGTACGAGATCTTCCACGGTGTGCACATCACCGATAGCGCGCTCGTGGCCGCTGCTGACCTCTCCGATCGCTATATCGCCGACCGCTTTCTGCCCGACAAGGCCATCGACCTGGTCGATGAGGCCGCAAGCCGCCTGCGCATGGAACTCGACAGCATGCCGGTCGAGATTGACGCCACCACGCGTCAGCTCACCCAGCTGCAGATCGAGGAGCAGGCGCTCATGAAGGAGACCGACGACGCCTCCAAGGAGCGTCTGGAGGCCCTGCGCCAAGAGATCGCCGAGGTCCAAGAAAAGCTCAACGTGCAAAAGGCCGGCTGGCTCAACCAGAAGAACGCCATCGACCACGTGCAGGAGCTTAAGGGACAGCTCGACGAGGCCAGAAGCGAAGAGGAGCGCGCGACGCGCAACGGCGACCTGGGCCGTGCGTCCGAGCTGCGCTACTCCGTGATTCCGGGTCTGCAGCAGCAGATTCAGGATTCCGAGGCTGCGCTCGAGGCACAAAAGCAGAAGGACGGCGAGGGTCTCAACGAGCAGGTGACCTCCGATGAGATCGCCGAGGTCGTGGGTGCCTGGACCGGCGTGCCCGTGTCCAAGATGATGCAGGGCGAGCTCGACAAGCTGAAGGGCCTGGAGGGTGAGCTGCATAAGCGCGTCATCGGCCAGGACGAGGCCGTCTCCGCCGTCGCCGCGGCTGTGCGCCGCAGCCGTGCGGGCCTCTCCGATCCGGACAAGCCCATCGGCAGCTTCTTCTTCCTGGGCCCCACCGGCGTGGGCAAGACCGAGCTCGCCAAGGCACTTGCCGAGTGCCTGTTCGACGACGAGCGCGCGCTCGTGCGTATCGACATGTCCGAGTACATGGAGAAGTTCAGCGTCCAGCGTCTGATCGGTGCGCCCCCAGGATACGTGGGTTACGACGAGGGCGGCCAGCTCACTGAGGCCGTGCGCCGTCGTCCGTACTCCGTGATCTTGCTCGACGAGATGGAGAAGGCTCATCCTGATGTCTTCAACGTGCTGCTGCAGGTGCTCGACGACGGCCGTCTGACCGATGGCCAGGGTCGCCAGGTGTCCTTCAAGAACACGATTATCATCATGACGTCCAACGTGGGCTCCAAGGCCATCGCCGATCTGTCCGGTAAGGACGAGGAGGAGATGCGCCATCAGGTCGACGCCGCCATGGCTCAGACCTTCCGCCCCGAGTTCCTCAACCGTATCGACGATATCGTGGTGTTCCATCCGCTCGGCATGGCGCAGATCGAGAAGATTGTCGACATCCAGCTTGCCGACGTTCGCGCACGCCTGGCCAAGGAGCGCATGACGCTTGCCATCACCCCGGCGGCCAAGCAGATGCTCGCCGTGGGTGGCCTGGACCCCGTGTTCGGTGCCCGTCCGCTCAAGCGCCTGGTTCAGCGCGAGGTCGTGGATGCCATCGCCGCCGCTATCATCGACGGCACGGTGCGCGAGGGCGATCAGGTGACGGTCGATGCCGACAAGGACGGCGGCTTTACCGTCGTGTGCGACAACACGCCGGCGGCCACCTACGAGGTCCCCGACGCCGAGTAGGTTTTGGGCCATGCCTTAAAATCTACCAGCCGTCTCTAAACGCCAAGGGCGGCGGATCCAATTGGGTCCGCCGCCCTTTTTCGTGCGACAATCGATGATATTGAACGGATGCGATGCGAGGAGCTATGCAGATGAAAGACGAGATCAAGACAAGCGCGCCGGCGACCGATGCCGCACCCGCCGCACCCAAGCCTGTGCCTAAGCCGGCGCCCAAGCCGCGCGACCCCTACATCCGTGCCGAGAACGAGGACGATGACGGCTACGATCCCTACAGCGATCGCCGCCCCGAGCGCGAGCCGCTGTTCGAAGCCGACCCCTGGCGCTAGTTGCATCAAGTAGCTAATTTGGCGATGATTTCCTGGGACGGGGTAGTCAAAAAAGTCCCGTCCCAAATCGACTGTCCAGGGAGTCGCATTCGAGCTTGGTTGCCCTCTCAGCCACTCGGCATCCTTCGAGCAGTAATAGTGAAAAAACTTGCTTAAGTGTTAATCAAGTCAGACATAATCTTGATCTCTAATTAATCAAGAATCGCTATAATTTTGATTAGCTAGAGAGCAAGATTGGAGAATCATGGCATTCAACGACTTGATCGCCCAGAAAATAAAGGACTTTGAACAGCAGGGGGTTCCGCAGGTCTTTGAGCGAGACCTTGATCTAGGAAACCCACAGGAGCCAAAGCGCGACAACATCGTAAATGTGATTGTGGGGGCCCGCCGTTGTGGAAAGACGTATCGCCTGTATCAGGAGATGCGGCGGCTTCAGAGCCGAGGCGTCGAGCTTGACCGGATGCTTTACTTCAATTTTGAGGATGAGCGCTTGCGCCCGTATGAGCCATCGCTGCTGGCGGACGTGCTCGACACGTTCTATGCGCTGTATCCTGTTGCTCGAACCGAGGGCGCTTACATTTTCTTTGACGAGATCCAGGAAATTCCCGAATGGGGTGCGTTTCTGCGGCGTGTAGTCGATACGGAGAAAGCGACCGTCTATGTGACGGGATCTTCTTCTAAGATGCTGTCCTCAGAACTTAAGAGCGAGTTCAGGGGTCGTTCTCTTGTGCGAGAGCTTTTTCCGTTGAGTTTTTCGGAATACGTTCGATATAAGACGGGGAGCGTTCTCGAGTCAGATGCGACCTTTTCCCCGAGCGATGCAGCGCTGCTTCGACATCATCTGATCGGGTATCTTGAACGAGGGGGATTCATCGCGACACTTGAGCAGACGCCTGCAGACGCGATTCAGCTGCTACAGGAATATGCTTCGCGAACGGTCGCCATGGACGTCGTTGAACGTTACGACGTCAAGAACCCTCGCCTGGCATCGCTGTTCTTGACGCGGTGTATGGCATCTTCGGGACGAGAGCTGTCAGTGAACAAAGTGTACAACGAGTTCAAGAGCAGACAGATACCCGTCAGTCGTAATTCGCTCAGCGACTTACTTGAGTATTATGAGGACGCCTACCTGTTATTTTCTGTGCCGGAGTTCACGCGTTCACTGGCAAATAACATGCGGTCTGCGTCTAAGGTCTACGCTGTCGACCCTGCGATGTTTGGAGCATTCTCTCCCGCATCGGCATTGGACCAGGGCCAGAGGCTCGAGACCGCAGTGTTCAATGCGCTAAGAAGAAGGACTCCCGCGGTGAGGACCGGCTCGGTCTGCCGCCTGCTAATCAAAGAGAAGAGCAAAAGCCATGAGGTGGACTTTGTGGCTGGGGATGCGCTTCTCATGCGGGCTTATAGCCTGATTCAGGTGAGTGCGGATATGGCAAGTGAGAAAACGCGCGAGCGCGAAATCGCCGCGCTTGATGCCTCGATGGCCCAGTTTGATCTTGGCGAGTCGGCAATCGTTACCATGGATGAACAGACCGATATTCCATGCGAGCACGGTGTGGTACACGTTATGCCCGCATGGAAGTGGCTCCTTGCCTAATCATCTATGGGCCTGTGGGGTCAGGACCTCCTGGCTCCTTCATCACGGTTGGGGAGCACCTTGCTGCGCCAGGCTAGTCCTGGGCTTTGATACTCGGCAGCAGGATCTGCGCGAGGTAGTCGGTTTCGAGCTTAGTGGCACCATCGGCCTTGCCGTCTTTACCCACCAGGTCGTTCTTGATCTGGCTATACGTATAGCGGTTGCCGGTCGTCAGCTCGACAAGCTCAATGGCCGTATCCATGGGGTAGGTCGACACGGGATTCTGCGTCCGCCCGTTGATGGTCTGGGGCACCACGTACGGATAGACGGGGCCGCTGGCGTAGACGGTATAACCGTTGCCTAGATTGGCCGCACCCAAAACCGTATCGCCTTCATCGGGCGTAAAGCTCTCGCCCTCGCGCACCGCGACGAGCGTCACGAGCGGCGTATTGGCGTCGTCGCCCAGATAGATGCATAGCGTGCTTCCGTTTTGCCAAGTTGCGACCTTGCCGTACCACTCGACGGGAATATCGAGCTGGTAGAGGTCGGTTGCCTTGTGGCGAGCGTCAGCATCACGGGACGCCTGTGCCTTTTGCGCGCTCACGGCATTGACGGCGGCGTCGCGCCGCGCGGTTGCTGCCTGCTGGAGCACTTTGGCAGCCGCGGCGGAGCTCGCACCGCCCTCCTCGGCATACTTGGCGGCGGCATCGATCTGGTCGTCAGTCACCGTGTCGGCCGAAGGCACCTTGAGCTTAAAGGTGGCCTGGGCACTTAAATCCTGTCCATCGCTCTTAACGGTGACCTGCGTCTTGGTGGTCGGGACGGTATAGATGGTGCCGTCGGCCGCGATGGGGGAGGCAGCGATGGAGAGCGTGTAATCGCCGGGCAGCAGTTTGATGCCGCGGCCGTGCTCGTCAACATAGAGCGTTTCGCTCACGGAGGAGCCGTCAGAATCCTGACCGCTCACCTGTACGGGAATCTTGGAGCCAGTGGAACAGTCGAGGCCCGCGGCATGCATGCCAATCTGCACCGACATCATCGTGTGGGCATTGGCGGCGACAGCGGCAGCCTGCTCTTGCTGATATCCGTTCCAGGCAGCATAGCCTGCACCGCCGGCGACGAGCGCGACGGCCACGACACCGGCGACCATCAGATTGCGGCGCTTGGGCGACATCTTGCGATGGCGGACCTCGGCCTCGCGTGCCGAGGGAACGGACGGCAGGGGTATATCGCCCATGGCGATGGTCTCGTCCACGGCTGGTGCGGAACCCAGGCCAGGAAGCTCGCGAGTCAGCGAATCCTCGGCCGGCAAGCTGTCGAGCAAGACGGTTTCCTCGCCCGTGTCGGATTCGGGCTGGTTGCCGGCCTCGCTTTCGGTGCCTTCGTGATCTGCCTCATCCTCGGCAGGCTCAACGTCGCCTGCATCCTGATTATCGGATTGCGCCTCGGTTTCCGGCTCATCCTGCACATCAACGCCCGAATCGTCAAACGCAATCTCATCGAGTGAAATCCGGTCTAAGCTCTCCAAGGCCTCAGCGCAAGCTTCTGCATCTTGGGCCGCATCCTCTTGGCCCATCGTCTCATCATTCATACATCCCCCAAGCTCAATATCGGGACAACACTGTACCCAAAAATGGAGCCATATAAAGCGCGTGCGAAATATAAGATCCGATTTAACCTGAGCGCATCGTTCGGCCGCATCCTCGCGGCGGCAAAAGGCCCCCGGAACGCGAACGAATCACATTCCGGGGGCTCTACAATGCGTTGAGTTGCGCGGAGCCGGCTATGCTGCTTCGTGTTCAAGCGATGTCTGCGCCGGGCGCGTTACTCGGCGTGTGCGTAATCCACCTTGGCGCGGCGAGCGGTAGCCTTCTCCCAATCGCTGGTGCCCTCAAAGACATCCTGCTTGTAGGGATTGCGGCCGAGCTTCTTGGCGCGGTAGGCGATGTAGATGATCGCGGCGACGTTGGCGACCAGTGCGGCGATCGAGACCGCGGTAGCGGCGCCGGGGTCGAGCGTGGAGTGGGTCACAAAGATGGACTCCTCCTGGAAGTAGGGGAATACCTGGGCAAACATGCACCAAATAGCCAGCGTAAAGGCGCGGTTCTGGATCCAGCCGCCCTTGTTCCAGATAAAGGCGGCGACGGTGGGCGCCAGCAGCAGCGCAAAGCCGCAGAACCAGGAGTGGGTGGGCAGGCAGTTGTAGGTGTAGCAGAAGTTCCAGATATCGTAGGCGATGATGTAGACCCAGGTCATGTCGGGCCACAGCATATCGGTCTGATCCTCGGAGGCGTAGACGCTCCACCAACCGGTCATGCAGAAGATGTTGATGAGACCGGCGATGCCGTTGAACACGTTGTTCCAGCCGGCCAGCTGCGTAGCACCTTCGGAGGTGACCCAGGTGGACTCGCCCAGGACAAAGAAGTGATAGGCGCTCTCAAAGTCGGATACGACGGCGATCATGATGTTGATGGCGACGATCACAAACGGCCATGCGCGGAACCAATGCGCCTTGCCGATCTTTCCCCACTGGTACTTAATGGCAATGAAGCCCCAGCAACCGGCGAGCGCCGCGTATACCTTGGCGTAGTGGAACCAGCTGTTCTGGTACACATGGGTGGGGTTGGTGAGCGCCCACTCGGCGCCTTGCGAAACGCCCACGGCGATGGCGACGCAGTAGATGGTCATGGCCAGCGGAGCCACGCCAAAGATGATTGCCGCGCCCAGCTTGGTGCGGCGGCCGACTTCGTTGAGCACGATCAGGCCAATAAAGACCATGGCCCAGCCGGCCCAGTGGATAAGGGTATCGCTACCCCAAACATCGAACAGCATGCTGCTCTCCTTTCACACGCCCGCGGCCCCTCTTCTGATCGCGGGCAGTTTGGCCAAATGTCGTCAGTTCTGGGGCTTGCGCTCCGGATACTTGGCGGTATAGCCCTCGATGTGGAGTGTCGAGGCGATGATTTCCTTGACCGTTTCGTCGGGCACATCGGGGTGCGTGCGGATATACATCAAAAGGCCCATGATGAGGGTGTAGAACGTCTCGTAGACATGGTCGATGCGTAGCTCATGATGGGCGACAAAATCCACTACGGTGGTGTCGCAGATATACTGCGCCACGCGCTGGACCACGTTGTGCAAAAAGCCGCCGTAGAGCGCGCCGCTGCTCGAGGTAAGCGTGCTCGGCAGCTCGTGGCCGCTGGCGACCAGGCGCTTAAAGAGCGGGGCGACGGTGTCGAGCGCGCCCTCGATATCACCGACGGTGCGGTCGGCGTTCCACCGCTCGAGTTCGGAGATAAAGTCGTCGATCGCCTCGTCCATAACAGCGGTGACGGCGGCGTCCATGTCGGCGAAGTAGTGGTAGAACAATGAACGCGTGC
Organism: uncultured Collinsella sp.; assembly: GCA_902469555.1. Lineage (GTDB taxonomy): Bacteria > Actinomycetota > Coriobacteriia > Coriobacteriales > Coriobacteriaceae > Collinsella. The sequence goes on along the minus strand of CABRDB010000014.1, from coordinate 7,699 downwards.
AGCCGGCTCGCTTGGTCACGGCCGATACCGATAGGTGGGACACGCCCAGCTCGGAGCTTACGGTGCGCACGGCATCGAGGATCTCGCGACGGCGTTCGTCGCCCGTCAGGCGCTTTGCCGCGCTATCGGATGCGGGGACGGCATCGACCACAGAGGTACCTGCTGTGTTATTGCCCATGTTTTGCCGCCTTTCATCCTCTTTTGCCTGACCGTTCGCCTAACAGTCTTGAATATTGTTGACGGTTCGTCAATACTATTTTTGACACAATGTCAACAATGGCGGGTGAACGGCATGGGGGCATGTCCGGCCTGCAAAAAAAGAGGGGCGCTGCGGTCCCGCCGGGCTGCGGCAAGAGAAGGGACAACCATGATTCTCAACGGACCGGGGATTAGTTACACCGAGCCCGACATCGGTTCGGAGTTCGTGCCGCCGCTGCCGGAGCATCCGCGCGAGGCCATCGTCAAGCTGTGCGAGCACTGCACCAACCGTCTGCTGCATCGCGACGAGCTGCTGGGCTACGAGTACTGGTCGTTTGCCGAGGCCGCAACCGACGAGCAGGCCGAAGTGCTCTGCAAGATGAAGATGCGCCGTCCCTATACGCTGCCCGAGATGGTCAAGCTCACCGGCATGCCCGAAGCCGATATCGAGAAGATGCTCGACGACATGAGCTACACGGGTCTGCTCGAGTACAACTGGGAAAACCCCGAGCGCGCCAAGCAATGGGTGTTGCCCATGCTGGTGCCGGGTTCTGCCGAGTTCCTCAACATGCGCGTGAGCCAGCTCGAGGAGCACCCGGTCTATGCCAAGTTCTTTGAGCAGGCGTCCAAGGGACCGCTGTCCAAGGCCACGCCGATGGTGCCGCCCGGAGGCGCCGGCATCGGCATGCACGTCATTCCGGTCGAGAAGGCCATCGACGCCGCGAGCACCTCGGTGCCGATCGAGCATATCGAGCATTGGCTCGACAAATACGATGGCAAATATGCCGCCAGCACCTGCAGCTGCCGCGCGAGCCGTCGCGTGATGGGTGAGGGCTGCGCCGACGACCCGGCCGATTGGTGCATCGCCGTGGGCGATATGGCCGACTACGTGGTTGAGACCGATCGTGGCCATTACGTGACCCGCGACGAGGTTTACGACATCTTGCGCCAGGCCGAGGACAACGGCTTTGTGCACCAGATCACTAATATCGACGGCGAGAACAAGATCTTCGCCATCTGCAACTGCAACGTCAACGTGTGCTACGCCCTGCGCACCTCGCAGCTGTTCAACACGCCCAACCTGTCGCGCTCGGCCTATGTCGCTAAGGTCGAGAAGGACAAGTGCGTGGCCTGCGGTCGCTGCGTCGAGGTGTGTCCGGCCGGCGCCGCCAAGCTGGGCCAGAAGCTCTGCAGCAAAAAGGCCGGCGGACAGGTGCCCGAGTATCCGCGCCAGGAGCTGCCCGATGCCACCAAGTGGGACCACACCAAGTGGTCGCCCAACTACCGCAACGACAACCGCATCGAGACGCATGAGTCCGGCACCGCTCCCTGCAAGACGGCCTGCCCCGCGCACGTTGCCGTTCAGGGCTATTTGAAGCTCGCGGCTCAGGGTCGCTATGACGAGGCGCTGGCACTCATTAAGCGCGAGAACCCGCTGCCCGCTATCTGCGGCCGTGTGTGCAACCGCCGCTGCGAGGACGCCTGCACCCGCGGCCGTGTGGACGCCGCCGTGGCCATCGACGAGGTCAAGAAGTTCATCGCCCAGCGCGATCTGGATGCCGCGACCCGCTACGTCCCGCCCGTGGTGACGCCGACGCGCGCTGGCGGCTTTGATCAGAAGATCGCCATCATCGGTGCCGGTCCGGCCGGCCTGTCCTGCGCTTTCTATCTGGCCGAGAAGGGCTACAAGCCCGTCGTCTTCGAGAAAAACGAGCGCCCGGGCGGCATGCTCACCTACGGCATTCCCAGCTTTAAGCTGCAGAAGGACGTCATTGAGGCCGAGGTCGAGATCATTCGCCTGATGGGTGCCGAGTTCCGCTATGGCGTGGAGGTCGGTCGTGATGTGACGCTCGACGAGCTGCGCGCGCAGGGCTTTAAGGCCTTTTACGTGGCCATCGGCTGCCAGGGCGGCCGCCTTGCCGGTATTCCGGGCGAGGATGCCGTGGACGTGACCGTGGCCGTCGACTTCCTTCGCGAGGTTAACAGCGGCAAGATCGATACCCTGTCCGGCCGCACCATTGTGGTGGGCGGCGGCAACGTGGCCATCGACGTTGCCCGCAACGCCTGCCGTCTGGGCTCTGGGCACGTTGAGATGTTCTGCCTGGAGAGCGAGGTCCAGATGCCCGCCAGCGAGGAAGAACGTCGCGAGGCCGTTGAGGACGGCGCTCACATCAGCTGCGGCTGGGGCCCCAAGGAGATTCACCTGGACGAGGCCGGTCGTGTGTGCGGTATCACCTTCAAGCGCTGCACGCGTGTCTTTGACGACGAGGGCCGTTTTGCGCCCGAGTACGACGAGAACGATCTGCGCCGTGTCGATGCCGACCGTGTCGTCATGTCGATTGGCCAGTCCATTGTGTGGGGCGACCTGCTGGCTGGCTCCAAGGTGGAGCTCGGCCGCGGCCAGGGCGCCCTTGCCGATCCCCAGACTTACCAGACCGCCGAACCCGACATCTTTGTGGGTGGTGACGTCTACACTGGCCCCAGCTTTGCCATCGACGCTATCGCCGCCGGCCACGAGGCCGCGGTGTCCATCCATCGCTTTGTGCAGCCGGGCTCCACGCTCACCATCGGCCGCAATCAGCGCCGCTACACCGCGCTCGACCGCGACGACGTTGTGCTCGAGAGCTACGACAACGCGAGCCGCGAGGTTGCCCACGTGGACCGCGAGCGCGAGAAGGCTGCGCCGTTTAGCGAGTACGTCGAGACCTTTACCGAAGAGCAGGTGCGCGCCGAGACCGCCCGTTGCCTGGGTTGCGGTGCCTCGATCGTCGACCCCAACAAGTGCATCGGCTGCGGCCTGTGCACCACCAAGTGCGCGTTCGACGCCATCCATCTGGATCGCGACCGCCCCGAGTGCTCCACGATGGTCAAATACGAGCAAAAGCTCCCAAGCCTCGGCAAGTACGCTCTAAAGCGTGCCATCAAGATTAAATTTGGTCGTAAATAGGTAGCCATGGCGGGTAAGGGGACGGCGCAGACTAGATCTCGTCGTCCCCTTGCTTTGAGTTTGCATCGAATCAACCTCTGCAGAAAGGGTTTCGCCTTGCATGAATTGGGAATCGTCTATCACATCATTCGCGATGTCGAGAACGTGGCGCGCGCCAATGGCGTGCGTCGCGTTTCGAGCGTCACGCTGCTGCTGGGCGAGGTCTCGGGCGTCGTTCCCGACTTGCTACTCGACGCTTGGCGCTGGGCGGCAGATAAAAAGCCCATCACCGAGGGTGCGGAGCTTATCGTGGAGCCCGTTGAGGCCGTGACACATTGCGAGGCGTGTGGCTGCGACTACGCGACGGTCGAGCACGGCAAGGCCTGTCCCCATTGCGGTAGCGGCGAGACCTATTTGCTGCAGGGCCAAGAGGTAATGATCAAACAGATCGAGACCCCCGAAGAGGATCCGGCAGGCGCTGCCCCCGACGGCCCTTCCGACGCGCCCGATGCCGTCGACGCCGCCAACCCACTCCACATCGTCTAGGATCCTCTATAAGTTGCGGTGAAATAGTTCCTAAATCCAGCCTTCTGGCTCTTAAACAAGAACTATTTCACCGCAACTTTTTTGAGTAGTTTTGTTGAGCATAAGTCGTGCAAATAGTCAAGCCATGTCTGTTTAAACAAAATAGTGACAGTACGAGCACATTCGCACTTGCTTAATATCGATATTAATGAACAGCTTGCCTGTATCTATAAAATACATAGCTTGATGAGCGACGCCTTGTCGTGTAATGAGTCAAAAAGCAGTAACGTAATCAACTTGTAACAAACCTAGACGTTTAAACAAATAATCCAACCTTTTGCGGATTTAGCTATAATTCCACAATCCAAACAGGTATACTCCTTTCATGTCGTGTAGGAAATACGTAGACAAAAAGGAGGTTATGTGATGGTAAGTATTGTTCTTGCTAGCCACGGGGACTTGGCAGCTGGAATCAAGCAGACGGGCTCGATGGTCTTTGGCGATCAGCCGTCTGTTGCCGTGGTCTCGCTCGAGCCGAGCATGGGCCCCGACGACTTCCGTGCCAAGGTCGAGGAAGCAGTCGCTTCCTTCGAGGACCAGGAGCAGGTGCTCTTCCTCGTTGATCTGTGGGGCGGCACGCCGTTCAACCAGATCAGCGGGCTCATCGAGGGCCACGATTCCTGGGCTATCGTCACCGGTGTCAACCTGCCTATGCTCATCGAGGCATATTCGCAGCGCTTTGACGCAAAGAACACTGCACATGCGATCGCAAAACATCTCGTGACTGAGGCTAAGGCTGGCGTGCGCGTCAAGCCCGAGTCTCTGGAGCCCGAGGAGAAGAAGCCGGCTACGGCCGCCGCTGCTCCTGCAGGCGCCATCCCTCCGGGAACGGTCATCGGCGACGGGCACATCAAGATCGCCCACGTCCGTATCGACACCCGTCTGCTGCATGGTCAGGTGGCCACCACGTGGACCAAGCAGATTAACCCCAACCGCATCATCGTGGTTTCCGACGGCGTTGCTCACGACGAGCTTCGCAAGACGATGATCGAGCAGGCTGCCCCTCCGGGAGTCCATGCCAACGTCGTGCCCATCAAGAAGATGGCCGAGGTCGTCAAGGACACGCGTTTTGGTGACACCAAGGCCATGCTGCTCTTCGAGAACCCGCAGGATCTGCTCAAGGCCATCGAGGCCGGCGTCGACATCAAGGAAGTCAACATCGGTTCCATGGCTCACTCCAAGGGCAAGGTCGTCGTCACCAACGCCGTCGCTATGGGCGATGACGACGTTAAGACCCTCGAGGCCCTCAAGGCCAAGGGCGTCAAGTTCGAGGTCCGCAAGGTTCCTTCGGATGCTTCCGAGGATCTCGACGCCATGTTGAAGAAAGCTAAGGCCGAACTGGCCGCTCAAGCATAGTAAAGGAGGGTCCGATACATGTCTGCAATCACTATTCTGCTTGTTGCGATTGTCGCGTTGCTTGCCGGTATGGAAGGCATTCTGGATGAGTTCCAGTTCCATCAGCCGCTCGTGGCATGCACGCTTATCGGTCTCGTAACCGGTCACCTTCAGGAGGGCATCCTCCTGGGCGGTTCGCTCCAGATGATGGCCCTTGGCTGGGCTAACGTCGGCGCCGCCGTCGCGCCTGACGCCGCTCTGGCCTCGGTCGCTTCTTCGATCATCATGGTGCTCGCCCTCAACGGCGGCGCCACTGATTCGGCCAAGGCCGTTACCGCGGCCATCGCCGTCGCCGTCCCGCTGTCGGTCGCTGGTCTGTTCCTGACCATGATCTGCCGTACCATTGCTACCGCTATCGCTCACGCCATGGACGGTTGCGCCGAGAAGGGCGACTTCTCCGGCATCGAGCGCTGGCAGTACGCTGCCATCCTCATGCAGGGCCTTCGTATCGCCATCCCGGCAGTACTTCTGTGCATCATCCCGGCCGAGGCCGTTACCAACGCGCTTAACGCTATGCCCGACTGGCTGTCCGGCGGCATGGCTGTCGGCGGCGGCATGGTCGCTTCCGTCGGTTACGCCATGGTCATCAACATGATGGCCACCAAGGAGACCTGGCCGTTCTTCATCCTCGGCTTTGTCCTTGCTGCCATCCCTCAGCTCACGCTGATCGCCCTTGGCCTCATCGGCATCTCCCTTGCCCTCATCTACCTTGGCCTTAAGGATCTGGCCAAGCAGGGTGGCGGCATGGGCGGTGGCTCCGGCGACCCGCTCGGCGACATTCTGAACGATTACGAGTAGGAGGGGAGTGATACATATGGCAGAGAACAAGATTCAGCTCACCAAGGCTGACCGCAAGAAGGTTTGCTTCCGTCATCAGTTCCTTCAGGGCTCGTGGAACTACGAGCGTATGCAGAACGGCGGCTGGTGCTTCGCAATGATCCCTGCGATCAAGAAGCTCTACACCAGCAAGGATGACCAGATTGCCGCTCTTAAGCGCCACCTGGAGTTCTATAACACCCACCCCTATGTTTCCGCCCCCGTCATTGGCGTTACCCTCGCTCTCGAGGAGGAGCGCGCCAACGGTGCCCCGATTGACGACGTCGCCATTCAGGGCGTCAAGGTCGGTATGATGGGCCCGCTCGCCGGTGTCGGCGACCCCGCCTTCTGGTTCACCCTTCGCCCGATTCTGGGTGCTCTGGGCGCTTCCCTGGCCCTGTCCGGCAGCATCGCCGGTCCGCTGCTGTTCTTCTTCGCGTGGAACATCATTCGTTACGCCTTCCTGTGGTACACGCAGGAGTTTGGCTACAAGGTCGGCTCCTCCATCGCCAAGGACCTCTCCGGCGGTCTGATGGGCAAGGTCACCGAGGGTGCTTCCATCCTGGGTATGTTCATCATCGGCGCCCTGGTCGAGCGCTGGGTGTCCATCTCCTTCACCCCGGTCGTCTCCAAGGTCACGCAGTCTGCTGGCGCCTTTATCGACTGGGCTAACCTGCCCTCCGGTTCTGAGGGTGTCAAGGAAGCACTGACGATGTATAACTCCATCGGTGCTAACGCCCTTGATCAGGTGAAGGTCACCACGCTTCAGGCCAACCTCGATCAGCTCATCCCCGGCCTTGCCGCCGTGTGCCTGACCCTGCTGGTCTGCAAGCTCCTCAAGAAGAAGGTCAGCCCGATCGTCATCATCCTGGCTCTCTTCGCCATCGGCATCATCGGTCGCGTCTGCGGCTTCATGTAAGCACGTTTCGGCTTAAGACCGAGAATTGCTAGGCAAGGGCTTTTGAGCCATTGAAACGGACCGCACCCGGTGGGTACACTGGATGCGGTCCGATTGTTTTATTTGGAGGGCGAGGCGCGCATGGCGCAATCTCAGAACAGCACGGTCGATCTGGCAACGCCGGCAACCTGCCTGATGGGGCTTACCAGCCACGGCAACGTGATGGTGGGCAATAAGGCGTTCGAGTATTACAACGAGCGCAATCCCGAGGATTATATTCAAATCCCGTGGGATGAGGTCGACTATATTGCCGCCGAGGTTTTACGCGGCACCAAGAAGATCACGCGTTTTGCCATCTTCACCAAGGACAACGGTCACTTTACGTTTTCGACGCGCGACGACAAAGAGACGCTTCGTGCTGTCCGCAAGTACGTCGACGAGGATAAGCTTGTGCGTTCGCCCGACTTTATCGATGTGACGGCCAAGGGCGCCAAGAGCATCCCCTCCGTTATCAAAAACCTCTTCCACAAAGGTAACTAGCTCCTCATAAGTTGCGGTGAAATAGTTCCTAAATACGGCTTTAGATGCTTCAGACAGGAACTATTCCACCGCAACTTCGAAGTCTAGTCATGCGACGTATTGCGATGCAGTAAATCTGCTACACTAGTGCAACATGCCTCCGTAGCTCAGGGGATAGAGCACCGCTCTCCTAAAGCGGGTGTCGACGGTTCGAATCCGCCCGGGGGCACCAGAGAAATATCGAGCCCGGTACCGCTACGGTGCCGGGCTCTTCTGGTCTAAGGGCAGGATTCGAGCCGTCGACACCCGCGTCACTCATTTCCCCGCGGGGGAGTTTTCGAATCCGCCCGGGGGCACCAGAG
>CABRDB010000013.1 GCA_902469555.1 uncultured Collinsella sp. | reverse complement strand
TACGGGGCCCGCTCCATTTGTCAATTCCTTCAAGCGAATGTGTCGGGAATGTTTCAATGCATGAATATGCAAGCCATTTACGTGTTCATGCATCTTTTGGTGCTAAAGTTTCAACCCACTTCATAACGACCGCTGCGAAATGCGCATCGGTGCATAAATCGCAGACAAGGAGTCTGATATGTCTTTGAAGGTTGGAATCGTCGGCGCGGCTGGATATGCCGGCGCCGAGCTCATTCGCCTCGTGCTCGGCCATCCCGAGTTTGAACTTGTTGCCATTACGTCCAACGCCGATGCCGGCCAGCCGCTGTCCGCGGTGTATCCGAGCTTTGCTGGCGCGAGCGATCTGGTTTTCACCACGCATGACGCGCCCGAGCTCAAGAGCTGCGATGCGGTTTTTCTTGCCGTGCCGCACACGGCTGCCATGGCACAGGTGCCCGCGCTCCTTGCCGCAGGCGTTTCCTGCTTCGATCTTTCGGCCGATTACCGCCTGAGCGATCCGGCCGTGTTTGAGGCATGGTATGCCGCCGAGCACACGAGCCCCGAGCTACTCAAGACACGTGCCTTCGGCCTGCCCGAGCTGTTCTGCCAGGACTTGGAGACCGCTGCTTCCAGCCATGCCGCCGGAAAGCCCGTTTTGGTCGCCTGCGCCGGCTGCTATCCCACCGCAACGAGCCTTGCTGCCGCTCCTGCCGTGCGTGCGGGCTGGGTGGCAGAGAACGGCCCCGTGATTGTCGATGCCATTAGCGGCGTGACGGGCGCCGGTAAGTCCTGCAACGCTCGTACGCATTTTTGCAGCGCCGATGAGAATTTGGAGGCCTACGGCGTGGGCAAGCATCGCCACACGCCCGAGATTGAGCAAATCCTTGGCCTGACCGATCGCGTCGTCTTTACCCCGCACCTGGCACCGCTCAAGCGTGGTCTGCTCTCCACGGTGACGCTGCCGCTTACGCCGCAGGCTATCGATACCTTGACCCTTGAGGACGTTGTCGACTATTACAAGCAGTTCTACGCTGGTCGCACTTTCGTGTGCGTACTCGACGCCGGCCAGCAGCCCAAGACGGCTTCGGTCGTCGGCACCAACGCCGCCCAGATCGGCCTCGCGCTCAACAAGCGCGCGGGCGTGCTGGTGGCGACGGGCGCCATCGACAATCTGTGCAAGGGCGCTGCGGGCCAAGCGGTCCAGTGCGCCAATATCGTCTTTGGCTTTGACGAGCGACGAGGCTTGCCCACAGTGGCGTGCCCGGTGTAGCACATTCGATTGTTAACGATTTGGTAGTCGGGCATCGAGTGGGGCGCCACTCTTAAGCTGGTCTCATGATTACGACTGGCATGGCGCACCAACCGATGTCCGTTTTTTGTTTGACATAAGGAGTCATAAAGACGATGAATACCGAGCTGTTTGATATCAAGATTCGCGCCGTCGAGGGTGGCGTTACGGCAGCGGCCGGCTTTAAGGCCGCAGGCATCCATGCGGGATTTCGGAAGAATCCCGAGCGTCTGGATTACGCGCTCGTTGTGCCCGATAAGCCCTGTCCCGGTGCCGGCGTGTTTACTACCAATCGCTTTTGCGCGGCGCCCGTGCAGGTGAGCCGTGCCAACCTGGGCGGTGCGGACAAGGGCTACGGTATCATCGCCGGCGTTTCGATCAACTCTGGCAATGCCAACGCCGCCACGGGTGAGACCGGCCTTGCATGCGCGCGTGAGACATGCAGCATCGCATCGCAGGTCATCGGCTGCGAGCCCCAGCAGATTCTGGTTGCCTCCACGGGTGTGATTGGCCAGATTCTGCCGATCGACACGTTTGAGACCGCCATTCCTGCTGCCTACGAGGCACTTTCCGCCCACGGTGGCGCCGATGCCGCTCGCGCCATCATGACGACCGACACGCACTCCAAGGAGTACGCCGTGTCCTACGTCAGCGAGGCTGCGGGACACACAGGCAATGCCTATACGGTGGGCGGTATGTGCAAGGGCTCGGGCATGATCATGCCCAACATGGCCACCATGATCGCGGTCATCACTACCGATGCCCCCGTCGAGCCGGCGGCGCTCCACGCCCTGTTGCTCTCCACCGTCAAGCAGACCTTTAACAAGGTAACGGTCGATTCCGACACCTCGACCAACGACACCTGCATCATGCTTGCCTCCGGCGCCGCTGCCGCAGATGCCGAGCCTATCGTCGAGGGCTCCGATGCCTTCGACGAGTTGGCATTTGCCGTGCACGAGGTGTGCGAGAGCCTGGCGCGCAATATCGCCGCCGATGGTGAGGGCGCATCCAAGCTTGTTACGGTCAACGTTACCGGCGCCGTGAACGACGAGGAAGCCGATATCGCCGCCCGTGCCGTTGCCAACTCGCCGCTCGTTAAGACCTGCATCGCCGGCCACGACTGCAACTGGGGTCGCGTTGCTATGGCGCTTGGCAAGTGCGGCGTGAAATTTAATCAGGAAGACGTTTCCATCGACATGATGGGCATGCCCGTCTGTCGCGACGGTCTGACTGTTCCCTTTGACGAGGACGAGGCTCTACGACGTTTCGAGGCGCCCGAGATCGTGATCTCGGCCGACCTGGGCGCAGGCGACGCGGCAACGACCGTGTGGACCTGCGACCTCACGCATGAGTACATCTCCATCAACGGCGACTACCGTTCCTAGATTCCAGGCACGCTGCGCATCTTGCCGCGATTGCGGACAGCTGAGCACGGCGCGATAACGATATGAAAGACGAGGCAGATTATGAAATTCGCACGCGATTGTCGTTCGAGCGAATCCAACGAAGCAACCGCGCAGCTGCTGTTCGAAGCGCTGCCGTGGATTAAGAACTTGACCGGCAAGACGGTCGTTATCAAGTACGGCGGTGCAGCCATGGTCGACGAGCAGCTGCGTCGCGACGTGATGAGCGACATCGTCCTGCTCAAGATCATCGGCATGCGCCCCGTTATCGTGCACGGCGGCGGCAAGGCTATCAACGAGGCGCTGAGCCATTACGATATTCCCGTCGAGTTTAAGAACGGCCAGCGCGTGACCTCGCCGGCGACTATGGATATCGTGCGCGAGGTGCTGGGCGGCAAGGTTAACCAGGAGCTGGTTGCTGCCATCAACCACCACGGCAACCTGGCCGTGGGCGTGTCGGGCAGCGATGCCGGCACGCTCATCGCCGAGCCGCTCGACCCCGAGCTCGGTCGTGTGGGCAAAGTGACGCACGTCAACACCGACTATATCGAGCGCTTACTCGATAGCGAGTACATTCCCGTCATCGCTACCGTCGCGGCGGGGGAGGACGGCGGTTTCTTCAACATCAACGCCGATACCGCCGCCGGTGCCGTTGCCGCGGCGCTCCACGCGCATAAGGCGATCTTTTTGACCGATGTCGATGGCCTGTACAAGGACTTTAGCGACAAGGACTCGCTTATCTCCAACCTAACGCTCGACGAGGTTAACGAAATGCTCTACGGCGGCGAGGTCGATAAGGGCATGATTCCCAAGCTGCGTGCGGCCGTCGATGCGCTTACCGGCGGCGTATTTCGTGCCCACATCATTAACGGTACTACGCCGCATTCGCTGCTCCTGGAGCTGCTGACCGATGCCGGCGTCGGCACCGTGATCCATTCCACCGAGACGGCTTACGAGTTCGATACGCATCCGCATCCGCTTTCGACGTTTGCTGCGCGTCTGACCGAGAACCTTGACGAGGTCGAGAAGCTTCAGACGGTCTAGCTGACCCGCAGCCGCCCCATTCCTGCACCCATAGCCCCGCGCCGTCTGGCGCCCAACGAAAGGCATCCCATGTCACTTGCAGCTCAGCAATCGCTTGAATCCCATTACGTTATGCATACCTTTGGCCGCTCTCCGGTCGAGTTTGTCGAGGGTCACGGCATGAAGCTCACCGGCGACGATGGCCGTGAGTACCTCGACTTTCTTGCCGGTATCGGCGTGTGCAGCCTAGGTCATGGCGACCCGGCTGTGCTCTCGGCGCTCGAGGCACAGACCAAAAAGCTCATGCATGTCTCCAATTACTTCTACATTGAGCAGCGCGGACAGGTCGCGGCGCTGCTGTCCAAGCTTGCTAACGACGACGTAGATGGTGCGCGCGTGCTTGCCGATGCCATTGTCGCCGGCGATGAGACCACGGCAGCTGCTCTTGGTGCCCCGGCTGCGGATGAGCAGGTTTGGGAGACCTTCTTTGCCAACTCTGGCGCCGAGGCCAACGAGGGCTCGATGAAGCTCGCGCGCCTGTACGCCAAGCGTGCCGGTAATGGCGGCAACACCATCGTGTGCATGCGCGGCGGCTTCCACGGCCGTACGCTCGAGACCATTGCCGCCACCATGCAGGATTGGCTGCAGGACAGCTTCCGCCCGCTGCCGGGTGGCTTTGTGGCCTGCACGCCCAACGATGTCGATGAACTGCGTGCAATCTTTAAGCAGCTGGGGAGCGAGATTTGTGCCGTGATGCTCGAGCCGATCCAGGGTGAGAGTGGCGTGCACCCCATGACCGAGGAGTTTATGGCTACGGCGCGCGACTTGGCGCACGAGGTGGGTGCCGTGCTTATCGCCGACGAGGTCCAGTGCGGTATCTTCCGCACGGGTAAGCCGTTTGCGTTCCAGACCTATGGCGTGGAGCCCGACATCATGAGCCTTGCCAAGGGCATTGCCGACGGCGTGCCCATGGGTGCCGTCGTGGCAAAGAAGGAGATTGCCGACGTGTTTAAGCCGGGCGACCACGGCTCGACTTTTGGCGGTAGCTGCTTGGCCATCGCGGCGTGTGCCGCGACGCTCTCCGCGCTTGTGCGTGGCGATTATGCCGAGCATGCTGCCAAGGTGGGTGTCTATATGGAGCAGGCGCTGGCTAAGCTTCCGCATGTGGTAGAGGTTCGTGGCCGTGGCCTGATGCTCGGCTGCGATCTGGACGATACTGCGGGTGATGCACACGACGTTGTGGCCGGCGCGCTGGCCGCCGGTGCCGTGATTAACGCTACGGGTGCCCATACGCTGCGTTTCCTGCCGCCGCTCGTCTGCGAGGAAGCCGACGTGGACAGTCTGATCGAGATCCTGTCGGGTGTCTTGGGCTAACGCAGCGCAATAACTCAATTTGGACCGGGTTCCGGACTGTGGGCGTGTCCTATGCGGCATGATTCAGCGGTCTGGAGCCCGTTTTGCCTTAGATTTGCTAAGGCAGGGAGACCTGCTGGTCAAAAAACATCAAATATGAGTACTGTTACCGATTTGGTAGCAGCAATTTTGGACTAATAAGGCCAGATAGCAAGTCGAAATGGCGATGAAAGCACGATTTTGATCCAACTGTTAGTCCTTATAATGGACATATGTTGCGTAACTTAAGCAAATATTGTCTTTTTATATGTTGCAAACAAAGTAGCAGTACTCATTTTTGCCATTTTTTGACCACGGCCTTTGTGACAGACGTGCTGGCGGGTTCGAATTCCATGCGCTGGGCCTGAAAAAAGAAAGGCCTCCATCGCTGGAGGCCTAACAATTCAGTGGTGGGCGATAAGGGATGTCGCGTGCGGCTTCGCCGCCCGCTCTCGCTTCGGGCCTACGGCCCTCGCGTGCTGCGCTGGAAAACGCTTGCGCGTTTTCTCAGCTCCGCACCCTGTCGGGTTCGAATCCCTCTGCGATGGGCCCAAAAAAAGAAAGGCTCCCATTGCTGGGAGCCTATTAAATCAGTGGTGGGCGATGAGGGATGTCGCGTGCGGCTGACGCCGCCCGCTCTCGCTTCGGGCCTACGGCCCTCGCGTGCTGCGCTGGAAAACGCTTCGCGTTTCCTCAGCTCCGCACCCTTGCGGGTTCGAATCCCATGAAATGGGCGCAAACAAAAACGGTCCCCTTTCGAGGACCGTTTCCAAATCAGTGGTGGGCGATGAGGGATTCGAACCCCCAGCCTTGTGCGTGTAAAGCACCTGCGCTAACCGTTGCGCCAATCGCCCGTGCGGAGAGAGTATAGCAAAACAATCGCCTCATTCACCTCATATCCATTAAAGGTAACTCGCGCGTGTCACAGCGGAGCTGATTCAGTTGAGATTGCCTGAACATTCCGCCCCTCTTTACGCCCTCGGGTATACTCAAAAGCTACTGATTCGATTTGATGCCCAGCAACAGCAGAGGGGATAGTATATGTGCGGTTTTGTCGGTTTTGTCGGTGGGACGGATAACCAATCCGAGGTGCTCACCAAGATGATGGACCGCATCGTCCATCGCGGTCCCGACATGGGCGGTCAGTTTATCGACGGCCGCGTTGCCCTGGGCTTCCGCCGCCTGTCGATCCTCGACCTGACCGAGGCTGGCGCCCAACCCATGGCCAACGAGGACGGTAGCGTCGTCATTGTCTTCAACGGCGAGATCTACAACTTCCAAGAACTCCGTTCCGAGCTCGAGGCCAAGGGCTACAAGTTCCACTGCGGCGCCGACACCGAGAGCCTCCTGCACGGCTACGAGGAGTGGGGCGAGGCCGTACTCGATCGCTTGCGCGGTATGTACGCCTTCGTCATCTGGGACAAAAAGAAGAACAAGCTTTTTGGCGCCCGCGACATCTTTGGCATCAAGCCGCTTTACTACTATCCCATGGCCGATGCGGGCGACGGCGCTCCGGGCGTGCTCTTTGGTTCCGAGATCAAGAGCTTCTTGGACTACCCGCACTTCCACAAGGCGGTCAACAAAAAGGCCCTGCGTCCGTACATGACGCTGCAGTATTCGGCAACCGAGGAGACCTTCTTCGAGGGTGTCTACAAGCTGCCGCCGGCGCACTACTTTACCGTCGATATCCCGACCGGCAAGATGAACATCGAGCGCTACTGGGATTGCGATTACTCTGCCGTCGAGAAGCCGTTCGAAGAGTATGTCGATGAGCTGGACGAGGTCGTGCACGAGAGCGTCGAGGCCCATCGTATCGCCGACGTCAAGGTCGCGTCGTTCCTCTCCGGTGGCGTCGACTCCAGCTACATCGCCGCTTGCCTCATGCCCGACAAGACCTTCTCGGTGGGCTTTGACTACAAGAACTTTAACGAGACCAACTACGCCAAGGAGCTTTCCGATAAGCTCGGCGTCGAGAACGTCCGCAAGATGATTACCGCCGACGAGTTCTTCGGTGCGCTCGAGGACATCCAGTATCACATGGACGAGCCGCAGTCCAACCTGTCTTCCGTGCCGCTGTGGTTCTTGGCCGAGATGGCCCGCAAGGACGTCACCGTCGTGCTTTCGGGCGAAGGCGCCGACGAGCTCTTTGGCGGCTACGCCTACTACGAGGACACGGTCCCGGTGCGCAAGTACAAAAAGATGGTGCCGCTGCCCATCCGTCGCGCGCTCGGTAACCTGGCGCTGCATATGCCGTACTTCAAGGGACATAACTTCCTGGTCAAGGGTGCCGAGATCCCCGAGAAGTCGTTCCTGGGACAGGCTCTGGTATGGCCGGAGCGCGAGGTCGACGGCGTGCTCAAGCCCGAGTACAACACCGGCGATGGCGCCTTCGAGCTTGCCGCTCCCATCTATGCGCGCGTGAAGGGTCAGCCCGAGCTGGTCAAGAAGCAGTACTTGGACATGAACATGTGGCTCCCGGGCGACATTCTGCTCAAGGCCGACAAGATGTGCATGGCGCACTCGCTGGAGCTGCGCGTGCCCTTCCTGGACCGCAAAGTCATGGAGTTCGCCGAGCACATTCCCGACCGCTACCGCATCAACGAGAACGGCAACAAACAGGTACTCCGCCACGCTGCCAACAAGTCGCTGCCCGATGAGTGGGCCACCCGTCCCAAGGTGGGCTTCCCGGTGCCGATTGTCTACTGGCTGCGCGAGCAAAAGTGGTACGACTATGTCAAGGAGTACTTCACCGCGCCGTGGGCAAGTGAGTTCTTCAATACCGACGAGCTCATGCACCTGCTCGATCTGCACTTTGCGGGCAAGGGCGATTTCCAGCGCAAGATCTATACGCCGCTCGTGTTCCTAGTGTGGTACAAGCGCTTCTTTATCGACGAGGGCCAGCCTTCTGTTCAGGCTGCCTAGCCTCGGCTTACGAACGCCTGCGCGTAACGGCTCCTCCGGGAGCCGTTTTTGCGCGAGCACGTTTCAGTTACTATGAAAACCGTCCCTGCCAAATGGCTGAGAAAGGTGAAAGATGCACCATTCGGATTCCGCGACCGTGACCACGGTCGATACGCTTGCCAAGCTTCTCGATGTGTGCGGCGAGCTGCGCGCATCAGAGCAGGTTGACGAGCGTGCCGTGACCGGCTGCTCGTTTGATTCGCGCGCGGTCTCGGCAGGTGACGTGTTCTTCTGCAAAGGTGCTGCCTTTAAGCCCGCGTTTTTGAGCATGGCGCTCGATGCGGGCGCCGTCGCATTTGTGTGCGAGGAGTCACTGGTCGAGTCTCTGGAGCCGCTGGCGCAGGAGAGCGGTGCTGCGATGCTGGTTGTTGATAGCGTTCGCACGGCCATGGCCCTGTTGCCGCCGGAGGTCTACGACCGTCCCGACCACGACGTCAAGATCGTGGGTATCACCGGTACCAAGGGAAAGACCACGGCCGCTTTTATGCTCCAGTCGATTATCAAAGCGGCGGGCGAGTCCTGCGGCATGATCGGCTCGGTGAGTACCGACGATGGCATCGAGTGCTACGAGAGCACCAATACTACGCCCGAGGCCCCCGAGGTCTGGCGCCATATCGCCAACTGCCGCACGTCCGGTCGCCAGTCCATGGTCATGGAGGTTTCGAGCCAGGCGCTCAAGTACCAACGCGTCGAGAATCTGCCGTTTGACGTGGCGTGCTTCCTCAACATCGGCCGCGACCACATCTCGCCGATCGAACACCCCACGTTTGAGGATTATTTTGAGAGCAAACTCAGGATCTTTGACCAGGCAAAGACCGCCGTGGTGAATCTAGGCACCGAAGAGGTTGACCGTGTGCTAGAGGCAGCGTCGACGGCCGAGCGCTTGGTGACCGTTGGCGTCGAGCATCCCGAGGCAAGCCTGTGGGCGAGCGATGTCCGCATGCTCGGCTTTAACATCGAGTTCAACTTGCACGGCATGAGCGCCGACGAGTCCGAGGCGGGGGAGAAGGTCCTGCTGGGTATCGCGGGCGACTTTAACGTGGAGAACGCGCTGGTCGCTATCGCCGCTGCGCGCGAGATCGGCATCGGTATCGAGGCTATCAAGAAGGGCCTCTCAAAACTGCGTGTGCCGGGCCGTATGGAGGTCGTGGAGTCGAAGGACGGCCGCGTGATTTGTGTCGTCGACTACGCGCACAACCAGCTTTCGTTCCGCTCGCTTTTCTCGTCGGTCAAGCGCGCGTTTCCCGCTAGTCCGGTCATTGCGGTGTTTGGCGCTGCCGGCGGCAAGGCGCAGGAGCGCCGCGAGCAGCTTCCGCGCGAGGCCGCACCGTATTCCGACCTGATGATCTTTGCCAATGAGGACCCGGCTCACGAGGACCCGATGAAGGTCTGTCGCGAGCTTGCCGAACATGTTCCCGACGATACGCCGAACAAGATCATCCTCGATCGCGAAGCCGCTGTGCATGCGGCGTTCAAGGCGGCGCGCGAGGAGTACGTCAACCCCGATGCTCCCACCATTGTCTTGCTGCTGGCAAAGGGTGACGAGGAGCTCATGCACGTGGGCGACGAGTTCGTGCCCATCGAGAGCGACCTTTCGCTGGCCAATCGCCTGATCGATGTTGCCCAGTTTGACTAATGAACCATGATGGCGGCGGCGCCCTGAGTGCGCTGTCGCCATAAGCGTGTTCCCTCAATCAAAACATGCCGTCCAAGTCCAAACCCTTCTACGTAAACGGAGTAACCATGTCCCACAATACCCTGCCGACCGTCGCCGAGCTTTCGGGCGAGATGCGCGAGCGCTTGGCCAAGGTCAAGTACGTCTTTACCGACCTGGATGCCACGATGCTTGCACCCGGCTCGTGCGTGCTGCGCGACAACGACGGCAACCCCTCGACCAAACTCGTCGAGGCCGTCGTGGCGCTCGCTCGCGCTGGTATTCAGGTGGTTCCCACCTCGGGCCGCAACCGTACCATGATCCACGAGGACGCGCGCGTGCTCGGCCTCAACTCCTACATTGGCGAGATGGGCGGTCTGGTCATGTACGACCTTAAAGCCAACGATTGGGAGTATCTGACCGGCGACATGCCCTACGACCCCTCTTGCGGCCTCACGCCGCACCAGGTGATCGAGCAGACCGGCGTGTGCGAGAAGATCCTCGCCCGCTGGCCGCACAAGATCGAGTATCACAACGACATGTCGACCGGCTACAAATACCGTGAGGTCACCGTCGGCATGCGCGGCGATGTGCCCGACGATGAGGTTCAGGCCATCCTGGACGAGGCCGGCTGCGGTCTGATCTGGGCGTGCAACGGCCATCTGACTCACCTGTCCAAGCCGACGACGCTCGAGCTCGATCGCGTCGAGGACGGCCGCGCATTCAACATCAATCCCGCGGGTCTCAACAAGGGCGTCGCCATTGCGCGCTTCTGCGAGCACCTAGGGATCGAGCGCGAGGAGACGTTGGCGCTCGGCGATTCCGAGTCCGACTTCTACATGGCCGATCACGTGGGCACGTTCTGCCTGGTCGAGAATGGCCTGACGAGCGCCGGCGCGCCTGAGTTCCTGGCTGCTTGCGAGAACGCTTTCGTTACGCGTGGCAAAATTATCGACGGTTGGGCGGCGACGGCAGAGCTGCTGGTCGCGGCGCGTTCGTAGCGCGGCGTCGCCGCACTTGGACATGTCTTTTCGAGAGAGACTGGTGAGGTAATGTCCGATATCGAGAATCCGGCAGGCGACACGCGCCCGATTGGCGTGTTCGATTCTGGTTTGGGCGGTCTGACGGTTGCGCGCGCGATTGCGACGGCGCTGCCGCACGAGTCCGTCTACTACTTTGGCGACACCAAGCGCTGCCCCTACGGCACGCGCACCGAGGATGAGGTGCGCTCGTTTGCGTTGCAGGCGGGTCGTTGGCTTTCGAAGCACGACGTCAAGATTATGGTCATCGCCTGCAACACGGCAACCGCTGCGGCCTTGCGTTTGGCCCAGCAGGTGCTCGACGTTCCCGTGATCGGCGTGATCGCGCCGGGTGCCCGTGCAGCAATCAACAGCACGCGTACGCGTCGCGTGGGCGTGCTCGCTACCAACCTCACCATTCGCTCGGGCGCCTACACGCGCGCCATTCAGGATCTAGATGCCGGCGTCGATGTATACGGCTGTCCTGCCTCGAGCTTTGTCGAGGTTGTCGAACACGAGCTTGCCTCGGGTGCACATCTGCAGGAACAGTGGCTTGAGAACGAGGACATCTTCGATACGCCTGCCGTGCGTGCGCTGGTGGGTGCCACGGTTGAGCCGCTGCGCGACCACGGTATCGATACCGTGGTGCTTGGATGTACGCATTTCCCGCTGTTGGTGGGACCTATCCGCCATGCGCTGGGGCCTGGGGTACGCGTCGTGAGTTCCGCCGAGGAGACCACGCGCGAGCTGACCGATATCCTCACGCGCCGCGAGCAGCTGGCGGGCGACGCCGCCGAGCCGCAGCATCGTTTTGCCACGACGGCCGATAACATTGCCGAGTTTGCGGTGGCGGGTAGCTTTATCTTTGGTCAGCCGCTCAAGAGCATCGAACATATCGATATCGATGAGCTGAAATAGATGTAAAGCAGCCGCCAAAGCCTTCGCCACATCTTTTGCCGAAAGGATATTTCTATGGAGTACATGCAGGTCAACCGCGCTAACGGTCGCGCCGCCAACGAGTTGCGCCCCGTTAAGCTCACCCGTGGCGTCATGAAGCACGCCCACGGCTCGTGTTTGGCCGAGTTCGGCGACACGCGCGTGCTGTGCGCCGCCACTATCGAGGAGGGCGTGCCGGGCTGGCGAAAGGGAGCTAAGGCCGGCTGGGTGACCGCGGAATACGCCATGCTGCCGGCATCGACCGGCAAGCGCTGCAAGCGCGAGCATGCCAACCGCAAGGGCCGCTCCATGGAGATCGAGCGCCTCATTGGCCGCAGCCTGCGTACCGTCGTCAACATGAAGGCGCTCGGCGAGTACACCGTCACCGTCGACTGCGATGTGATTCAGGCCGATGGCGGCACGCGTACAGCGAGCATTACCGGCGCCTGGGTGGCGCTGCGCGACGCCCTCGCCATGTGGGTCGAGGCGGGAAAGATCGAGCGCATCCCGCTTACCGGCCAGGTGGCTGCCATCTCCATGGGCGTTGTCGACGGCAATACGCTGCTTGACCTCGATTATTCCGAGGACAGTCATGCCGAGGTCGACATGAACCTCGTCGCCACCGACACCGGCGAGATGATCGAGCTCCAGGGCACCGGCGAGCAGGCGCCCTTTGACCGCAAACGCCTCAACGCCCTGCTCGACCTGGGCGACAAAGGTATCGCCGAGCTCATCGAGCTCCAGCGCCAAGCCCTCGCCTAACCTGCCAAAAGGGACAGGTTTATTTTGGTAGGTTTTATCTGCGGAGACGTCTAGACACAAGACTGCCGTTGATTGAGAGGGGAGAGGCAGAGGCCCTCGTCGCCCTCGGCGCGGTATTGCTATAGAGACAAGGAGGCCAGTTATGGCACTTGAGAAGATCGACATCGACACCCTCGACCCGGCGGCGACCATCGTCGTGGCAACCGGAAACGCTCATAAGCTCACCGAGATCGAGGCCATTTTGGGCAAGGTCATGCCCGAGGTTCGCTTTGTGGCGCTCGGCCAGCTGGGCGATTTTGAGGACCCCGAGGAAAACGGCACGACGTTTTTGGAGAACGCCATCATCAAGGCGCAGGCTGCGGTTGAGGAGACGGGCCTTATGGCCATTGCCGATGATTCTGGCTTGGTCGTTGATGCCCTGGACGGCGAGCCTGGCGTGTATAGCGCACGCTATGCGGGCGTGCACGGAGACGATGCCGCCAACAACGCCAAGCTTCTCGTGAATCTGGAGGGCGTGGCCGACGAGGGCCGCACTGCGCGCTTTATGAGCGTCGTCGCGCTCATCGACACGGACGGTTTGGTCACCTATGGCGAGGGCGCCTGCGAGGGCGTTATCGCGCACGAGGGCCGCGGCGATCACGGCTTTGGCTACGACCCGCTGTTCCTGCCGGTCGACACGCCGGGCAAGACCATGGCCGAGCTGACGGCTGACGAGAAGAACGCCATCAGCCATCGTTTCCACGCGCTCGAGCATCTGTCCGCCAAGCTGACAGGCGAGGAGTAGACCGTGCGTGCGGTGGTGCAGCGCGTGCTCAACGCCGGCGTGACGGTTGACGGCGAGTGCGTGGGCCGCATTGGACGCGGCTACCTGGTGCTGCTGGGTGTGGGCCATGGCGATACGCGTGCCGAGGCCGACAAGCTGTGGGGCAAGCTCCGCGGGCTGCGTATCAACGAGGACGAGAACGGCAAGACCAATCTGGCGCTTGCCGATGTCGACGGCGAGGTGCTCGTGGTGTCGCAGTTCACGCTGTTCGCCGACTGCCGCCACGGTCGCCGTCCGTCGTTTACGGATGCCGGCGCACCCGATGTTGCCAACGAGCTCTACGAGTACTTCCTGACGCTTGTGCACGAGGACGTTGAGCATGTGGCGCACGGTATCTTTGGCGCCGACATGAAGGTCGACCTGGTCAACGACGGCCCATTCACCATCGTCTTGGACACCGACAACCTTTAGGTTACGCGGTTTTACCAAACCGCGTAACAACTGGTCATGCGAGGTTGTCGTCTGGTACGTATTTGGGACCGGGCTTATTTAGCTACTTGCGTATGGCGGCAGCAGGGTGCTATAGTATTAGAGTTTTGTCTATCTTAGGGGTATTATCCCCTTTTTGAATTGCACCTTCTGGAGGCCCTGTTCATGGAAGAGATGGAAGTCAATCACGTCGACGACATCCACGAGAAGCTGACCGATATGGTGGGCGATCGCGTCAAGGTGAAGGCCAACATGGGCCGTACCCGCGTCGTCGAGCGCATGGGCACCATCAAGAGCGTCCACCCCGCCGTCTTCATTGTTGAGGTTGACGAGCGTCGCGGCCGCAAGTCGCGTCAGTCCTACCAGTACATCGATGTCCTCACCGGCCAGGTCGAGCTGTTCGACCCCGAGAGCGGCGAGCATATCTTTACCCCGCTCGGCAATCAGCTCGAGGAGCATTAACGGTGACCGATTGGTCCCTGACTCTTTCCGCGCCGGCAAAGATCAACCTCTACCTGGGGGTTCATACCGAGCGCGATGACCGCGGCTACCACAGGGTCGATTCCCTGATGGCAGCCGTCGGTCTTTCCGATACCGTGACGGTCACGCCGGCGCAGGCGCTGACCGTCCAGACGGTTCCAGCATCAGATTTTCCCATGCAAAAGAATACGGCGTATCGGGCTGCGGTTGCTATGGCCGAGCATTATGGTCGCGAGGCAAACATCTGCGTGACGATTGAGAAGCGCATTCCATTGTGCGCCGGCTTGGGCGGCCCCTCGACGGATGCGGCCGCGGTCATTGTCGCCTTGGCGGAGCTCTGGGGCATTGATCGCACCGACCCAGCGCTCGACGATATTGCGCGGGGCATTGGTGCTGACGTCCCGTTCTTTTTGCACGCGAGCCCTGCGTTCTACGTAGGCGGGGGAGACGTGCTGGCAACTGAGTACCCCGCGCTGCCCGCGACGCCCGTCGTGCTGGTCAAGCCGCGCGAGGCAAGCGTTTCGACAATTGAAGCCTATCGACGTTTTGACGAGGCCCCGGTGCCTGCGGACAAGCCCGGCGCGATAGCTTCTGCCTTGCGTGCTGGTGATGCCGAGACGGCATATGCGCTCATCCATAACAACCTAGGTGTCATTTCCGCACAGATGGAGCCGCAGATTCAAACGGTTCTCGATTGGCTGCGTAAACAGGACAGCACCGTTGCTGTAGATGTGTGCGGATCGGGCGCCTGTTCGTTTGCCATTTGCGACACCGCCGCCACGGCCGAAAGGCTTGCGGACGCTGCCCAGCAAAAAGGCTGGTGGGCCTGCGCGACTGAGCTTATTCCCAACACGGTTCAAATCGACGCTTCAAAGAAATAAAAATTTCTCTAGCACGCGGCGAAAATCTTTGTTACTATAGTCGAGCTAACGGGTTGTGGCTCAGTTTGGTAGAGCACTGCGTTCGGGACGCAGGGGTCGCTGGTTCAAATCCAGTCAACCCGACCAGAGCATGAGGAGGGACCGCTTCTTGCGGTCCCTTTTTTTAGCTAGTGTTGTGATACCGCGATACCCGCGGTATACTCATTCGAGCTTGTCTCGCTGTATTGTGGAGGTCTACATGTTTGGACTGAGGGCTCCTGAGCTCATCATTATTCTCGTCGTTGTCCTGATTATCTTCGGGCCCAAGAACCTGCCGAAGCTCGGCAAGTCCCTCGGCTCTACCGTCAAGAATATCCGTGAGGGTATGGAGGGCGACGATAAGGCCGAGACCAAGCAGGCCGAGGAGGTCGTGGTCGAGCAGTCCGAGGAGGACAAGGAGATCGCTGAGCTCGAGGCCAAGCTCGCTGCTGCCAAGAAGAAGCAGGCAGAGGACAGCGACGCGGACGCAGAGTAGTCCCATCCCTTTGGGGTGAGCACCTGACCGGCTTGCCCGCAGGCTAGCCGGTCTTTTTCGTTTTGTTGACAGTTGATTGTTTGATCAGAGTTGGGGAGATATCCGTATGGACGCAAGCCAGATCGTACTGACCGCTGAGGGCCGCCAGAAGCTCGTCGAGGAGCTCGCTTGGCGTGAGGGCGATTACGCCAAGGAGATCGTCGAGGACATCAAGGAAGCCCGCGCGTTCGGCGACCTTTCGGAGAACTCCGAGTACGACGCCGCTAAGGACAAGCAGGCCCAGAACGCCGCTCGTATTGCCGAGATCCAGGCCATCCTCGCCAACGCTCAGGTTGCTGCCACCACGGGCGACCTGACCGTCTCCATCGGTTCCACCGTTTCGCTGATTGATCCCAACGGCGAGGTCATGGAAGTCACGCTCGTCGGTACCACCGAGACCAACTCGCTCGAGCACAAGATTTCCAACGAGTCTCCGGTCGGTCACGCCATCATCGGTCACGGCGAGGGCGACTCCGTCGAGGTCGTTACGCCTTCCGGCAAGACTCGCGTCTACACCATCGCCAAGATCGCACGCTAGACCACGGTCCCGCGTAAAGGTATGTTTTCGCTCCCTGGGACCGAATCCTGGGGAGCGTTTTAGTTTGAGGAGCTAACTTATGGCAGAGAACCAGAACGCCGCCGATCAGGCATCGACGCTCAACGACGAGCGCGCCACCCGCCTGGCCAAGCGCGCCGCCCTGTTCGAGGCGGGCCAGAACCCCTATCCCGAGCACTCTGAGCTTGAGGACTACGTCGCCGATATCGAGACTAAGTACGCCGAGCTTGCCGATGGCGAGGACACCGAGGACGTCGTGAAGATCGCCGGCCGCGTGGTCGCCAAGCGCGGCCAGGGCAAGATAATGTTCATCGTCGTGCGCGATGCGACTGCCGAGATTCAGCTGTTCTGCCGCATCAACGACATGGACGAGGCTGCCTGGAATACGCTCAAGGCCCTCGACCTGGGCGACATCCTGGGCGTGACCGGCGTGGTCGTGCGCACCCAGCGCGGCCAGCTTTCCGTTGCCCCTAAGAGCGCGACCCTGCTTTCCAAGGCCGTTCGTCCACTGCCCGAGAAGTTCCACGGTCTTTCCGACAAGGAGACCCGCTATCGCCAGCGCTATGTCGACCTGATCGCCAACGACGACGTTCGCGAGACCTTCCGTAAGCGTTCGCAGATTCTCTCTACCTTCCGTCGCTTTATGGAGTCCGACGGTTACATGGAGGTCGAGACCCCCATCCTGCAGACCATCCAGGGCGGCGCTACCGCCAAGCCGTTCATTACCCACTTCAACGCGCTCGATCAGGAGTGCTACCTGCGTATTGCCACCGAGCTCCATCTCAAGCGCTGCATCGTCGGTGGTTTTGAGCGCGTGTTCGAGATCGGCCGCATCTTCCGTAACGAGGGCATGGACCTTACCCACAACCCCGAGTTCACCACGATGGAGGCCTACCGTGCCTTCTCAGACCTCGAGGGCATGAAGGCGCTCGCCCAGGGTGTCATTAAGGCGGCTAACAAGGCCATCGGCAACCCCGAGGTCATCGAGTACCAGGGCCAGACCATCGACCTTTCTGGTGAGTGGGCCAGCCGTCCCATGACCGACATCGTCTCCGACGTGCTCGGCAAGCAGGTCACCATCGACACGCCGGTCGAGGAGCTTGCTGCCGCCGCGCGCGAGAAGGGCCTGGAGATCAAGCCCGAGTGGACTGCCGGCAAGATCATCGCCGAGATTTACGATGAGCTGGGCGAGGACACCATCGTCAACCCGACCTTCGTGTGCGATTACCCCATCGAGGTCAGCCCGCTCGCTAAGCGTTTTGAGGACGACCCGCGTTTGACTCACCGCTTTGAGCTGGTCATCGCCGGCCACGAGTACGCCAACGCATTCTCCGAGCTCAACGACCCGGTCGACCAGGCTGAGCGCTTTGCTGCCCAGATGGCCGAGAAGGCCGGCGGCGACGATGAGGCTATGGAGTATGACGAGGACTACGTGCGCGCCCTCGAGTACGGTATGCCTCCCGCGGGCGGCATTGGCATCGGCATCGACCGCGTGGTCATGCTGCTCACCAACCAGGCTTCTATCCGCGACGTGCTGCTGTTCCCGCACATGAAGCCCGAGAAGGGTTTCCAGTCCGGTGCCGCTGCCGCCAAGGCTGCAGAGGCCGGCAACGCCGCGAGCCCATTTGTTAAGTCGCTTAAGCCCACGCTCGATTACTCCAAGATCGCCGTTGAGCCGCTGTTTGAGGAGTTCGTCGACTTTGATACCTTCTCCAAGAGCGATTTCCGCGCTGTGAAGGTCAAGGCATGCGAGGCCGTCAAGAAGTCCAAGAAGCTGCTGAACTTTACGCTCGACGACGGTACCGGTACCGACCGCACCATCCTCTCCGGTATTCACGCTTATTACGAGCCCGAGGACCTGGTCGGCAAGACCTTGCTCGCCATCACCAACCTGCCTCCGCGCAAGATGATGGGCATCCCCAGCTGCGGCATGCTCATCAGTGCCATCCACGAGGAGGATGGTGAGGAGCGCCTCAACCTGATCCAGCTCGACGCCTCCATCCCCGCCGGCGCAAAGATGTACTAACTAGTTACGCGGTTCTACGAACCGCGTAACGGCTCGACGCTGCGCGGGCCGCATTTGGACAATCTGACGTTCAACTTCAAGGGCGCGACCTAGGTGGTTACGCGGGTTTACCAACCCGCGTAACCAGTTGACGCTGCGCGCCGCCCAGGGCGACAATTTGTCATTCAAAAGGCAAGGCATGACCAGAAGGTCTATGCCTTGCCTTTTTCATGCCAACTTGTTCGCCCTGGACGTCGCTCGCTGTCCGTCCTCTACCTGCGGCGTTGACTTGGTTGACACTTAGAACATCGATGTAGTCATTGGGGACGTTCTTAAACGACTGCCCAACGGCTGTTGAGCACATGGCTCGCATGACAGCCGTCTCTTTTATGTTTCCTTTAGCCGTTGCTGCCTAGGATGGGGGTTAGTCGGTAGGAAGGGAGCGTCTATATGGACGACGCGAGCGAGCGTTCAATCGAAGAGGACATGCTCGATCAGTTCAATTACTTTGATGATGAGGACGAGGAGCTGATCGACCGTCGCGAGCCAGCGCCGCTTGATTCCTTTGATCTGGTCGATGAAGAGCCCGACGAGGACGAGGGCGAATCGGCGGAGCCCTCACAGCCTTCGCGCCTTAACTCGCTGCTTTCGAGAGCCCCCATGCACCACGGCGTTCGTGCCGGCGCGCTCCATATGAAAACTGACTGGCACCAGATCGTGACGGCAGGCGATGAGCTTGCCGTCGATGCGCCGCTCACCGATAAATCATCCATCATCTGCCGCACCGGCATGCTTATGCTGGCAAGTGGAACGGGTGCCTGGCGCGTGCGCGATACCATGAATCGTGTTGCCGCCGTACTCGGTGTCACCATCCACGTTGACTTAAGTCTTCTGTCGTTTGAGTGCACCTGCATCGAAGATGGCCACTGCTTTAATGAGGTCGTCAGCTTGCCCACAACGGGCGTCAATACCCATCGCATTTGGATGATGGAGAGTTTCCTCAAGGAAATCGAGACCTATGGTCGTCGCTTCACGGTGCACGAGTATCACGAGATGCTCAAGACCGTTGAGAGTTCAAAACCTGATTACGCGCCTTGGCAACAGGGCCTTGCGGCGGCCTGCGCCTGTGGCGCCTTCGTTTTTTTGCTCGGCGGCGGCCCTATCGAGATGGCCTGCGCGTTCGTGGGCGCGGGTGTCGGCAACTTTGCCCGCTCCCATATTCTCAAGCAAGGCCTTGGTCAGTTCAGCGCGCTGACGACCGGCGTTGCGCTCGCTTGCGTTTCGTATCTGCTGGCATTGCTCGGCCTTGGCCAGGTCATACCGGGGGCAATGTCGCACCAAGAAGGCTATATCGGCGCCATGCTCTTTGTGATTCCCGGCTTTCCACTCATTACGGCAGGCCTCGACATCGCTAAGCTCGACATGCGAAGCGGTATCGAGCGCCTTTCATATGCCGTATCGATTATTGTGATGGCGACCCTCGTAGGTTGGATGGTTGCCGAGTGTGTTGGCCTGGCGCCGGACGACTTTGCCCCACTGGGCCTTTCGCCGCTTGCCCTTACGCTCCTGCGCGTGGTGATGAGCTTCGTTGGCGTATTCGGCTTCTCGGTGATGTTCAACAGCCCGGTAAAGATGGCCGCGGCAGCTGGGTTGATCGGCGCCGTGTCCAATACCCTGCGTCTGACCCTTGTCGATGCGCCGACGATGATTCCCTTCCTGGGCCTCAGCACGGGAATGCCTCCCGAGGCAGCAGCGTTTATCGGCGCGCTGGTATCGGGGCTGCTCGCAAGCTTGGCTGAAGTCAAGCTCACCTACCCGCGCATCGCCCTCACGGTGCCTTCGATTGTCATTATGGTGCCGGGCTTGTATCTGTATCGCTCGATGTATTACATGTGCACCTTCGACACGGTCAATATGCTCGGCTGGTTTGTGCGCGCAGTGCTCATCGTAGCGTTTCTGCCCGTTGGACTGGGTGTGGCGCGTACGCTCACCGACCCTCGCTGGCGCCACACCAGCTAATTGGTACAAGGGGGACAGGTTACTTTGCACCAAATGAGTTGCGGTGAAATAGGGACTGAATTGTTGCTTAAAGGGTCAAAACAGTCCGTATTCCACCGCAACTTATGGGGTCGGGGGTTTTGGTGCCCTGCATCTCCACAAACTCAACGCTTACGAAGCGCGCGCCGTTCGTGTTAGGGTAGTTCCACCACATAAGTAGTCGCAGACGCGCGTAACACGGGCGGGCGAGATGAAGTCCCAACAGCTCCATCTTGCCCGCCCGTTTTTGTTGCGTGGCGCCGCGGTACAACACAGAGAGGAATCTGCCCTTTATGCCTATCAACAAACGGGAGAGCCTGCTGTTCACCTTTATCATGTGCTTTTGCATGGTGCTCTGGATGAGCATCTACAACGTTGCCCTGCAGCATGGGGCCATCAACGGCGAGGTTGTTGCCGCCGCGTGGCTCGGCTTCCCCGTTGCCTACATTTTTGCCATGTGCTGCGACTGGTTTGTTGCCAGTCCCCTTGCCAAGGGTTTCGCTTTTAAATTCCTGGTCACGCCGGGCAAGAGCTCGCCACTTGCCATGACGCTCGCCGTCAGCTCCTGCATGGTCGTTCCCATGGTCATCATCATGTCGCTGTACGGTGCCTGTGAGGGTCTGACGCACATGCCCGGCGGCATCCTTGCGAACCTGTATTCCGTGCCCGCGATCTGGATGATCAACATCCCGCATAATTTTGTGATGGCGCTGCCGTGGAACCTTTTGGTAGCCGGTCCGATTTCCCGCTTCGTCTTCCGTCGCGCCTTCCCTGTGGGGACGGTTTTCGAGGAGGAGCATGCCGAGCTCTTGGAGCAGGCTATGGCTCCTGAGTGCGAGTAGCTCGCTTAGGGATCTGCTGAGCGCGGGCGACTTGCTTGGTTGGAGCCCTAAGCGTGGATAGCTCTCTCGGCGACATCGCGGGCGTGAGCGGTGCGCATGACCGGAGGGCCCGTGCTGCTCCGTTGCCCGACGTGCTAGCGCGCAGAACAATCTGTTGGTGCATTCGGCGGCTGCTGAAGCGTTTCGGCAGCCGCTTTTTATACGGAGTTTAAATACAACAGTCTGTTGTATTACGTAGAGTGGTATATCTCTAGCGGGAAAAATGCGAGAGACGGAGCATTATGGCGTTGCTAGTAGGACTGGACGTAGGGTCGACGACGACCAAAGTTTACGCGATGCACGAGGATATGACCGAGGCGTGGTGGGGATATCGCCGCCACGGGGCGTGTCAGACAGCGAGCGTGCGCGCCATGCTCGGCGAGCTCGCCGAGCGCTTTCCCCATGAGTCGCTGCGCGTTGCGGTGACCGGCTCGGGTGCGCGCGATATCGCGACCGCGCTGGGCGCCTCGTACGTTCAGGAGGTGGTCGCCAACGCGCTCGCGATCAGCAGGTTCTATCCGCAGACGCGCTGCGCCATCGAGCTGGGCGGCCAAGACGCCAAGATGATCTTCTTCCGCACCAACGATAAGGGAGACATCGAGGTTGCCGACATGCGCATGAACGGCTCGTGCGCAGGCGGTACCGGTGCATTTATCGACGAGATGGCAAAGCTCATGGGGGTCGGCACCGAATCGGGCGAGTTCGAGCAGCTCGCAAGCCGGGGAACGACCGTCCACGAGGTCTCGGGCCGCTGCGGCGTGTACGCAAAGACCGATATCCAGCCGCTGCTCAACGAGGGCATTCCTGCCACCGACCTGGCGCTTTCGGCGCTTCACGCGGTCGCCCGCCAAACGATCGGCGGTCTGGCCCAGGGTATCGACATCGAGCCGCCGGTAATCTTCGAGGGCGGTACGCTCGCCTACAACCCCACACTGGTCCGCGTGTTCCGGGAGCAACTGAATCTATCGGACGATCAGGTTATCGTCCCGCGCGATCCGCAGATCATGGTCGCGCGCGGTGCCGCCCTGTCGCTGACCGACATGTTCGCATCGTCCCAACCGATCGACCTTCCCGACGCTTTTGTCCGGCTGGATAAGCTCGAGACGGTCGCGCCCGCAAGCGGGGAGGGACGTCTTGCCCAGCCCTTTTTTGCCACACCTGCCGAGCAGGCGGATTTTACGGCACGCCATGGCAAAGAGACGCCGGCAAAGGGTCCGGATGCGTATGCGCCCGGAGAGACGGTGCGTGTGGCGCTCGGTATCGATTCGGGGAGCACGACGACCAAGTTCGCCCTGGTCGATGAGGCGGGTGAGCTTGTCGATTCGTTCTACGCGTCTAATAACGGCAGACCGCTCGACGTCGCCCAACAGGGTCTTGTCAGCTTGAAGAACCGCTGGGAGACAGCGGGAGTCACGCTTGCGATCGATGCCGTGGGCACCACGGGATACGGCGAGGAGCTTTTCGCGCGCGCGTTCCACGCCGACTACCATACGGTCGAGACGGTCGCGCACGCCCGCGCCGCGTGCGCATGCGTTCCCGATGCGACCTTCGTGCTCGACATCGGCGGACAGGATATGAAGGCCATCTGGCTCAACCACGGCGTGCTGACCGATATCGTCGTCAACGAGGCGTGCTCTGCGGGCTGCGGCTCGTTCCTCGAGGGTTTTGCCAAAAACCTCGGAATAGCCGTTGAGGATATCGCGACCGAGGCATTTTCGTCCAAAGCCCCCGCCGTTCTCGGCAGCCGCTGCACGGTGTTCATGAACAGCAGCGTCGTTTCCGAGCAGCGGCGCGGTAAGGGTCCGGGCGACATCATGGCCGGTCTCTGCCGTTCGATTATCGAGAACGTGTTCACCAAGGTCATTCGCGTTTCAAATCTCAACCGTCTGGGCGACAAAGTCGTCGTCCAGGGCGGCACGTTCCGAAACGACGCGGTGCTGCGCGCATTCGAGCAGTATCTGGGCAAACCCGTCACGCGTGCGCCCCACCCGGGGCTGATGGGCGCTATCGGTATCGCCCTGCTCGCGCGCGAGGAATGCCGCAAGGGCGACGCCGGCACGTCGTTTATCGGGCTCGATGCCGTGGAGCGCTTCGAGCATCGCGAGTTCGGCGGCGTTACCTGCCGTCGGTGCAACAACCGCTGCCAGCGCGCGGTCGTGGCATTTGGCGACGGCTCGCTTTACGTCACGGGCAATCGCTGCCCGCGCGGCGGCGCCATCTCATGGGATGAGCTCGTGCGCGAGGTTCCCGCGGCGGAGGAGCTGCGTCCGCAGGGTGCTTGCGAGGCACAGGCACCCGGCACGGGGCGCGACCGGACCGCGGCTGCCCCCAATCTCTTTGTCGACCGCGAGAAGCTGCTGTTCGAGTCGTACCCCACGGTTCCCGTCAGCGGGGGGCGCGATGTCACGATCGGCATTCCCCGTGTGCTCGAGTTCTGGGACACCATGCCGTTCTGGTCGACGTTCTTCAGCACGCTCGGCTTTAAGGTGCGCGTCTCGGGACGCAGCACCAAGGCGATGTACGAGCGCGGTCTGGCGCACGTCACATCCGACACCGTGTGCTTCCCGGCCAAGCTCGTCCACGGGCACATCCGCAATCTCGTCGACGCCGGCGTCGACCGCATCTTCATGCCCATCATCACGACGGTGCCCACCGAAAACGCCGCCTCTACCAGCGAGTGGATGTGCGCCGTCGTAAAGGGATACCCCTACGTGATGCGCAATTCCGATAACCCGGAGGAGCGTTTCGGCGTTCCGTTCGATACGCCGCTGTTCCACTGGTACGACGAGGGCGACCGAAACCGCCAGCTCAAGGCGTGGTGCAAGGAGACCTTCGATATCGATGCCGACCTGGTTGCCAAGGCGACCGAGCAGGCGGACCGCGCGCAGGAGACGTTTGAGAACCAGCTGCAGCTGCGCGGCAGGCAGGTGCTCGAGAACGTGCGCGAGGACGGCGGCTACGCGGTGGTGATCGCTTCGCGCCCGTACCACAACGACCCGCTGGTCAACCACGGGCTGCCCAAGCTCTTCTCTGAGCGCGGCATCCCCGTGCTGACGCCCGATGCGGTGCCGGGGGTCTGCAACGTCGATCTTTCCAACAGCCGCATCGACATCGTGAACAACTACCATGCGCGCATGCTGTCGTGCGCGGTCATCGTCGCATCGACGCCCGAGCTCGAGCTCGTGCAGATGGGCAGCTTCGGCTGCGG
Organism: uncultured Collinsella sp.; assembly: GCA_902469555.1. GTDB lineage: Bacteria > Actinomycetota > Coriobacteriia > Coriobacteriales > Coriobacteriaceae > Collinsella. The sequence goes on along the minus strand of CABRDB010000013.1, from coordinate 21,935 downwards.
CCACGATGCGTATCTCACCGACGAGATCGCGCGCATGATGGGCGAGATGGGCTCCAAGGTTCCGATGATGATCAAGCTCGATGAGAGCGACGTCGCCGGTCCCATGGGCATTCGTGTGCGTTCGTTTATCGAGTCGGTCAACCGTCGTCGCGCGGAGGAGCGTGCCGAGGGCGCCCGGGTGCACGCGGTCCATCCGCTCGACGACCCGTATAAGGTCAAGTACACCAAGCGCGACCGGCACGACAAGATCGCGCTGGTCCCCAACACCTCCCATGCGTTCTGCAGGCTCATGACCGCGGCGATGCGCAATCAGGGCGTGCGCGCCGAGGCCCTTGATATCGGGCGCGAGGATGCCATCCGCCTGGGCAAACGCTATGTGCACAACGACATCTGCTTCCCCGCGCAAATCGTGATCGGCGAGGCGCTCGCGGCACTCGAGAGCGGTAAGTACGACCCGCACGACGTCGCCGTGGTGACTGGCAAGTATATCGGCGACTGCCGCCTGACGCACTACATGCCCCTGCTGCGCCGCGCGCTCGACGACGCGGGATACGACTATGTCCCGGTGCTCACCAACGACGACGTCGATGCCCACAATGCGCATCCGGGCTTCAAGCTCGGCCTTGGCCCGAGCATCCAGATCGCCTACGGTCTTCCCATGATCGATGCCCTCGAGGCCATGCTTAGGCGCATCCGTCCCTACGAGCTCGAGAAGGGCGCGGCGGACGCTGCGTTCGACCGCGCGCTCGATGAGGTTATCGAGGGCATGGAGCGCTCCGGGCTGAGAGGCCAGGCGACGGGCTTCAAACGCGCGCTTGCGATCATGGACGCCGTTCCGTACGACCGCTCGAACCCGCATCCGACCGTTCTCATCGTGGGCGAGTACCTGCTCAATTTCCATCTCGGCGCCAACCACGAGATTGAGCGCTACCTCGAGGACAACGGGCTCGAGGTCATCGAGGCGCGCATGACCGACGTGATCCGCAAGACCTATTTCTACAAGCATGCGCAGTCGCGCGAGTTCCACGTCGACCTGTCGCTGCCCGAAAAGGCCTGGTACGCCACGGCGGACAACCTGTTCGAGCTCGCGCACGACCGTTGCGACCGCCTGGGCGCGGCGAGCCCGCTCTACGAGCCGCCGACGCGCATGCCCGAGCTCGTGCGCGCGAGCGATAAGATCCTGCACCATACGTTCGATGCGGGCGAGGGCGTGCTGATTCCGGCGGAGATCCTCGAGCACGCCAAGCGCGGCTGCCGCAACTTCGTGATCCTGCAGCCGTTCGGGTGTCTGCCCAACCATGTCGTGGGGCGCGGGCTCATCCATGCGCTCAAGGAGCAGTATCCCACGGCGCAGTTCCTGCCGCTCGACTACGATCCCGACGTGAGCTTCGCCAACGTGGAGAACCGTCTTCAGATGCTCATCATGAACGCCAAGGCGCAGGGGTGCGGTGAGGCGCATGGCGAGACCGCGTAAGGACGCCGATGCGCCCGATGCACGCACCCGTATCATCGAGGCGTTTTGGGAGCTCACCGAGAACAACAGCATCTTCGAGCTGTCGGTTGGCGAGGTGACCCGCGCCGCCCAGTGCAATCGCGGAACGTTTTACTACTATTTTCACGATTTCGATGAACTCGTCGCCATCGCCATAGCCCAGCTGCTGCAGGATAACGAGCTCATCACCGATGCCCTCTGGCATTTTTCGAGCGAGGGCGACCTTTCGGCGTTCGACCGGCGCGACGTCCGCTGCCTGCTGCGGCGCATCGTCATCACCATGAGGGCGGGTGCCGCCGAGCAGGTCGTGCAGGGCATCCATACGATCATCATCGACCGCGTGAGAGAGATCGTCCACCCCGACGGAGAAGAGCTCAAGGCAGATTCGAGCTTTGCGGTGGGCTTTCTGGTCTCGGGCATCATGGGCTTTGTGATGGCGGTCGGCTTTGCCCGGGAGGGCGGCGAGGAGATAGACCTCGAGCAGCCGGGGGACAGCGCGTGCGCGTACCTGAGGGCGGTCGCCATGCAGACGGTGGAAACGGTCGCGCAAGTCGAGGGCGTCGATACATCCGAGCTGCTCGAACGCGTCTCCAAGGAGGCCGATGCCTATCGCGCATCGCGTGCGACGAGTCCCGACGTGGTGAAAGACGCCTAGGGTTTCTCTTGCGGGGCGCCTGTCGCGCATCGCGCGGTGAGTCCCGCGATGCGGTCATAACCTGCATTCATGTGAGCCGGGTTTATAGATATTCCTCCAGCTGTTAACATAGACAACCTGTGGGTAAAGAGACAAAAGCGCCGCCGACGGGCGGGCGTTTTGATTTCGATGAACTCATGTAAGGAAACGAGCATGTTAGATAGATTTACCGATCGAGCGCGCAAGGTCATGTCGATGGCCAAACAGGAGGCGCTCGATCTGCACTCAAATAAGGTGGGCACCGAGCACCTGCTGCTCGCACTCGCCAAGGAGGACGAGGGCATCGCTGCCGAGGCGCTGCGCTCGCTTGATATCTCCTACGACGACATCATGGACACCCTCAAGGAGGTCCAGACCACGGTTCCCGAGCCCAGTGAGGAGACCGAGGCGGCCAAGCTCGCCTTTACGCCGCTCGTCATTAGTGTGATGGAGCGTTCATTCCGCGTGGCGCGTGAGAACAACCAGACCTACGTGTCGACCGAGCACTTGCTGATCGGAATCGTCGAAGAGGGCAACGGCATGGCCATGGACATCCTCATGCGCCTGGGTGTGTCGTCCGCCTCCATCAAAAAGGCTATCGAGAAACTCACTGCCAAGGACCAGGACAAGAAGCGTCCGCTCGCCGGCGCCGGTGCTGGTCGTCCCGGTGCGGGCCTGCCGTTCTTTAGCGGCTCGGATGCCTCTCAGCAAAAGGGGAGTGGCACCGATACGCTTAAGCAGTTCGCGACCAACCTCACGCAGAAGGCGCGCGATGGCGAGCTCGACCCCGTGATCGGTCGCGAAAAGGAAGTCCAGCGTATGATGGAAATTCTTTCGCGCCGCACCAAGAACAACCCGCTCATTCTGGGCGACCCCGGCGTGGGCAAGACGGCCATCGTCGAGGGCCTGGCTCAGCAGATTGCAGCCGGCAACGTGCCCGAGAACCTCATGAACCAGAATATCTGGACGCTCGACCTGCCGGGCCTCGTGGCGGGCGCCAAGTATCGTGGCGAGTTTGAGGAGCGCCTCAAGAACGTGATCCAGGAGGCCACCGAGGCCGACGACGTCATCCTGTTTATCGATGAGATGCACACCATCATCGGTGCCGGTTCTGCCGAGGGCTCCATCGACGCGAGCTCCATGCTCAAGCCCGTGCTCGCGCGCGGCGCCTTCCAGATTATCGGCGCCACCACGGCCGAGGAATTCCGCAAGTACCTCACCAAGGATCCGGCCTTCGAGCGTCGCTTCCAGACCATCGATGTCGAGGAGCCGAGCGTCGAGGACACGGTCAAGATCCTGACCGCGCTCAAGCCGCGCTACGAGGAGCACCACCATGTGCGCTATACGCAGGGTGCTATCGAGGCCGCCGCGAACCTTTCCAACCGCTACATCCAGGATCGCTTCCTGCCCGATAAGGCCATCGACCTCATTGACGAGGCCGGCGCACGCGCTCGCATCGCCGCGAATCGCGCGCCCGAGCCGGTGCGCGAGGCCGAGCATCGCATAGAGGAGCTCAAGGCCGCCGCGCAGGAGGCCACCGAGAGCGACGACATGAACAAGGCCGCCGAGATCACCGAGCAGCAGAAGGCCGCCGAGATTGAACTCGCCGAGGCCAAGGCCGCCTGGACCGCCGAGCTCGACGCCAGCCCGCTCACCATCGATGTCTCTCAGATCGCCGACATCGTGTCCGTGACTTCGGGCGTGCCGGTGTCCTCGCTTACCGAGAGCGAGAGCCGTCGCCTGCTGCAAGCCGAAAGCGTGCTCAAGACGCGCATCATCGGTCAGGATGAGGCTGTCGAGGCAGTTGCCAAGGCCGTGCGCCGCAGCCGTTCGCCGCTCAAGGACCCGCGTCGCCCCGGCGGCAGCTTTATCTTCCTGGGTCCCACCGGCACGGGCAAGACCGAGCTCGCCAAGACGCTCGCCGAGTACCTCTTTGGCAGCAAGGATGCACTCATCAGCTTCGACATGTCCGAGTTCGGTAGCGAGTTCGAGGTCTCCAAGCTCATCGGTAGCCCTCCGGGTTACGTCGGTCACGACGAGGGCGGCCAGCTCACCAAGGCCGTTCGTCGCCACCCGTACTCGGTCGTGCTGTTCGACGAGATCGAGAAGGCGCATCCCGACATCTTCAACATCCTGCTGCAGGTGCTGGAGGAGGGTCGTCTGACCGATAGCCAGGGCAAGACGGTTGACTTCCGCAACACCGTGATCATCATGACGTCCAACGTGGGCGCCCGCGAGATTGCGCAGGATGCGAGCGTTGGCTTTGGCACCACCGGCGAGCAGGGTCTTACCTCGAGCGAGATTAAGGGTCGTGCGATGGGCGAACTTAAGCGCCTGTTCCGCCCCGAGCTGCTCAACCGTATCGACGACATCGTGGTGTTCCAGAAGCTTTCGGGCGAGAATCTGACCAAGATCGCGCACCTGCTGGTGGACGACCTGCGTCAACGCCTGATTGCCAACGGCATGAACATCAAGCTCACCGATGCGGCCTACGACAAGATTGTGGCCGAGGGCACCGACCTCACCAATGGCGCGCGTCCGCTGCGCCGTGCCATCCAAAAGCTCATTGAGGACCCGCTGTCCGAGGAACTGCTGGCCGGTGAGTGGGGCGAGGGCGATACCGTTCAGTGCGATGTGGCCGACGGCAAGTTTGTCTTTAGTCACGGCACGGGCGAGATTCCGGCACCGCGTCCGGCGGGCACGCTCGGTGGCGATACCGCCCCGGCGGCTCCGCACACCGGCAACGTCGCGCCCGTGAGCGGCGGCGTGACCTCGGGCCCCGGCGGCATGATGCAAGCCGGTTCCGGCGCGCTGTAGGGCGTGGCGACAATTTGATACGCGCAATCGAGGCGCTCCGGAAAGGGCGCCTCGATTTGTAGAGCTGCGGAAGTTGTGACCGTTACGCTATACGGTCCACCGTTAGCCGATGATGCGAGGGCGCTCGGCGTTTTCGACTGGTTTATGCACGCAAAGTCTGGGAATATACAAGTCGCATGTCTTACTGTCTAACCAGTTGCGCCAAGGAGGCACCATGGACTACAAGATTACCGGCTACGAGCCCGCCCAGCTGTTCCATTTCTTTGAGGAGGTCAGCGCGATCCCCCGTGGGTCTGGCAACGAGAAGGGCATCAGCGATTTCCTGGTCGCGTTTGCCAAGGAGCGCGGTCTCGATGTGTATCAGGACGAGGTCTACAACGTCATCATTCGCAAGCCCGCATCTGCCGGCGCCGAGAATGCCCCGACCGTGATGCTGCAGGGCCACATCGATATGGTGTGCGACAAGTTGGGCTCCGTTGAGCACGACTTTACGACCGATGGTATCGACCTGGTCGTCAAGGACGGCGTCCTTACCGCCAACGGCACCACCCTGGGCGCCGACAATGGTATCGCCGTCGCGCTTATGCTTACTGTGCTCAACGACGATTCGATTGCCCATCCGGCCCTCGAGTGCGTGTTCACCACCGACGAGGAGACCGGCCTGGTTGGCGCCGAGACGCTCGACAAGTCCCAGATCAGCGCCCGCACCATGATCAACCTCGACTCCGAGGAGGAGGGCGTTGCCACCGTCAGCTGCGCCGGCGGCGTCGTCGTTACCTACACCTGCCCCATCGTGCGCGAGCACAAGACCGGTAGCACCCTCACGCTCGACATTTCCGGTCTGTTGGGCGGCCACTCCGGCAGTGATATCAACCTGGAGCGCGGCAACGGAAACCTCATCATGGCCCGCATCATCGACCGCCTGATGGTCGCCGGCGAGCCCGCCATCGTCAGCTTCAACGGCGGCACCAAGGACAACGCCATCAACCGTGAGTGCAAGGCCGTTCTGGTCTATGCCGATCACGCTGCCGCCGAGGCCGCGGCCCAGATCGCAAAGGGCATCATCGCCGACGTCACTGCCGAGCTCGAGGTCTTCGACCCCGGCTTTACCTGCACCGTCGAGATTGCCGACGACGCCGAGGTCGAGGCCATGGACGAGAAGTCCGCGCTTGCCCTCATCCGCGCCCTGCGTCTTGCCCCTAACGGCGTGATTCGCCGCAACGTCGCCACCGACGGCTCCGTCGAGGTTTCCTCCAACATCGGCGTGGTCGCCACCTCCGATGACGAGGTCAAGATTATGCTGTCCCCGCGCTCCTCGATCACCTCGCTGCAGAACGAGTTCAAGGACCGCCTGCAGACGCTTGCCGATGTCCTGGGCTTCGACGCCAAGTTTGAGTTCGAGTATCCCGGCTGGAGCTATGCCGAGCATTCGCCGGTCCGCGAAGTCTTTGTCGAGAGCTATCGAGAGCTCTTTGGCTCCGAGCTGCGCATCGAGTCCATTCACGCCGGCCTTGAGTGCGGCCTGTTTGCCGAGGCTCTGCACGGCCTGGACGCCATCGCCGTGGGCCCGACGCTCTCCGATGTCCATACCCCGGACGAGAGCATGGAGCTCGCTTCTGCCGAGCGCTTCTACGAGCTGCTCATCGACGTCCTCAAGCGCCTCGCTGCGTAAAGGTTGCGCTAGCAGCAGTCCGAGCCACGTGCTAGCGGATTGCAAATGACATTATGAGAGGGGGCACCCGGTCTTTTGCGACGGGTGTCCCCTCTCTTTTGTTTGATAATTGCGAAATTAAGGCCACCTAGTCCATTTCTGCCTTGATGAGGTCGAGGGTGCGCTGGCAGTTTTCGCGGACGGGGCCGAGCATATGCTCGCGCAGGTCCGCCATGCCGGGCAGGTCGGCGTATTCGTCCATGACCTCTTCCATGCAAATGGGCACCTCGTAGGCGAGGTCCATCATGGTCGCAAAGCAAAACTTCTCGGATAGCCCGGCATCGGTGAGTGCCGCCTCCAGCGCGGGGTCGCCCATACCGTGGTATCGGCGGATAGCGCCTGGACCGATGCGCCCCACACGATTTTCGCCGCCAACGCTCATGGCAAGGCGCGCCCGGCGGCGCATGCGCTCGTATGCCAGCCCCGATGCGACATCGTACATGGGTGCGAGCGCCGCGTTTGTGCCTTTGCCAAGGATGAGCGAGTAGTTTTTAGCGTGTGCGTCAGGCGCTCCGATAATGGCGTTATAGAACAACATATAGGTAAAAAGCACAAGATTCATGTGGTGGGGGACTGTGTTAATCAGTCGTTCTTGGATGTCTCGTGTAGTTGGTCCTCCGTCGGCGGTGTATTTCTGGATTGGCAATACACCGAGCGCCTGGCAAAAGTCCTCCTGATGCAGCCTTTCGATATTTCCGCTGCTATTGACCATTCTGTCGTACCGTTCAACGACGAGCGCGGCTTCGTCTTCAAATGTGTAATAGGAGACGTTGGCAGTTGGAATGCCAACACGCCGAGCCGTTTTCATGCAGACGAATTCGTTTAAGGCCTGATGTTTGAACCCAACGACACCATTTTTGAAGATATGGGTAGTGGGGGATGACCCTAGACATTCGCACCATTGGCCATCATGCCAAGCTAGTGCAAATTTGCCTTGATTGCCGCCCAGGGACCAGCTTTCGTTGGAGCCCATCCATGTCTCTCTTTCGTCATCGCGAATTGCTTTGAGCTTGTGAGCGATTTGAGAATTGGTAAGCGGGCGGTATGCCGAGACCCTGCCGCGGGCGGCGTCTAATTGATCGGCTCGACAAAACTGAACGGCCCCCGCGCAGTCTAGACCGATATGGCACAAGAGGGCGACGGGGTTGTTGGATGCAACATCATGCTCGGTGGCAATAGCGCGACGCTGCTCTTGACTGTCGGGCAAAAGGCCAAATAGGAACGGGCGGACGATGCTATGGCCATACGTGCGATTGGAAAGCGGCATTGTTAGCGATAACGGTGCTCCGCGATAGGTTGGGGCGTATGCAAAGCTGCAGAGTCCATGCTCGTCTTGGCGGAGAGTGCCGGCGATTTCGCCACAAATGAGGGTCGCGAGCTCCATCTCTGCCATTTATTTCACAACCTTGCAGCCAAAGGAGAGGTTTGAAGTGCCGGAAAGGCCTTGCTCGGCTGCGATTTGGGCCAGCAAGGCACCATAGGAAGATGGCGTTCCTTGTCGAGTGGGTCGTCTGCCTGCGCTTGGCTTTGGCAGGGTATTCGAGTTCGCGATAGGGAGGTTCACTATCGTCGTCGGATGTTCGGAGGGCGATGCGATGGAGTCGTTATCGCTTTGCGCGAAGAGACCAATGCCGAGTGCGTTAAAGACGGTCAGCAACTTGTCGAGTCGAATGCCGGTGGCGTCTCCTAGCTCGAGCGATGCGAGCAGGCGTTCCGAAACACCGGCTTTTTTAGCGAGGGCGGCACGGGTGATCCCCTGCGCCTCGCGCGCCTGACGCACGTAGATGCCGGCTTGGCGCGGCGTGGTGATGGGAAGGGTATCCATGGCAATCTCCTAACGTGCAGACTTTTGCATCCTAGTATGACATGCAAAAGTCTGCATGAAAAGGCCTCATGCAAAAGTCTGCATGAGGCCTCATACGGACGTTTAGTTTTGAAGGGTGTTTTACAGCACCAAAATCCCCAGGTGCTCCAGCAAAATCTTGAGGCCGATGAGGATGAGCACGACGCCGCCCACGATGGTGGCGGGTTTTTCGTAGCGCTCGCCAAAGGTGTGGCCGATCGCTACGCCGGCGACGGAGAAGATAAACGTTGTGACTCCGATAAGCGATACAGCGGGAACGATGTCAACCGAGAGCGCAGCAAATGAGATGCCCACGGCCAGGGCGTCGATTGAGGTGGCGATAGCCAGAATCAGGTACTCACCCAGGTCAATCTTTTCGGCATCCTTGCCGTCGCTCTCGTCCTCATCCTCGTCTTCGGTAAAGGCCTCCCACAGCATTTTGCCGCCGATAAAGGCCAAAAGGATAAAGGCGATCCAATGGTCGATGGGTCCGATGATGCTCATGAATTGACTGCCGAGCGCCCATCCGATTACGGGCATGCCGGCCTGGAAGCCGCCAAAGAACAGGCCGAGCACTACGGCGACCTTAAGGTTGATCTTCTTCATGCCAAGGCCCTTGCAGATGGATACGGCAAAGGCGTCCATCGAAAGGCCGATAGCGAGCAATACGAGCTCTGCGAGTCCCATAGTCTGGCTCCCTTTCTGCGGGCGGGCCCGCGTGTACCTCTTGGGGGAGTAACAAAAAAGACCCGTGGCGTACGCGTTGTGCGCACAGCCACGAGTCTCGTTCATTAAGGCAAGCCAGACCGCATCGGCCAGTATGTTGACTTGCCGCGCCACCGGAGGCGAACCCGGTCACGCGACTACTCCCTCATTTATGCGAATCCCGATGCTACCACATAAGCAGCTCATTTGGATTGGGGCTCTCAGCTGTGTTCGCTCATTCTGTAAGCATCGGATTTTGCGGGCGTCACAGGGGCAAACCGTGAGAAACTTATTGACGTTTATGGAGCGTATACGATGGGAGCGATGCCTTGGATAAGAACGAGCTGCAAAAGCGTATGGAACAGGCCATTCGCCTGACGGCACCTGGCCAGCCGATCCGCACCGCCCTCGACATGATCATTGCCGGTCACCTGGGTGCCCTTATCTGCGTCGGCGACACCGAAAACGTGCTCGCTGCCGGTAACGACGGCTTCCCGCTCAACATTTCGTTTACCTCGAACCGCCTGTTCGAGCTTTCCAAGATGGACGGTGCCATCGTTATCGATGGCGACCTCACCCAGATCCTGCGCGCCAACTTCCACCTCAATCCCGATCCCTCGCTTGCCACGAGTGAGACGGGCATGCGTCACCGTACTGCCGCTCGCATGTCGGTGCTCACCGACGCCATCGTGATCTCGGTTTCGGCTCGTCGCGCCGTCGTTAACGTGTACGTTCACGGCAAGAGCTACGAGATCCAGCCCGTCACCACCATCATGAGCTCGGTCAACCAGCTCGTCGCCACGCTCCAGACTACCCGTCAGTCGCTCGACCGCTCCCTGCTGCGCCTGACGGCCCTCGAGCTCGACGACTACGTCACGCTCGCCGACATTACCGGTATTTTCTCGAGCTTCGAGATCATGCAGCAGGCAAAGACCGAGCTTAAGGATTGCATTGTCAAGCTGGGCAACCAGGGCAAGCTCGTGCAGATGCAGCTCGAGCAGCTCGCGGGCTCCAGCATGGATACCGAATACGACTTGATGATCCGCGACTACGCAAGCGATTCCTCCGAGGCAAACGCCGAGAAGATCCGCGCCGAGCTGAGCCGCATGACGCCTAAGGACCTGTCCGACCCGCAGCACGTGGCGGCAGTTCTGGGTTACGACGACCTGGACGAGGACTCCGTCATGACGCCGCTGGGCCTGCGCACGCTTTCGCGCGTGTCCGTCGTGCGCGACGGCGTGGCCGAGAAGATCGTCGACGAGTACGGCTCGCTGCAGGAGCTCATGGACGACATCAGCGAGGATCCGGAGCGCTTGGGCGACTTTGGCGTCAACAACCCTGCCATTCTTGCGGACTCGCTGTACCGCATGAAGGGCACCAAACAGGGGAACGCATAATGGCGCCCGTATGCGCCGTGGTCGTTGCCGGCGGCAGCGGCCAGCGCTTTGGAAATCCCGGCGGCAAGCAGCTCGTTAATGTGGCGGGCCGTCCGCTCATGAGCTGGTCCATCCGCGCGTTCGATCGTAGCGATAAGGTCGGCCATATCGTCGTGGTTTGCCCTGCCGAGCGCCGTGCCGAGATGCGCCGCCTGGCCATTGACCCGTTTGACTATGACACGCCCATCAGCTTTGCCGATGCCGGCGATACCCGTCAGGATTCCACCCGTGCCGGCGTGCATGCGGTTCCGGCGGGTTTCGAATATGTCGCCATCCACGACGGCGCTCGTCCGCTCATTACGACCGAGGCCATCGACCACGCTATCGACGTGCTCGTGAGCGACCGTGCCCTCGACGGTGTCGTGTGCGGTCAGCCCGCGATCGACACGCTCAAGATCGTTGACGGCGATAATATCGTCGAGACGCCGCCGCGTGAACTCTACTGGGCAGCGCAGACGCCGCAGATCTTTAGCGTCGATGCTATGAAGCGCGCCCACGCTGCAGCCATTGCCGAGGGCTTTATCGGTACCGATGATTCGTCGCTGGTCGAGCGCATGGGTGGGCGCGTCCGCTGCGTCCAGAGCCCACGCGATAACCTTAAGGTGACGGTGCCCGAGGACCTGCGTTCCGTAACCGCGATTCTGCTTGGCCGCATGGCCGAGGGAGAGGACCTTCCCCATGTTCAGTAACCTGCGCATTGGCCATGGCTACGACGTTCACCGTCTGGTGGAGGGGCGTCGATGTATCATCGGCGGTGTCGACATTCCCTACGAGCGCGGCCTGCTGGGCCACTCGGATGCCGATGTGCTCGCGCACGCCTTGGCCGACGCCATTCTGGGCGCCTGCCGTGGGGGAGACATCGGCAAGCTATTCCCCGACACCGATCCCGCCTACGAGGGTGCCGATTCGATGGTGCTGCTTGCCCGCGTGATGGACTATGCGCGTGAGCTGGGCTTTGAGTTTGTCGATGCCGATTGCACCATTGCCTGCCAGCAGCCTAAGATCACCCCGCATCGCGATGCCATGCGCGCCAACCTTGCCCATGCCCTGGGCGTTGACGTCGAAAACGTGGGCGTCGCCGCCACTACGACCGAAAAGCTCGGTTGGGAAGGCCAGGGCGAGGGAATCGGCGCCTGGGCCGTCTGCCTGCTACAGAAAACCGTTAAGGAGTAACGAATGCGTATCTACAACAGCGCTACCCATAAAAAGGAAGAGTTCCAGCCCATCGAGTCCGGCAAGGTCCGCATGTACGTGTGCGGCCCCACGGTCTACGACAACATCCACATCGGCAACGCCCGTACGTTCATCAGCTTTGACGTGATTCGCCGCTGGCTCATCGCGAGCGGTTACGAGGTCACGTTCGCCCAGAACCTCACCGATGTCGACGACAAGATCATCAAGCGCGCCAACGAGCAGGGCCGTACGGCCGCCGAGGTCGCGACGGAGTTCTCCGACAAGTTCATCGGCGTCATGCGCGCCGCCAACGTGCTCGATCCCGATGTGCGCCCCCGCGCCACCAAGGAGATCGGCCCCATGATCGCCATGATCAAGACGCTTATCGAGCAGGGCCACGCTTACGCAGCCGATAACGGCGACGTGTACTTTGCCGTGCGCAGCGATCCCAACTATGGTCAGGTCTCGGGCCGCAACATCGACGACCTTATGGTTGGCGCGCGCATCGAGGAGAACGAGGACAAGAACGACCCGCTCGACTTTGCCCTGTGGAAGGCCGCCAAGCCCGGCGAGCCCAGCTGGCCGAGCCCCTGGGGCGAGGGCCGTCCCGGTTGGCACACCGAGTGCGCCGCCATGGTGCATCGCTACCTGGGCACTCCGATCGACATCCACGGCGGCGGCTCCGACCTTGCCTTCCCGCATCACGAGAACGAGTGCGCCCAGGCCACCTGCGCCTGGCACCAGGGCTTCTCCAACACCTGGATGCACACGGGCATGCTGCTGGTAGACGGCGAGAAGATGTCCAAGTCGCTCGGCAACTTCTTTACGCTGGCCGAGGTCCTCGAGCAGCACTCCGCTGCCGCCCTGCGCCTGCTGATGCTGCAGACGAGCTATCGCTCGCCGCTCGACTTTTCTTGGGAGCGCCTGGAGGGTGCCGAGAACTCGCTCACGCGTATCGCCGGTACGGTCGAGAACCTGCGTTGGGCCGCGAACCACGCGACGGCCGATGCCGACGAAGCGGCTGCCGAGGCGTTTGCCGCCAAGGCCGCCGAGACCCGTGCCACCTTTAAGGAGTGCATGGACGACGACTTTAACACCGCTGGTGCCATGGGTGCCGTCTTTGGCTTTGTCACCGAGTGCAACCAGTACCTGGAGCAGGCGGGCGACGCTGCCAACAAGACCGCCGCGCTTGCCGCCGCCGACACGCTGGCCGAGCTGCTCGATACGTTTGGCGTCGAGCTTCCCGAGCCCAAGGTCGAGCTGCCGCTGGGTCTGCTGGGCGTTGCCGCCGGCCTGGTCGCCTACACGGGCGACGACGTGGACGAGGCCGCTGCCAAGATTCTCGAGGCCCGCGCCGAGGCCCGTGCCGCCAAGAACTGGGACCTGGCAGACGCCATCCGCGACCAGCTCAAGGACCTGGGCCTCACCATTGAAGATACGGCCGCGGGTACTCGTATTAAGACCCTCTAGTATTTGTCGACCGTTCGAGGTGTGGCAGATTGCCTTGAAAGGGGAAGGCATAGACCTGGTGGTCATGCCCGACGATTGAAAGGCAAGGTGCCGTGGCTCGGACGGTCGATTCTTGTTCGTTATCTATTTAAGGAGGCCGTTTTATGGCCGACAATCGCAAGCGTGTACCGCGTGGAGGCAAACAGGCCGCTTCTGGCTCGCGTCCGATTCGCCGCAATGACCGCGCTGCCGCTCCCAAGGGCCAGCGCGATCGCACCCAGGCCGCACGTCCGCAGCGCGATCGCAACCGCGACGCTGCCCAGGCTCCCAAGGGTGAGTTCATCGAGGGTCGCCGTGCTGCTGCCGAGGCGCTGCGCACCGGTTTTCCCATCAAGTGCGCGCTCATTGCCGAGGGCGGGGAGCGCGATGCCGCCTTGTCGCGCCTGGTCGACGACCTCAACGCTGCGGGCGTCCGCATCAAGTATGTGCCGCGCGCGCAGCTCGACGCACTGTCGAGCCATGGCGCTCACCAGGGTATCGCGCTCGAGGTTGGTAACTTCCCTTACGCCGATGTCGCCGACATCCTCGACCGCGCGGGTGACGGACCGGCGCTCGTCGTCGTGCTCGACCATGTGACTGACGACGGCAACTTTGGTGCCATCGTGCGTTCCGCCGAGGTTGTGGGCGCGGCCGGCGTCATCATCGCCAACAAGCGCGCCGCCGGCGTGACCGTGGGCAGCTACAAGACTTCAGCCGGCGCCGTCATGCATCTGCCTATCGCGCAGGTGCCCAACATCGCCCGCGCACTCGACGATCTTAAGGACGCTGGCTTTTGGGTGGGCGGTGCCTCCGAGCACGCCGAAGGCAGTTGCTGGGATGCTCCCTTCGAGGGCCGCGTGGCGCTCGTCATGGGCTCCGAGGGCGACGGCATCTCGCGCCTGGTGCTCGAGAAATGCGACTTTTTGGCCAAGCTTCCCCAGCGCGGCATGACCGAGAGCCTCAATGTTGCCCAGGCGACCACGGCGCTGTGCTTTGAGTGGCTGCGCCGCAACGCCGGCGAGCTCATGGGGGAGGAGTAGCGCATGTCCAAAAAGAACCGCGCCAAGTCCAAGGCCAAGCGCTTTGGCGAGGGCTCGGCCAAGCCGATTGTTTCGGCCGCGACCTATGGCGTGGGCGGCAATGCGTTTGCGCAGGCCATCGCCGATCCGGTCTCGACGGTGCACTCCAACAAGCCCGAGCTGCTGGTGGTCGACGGCTACAACGTGATCCACTGTACGCCGCGCTACGAAAAGCTCGTGTACGACCATTCTGACGATCCGTATTCCAGCGACGTTCACGATATGGCGCGCACGGCGCTCATTAATGACGTAGCTGCGTTTGCCCAGGGCCGCTACGAGGCTGTGATCGTATTTGACGGCGCGGGCAATATCTCCAGCGAGCGCCCCAACCTACCGGCCCGCGGTGTGCGCATTGAGTTTTCGCCGACGGGTGTTTCGGCCGATACCGTGGTGCAGAAGCTCTGCATCGAGGCACGTGAGGAAGGCCGCGCGTGCTCCGTGGTATCGAGCGACGGCACGATCCAGGCCGTTGTCATGGGCAAGGGCGTCACGCGCATCTCGAGCCGTATGCTGGTGGACGAGATCAAACAGATCGATAACGACGTTCACGAGGCAGAGGAAGCTCCGCAGATTAAGATGACTCTGGGCAGCCGCCTGAGTCCCGATGCCCTGGCCAAGCTCAAGGCCCTGCGCGGACGGTAGGGGAGTTGGCGGGGCAATGCTGCCTTGCTAACTCCATTCAGCGATGTCGATCATTCTTTCGAGGCGCCACGTTAGCGCCTCTTTTAGATAAGGCAGTCTCGCTGCTAGGGCATCGTTTTTAGACAGAATCTCGATTGCCTCGTCGACAAAACCTTCGAGTTTGCCCCCGTCAAACCAGCTCATATCCTCAACAAGCAACATTTGTTTCGCGGGACTTGAATGGAACTGCGCGCTGGCAAAACTGTGCTCTCCTGCCCTAAGCTCCTCTAGAGATATGTTGCACCAGAGCGATGAGCCCGAATCGAAGATGGGGGCTGGTCTGCAGGCCAGTGAGTTGACGTTTCGCACGAGGCCGAAGTTGCGCCAATGACGATCGTAGTTGGCGATGATGTCGTCGCATACGATCATGCGGTCAAGGGCATCCTTAACGCCTGCCACCCCGAGCTCCTCGCAATTTGCTACATATCGCTCGTAGTCGGTTAGCCGTTCATCTGCGTTTGCGTGCTGGTTTACATAGAACGCAGGGACATACTCTTCTTCATCAGTTAAGAAGACATCGCATATGCTCAGGGCGGAAGTGCCCGTGCCCTCGAGCGAGTAAGGCACGTAATCGCAGGCGTTTAGGATGCGACGGTGGAGCGCGGTCGCCACCAGCTCGTTATAAGGTTCCTGGTTCAGGTGCGCTCCTGCCTTATGCAGAATTCGACGCCCGCCCTCGCACGTCCAGTACTTTTGAAGATTGCCGTCCGAGGTGTTATCGGGCTTTGCGGCAGCCGCTTTTCCCTCTGGGGCAAAGGGCGCAATGGACAGCGAGACGTCATCAAAGGCGTTATTGAAGAAGTTGATATCCTCCCAGGCGAGACCGGAATCTTGGGGTCTAATCCAATACTGGTCGGATAGGGAGAGGCCAAGATTTCGCTGGACGAGTTCATCGGGAACATCGACTGCGGCTTCTGCAAGCAGGGAGGCTAGCCCAATGCGTGCGAGCGGGATACCGCGGCCGCGCCACCAGATGCGGAAGGAGTCGAGCGATATGGGGCTATTAGGGCCAAATACTCCAATAGGGGCGTGGGCGTAATCGATGTCAGCGCCGATGTGGGTAAAGTCTTTTCGAGATGTGCTGTAGACCAGCTGAGCGACTTCGTGCGTGCGATTCATGAGGGTGAACGCGATCTCGCTCTTACCGTGGCCGCGGCGGGGACGTCCCCCCGTTTTGGTCACGGAGCGGAGTCGCGTGTCGACGCTGTCTTTGTCGATGAGCCATACACCAGAAGCCTTGCGGGCCTCAAGTGCTCCGTTTTTTATGAGCTCCTGCACCCTGCGCGGAGTGATGCCGAGCAGTTCGGCTGCTTCCTTGGTAGTAAGCATCGCGAAACCCTTCGTCAGAACGAATAGTTTTATATATAGCAATTGTAATTAAAACTATTCGTTCTGACGAATGGTTTTGAGATGTGGTCGGGTGAAGGGCCTGTTGCGCCTCGTCGGCAATTCCTTTATTCTTAACTGGCTTCGCGTGAAAGCGCCAAGTGTGCCAGTGTGGCGCAACGGTAGCGCAACTGATTTGTAATCAGTGGGTTGCAGGTTCGATTCCTGTCACTGGCTCCATGAGAGTTTCGGGCTCTGTCTCCAATTGGGACAGGGCCCGTTTCTATTTATGTCGACATGTAAGCGGGTTTGACTCCCACCAAGCTTCAGGTTTGTCTCGATCTGTAACACGGGTGGGCTGAAAACCCTCCTTATAGTTACAGATTGAGACAATGCCAAGGGTTGGCCGATAATATCTCGATCTGTAACACGAAGAGGCTGAAACCGTTCTTACTGTTACAGAATGAGACGTAAGCTGGTGTCTCTGCGTAATATCTCGATCTGTAACAGATGGGGGAGGAATAACCCTCTTACTGTTACAGATCGAGACAAAGGCCGGACCGGTCCCAGTCATCCTGGTCGAGTGAGGATTTCCGGACATACGAGGGTGGATAATCTCCCACTTTGGACTCGAAGCCACGCCAAAAGTGGGAGATTATCCACGCTCGATTCTGTCTGGGAAGCCCCGATCTCGACCTATATATAGGTGCAAATAAGCCATTATCGAAGTTCGATCCTGAAGGTGTACTCCACTACACCAAAGTGTTACCTCGGGAAACGTCACCTCAGTATTCAAAACCACCGTCCTTCATATCCAAACTCAACAAAACCGCAGGTCACAGCTATATAGATACGCCCGGCACCGTGTATCTAGAGGTTTTCGTTGACAGCCCCCAAGGTTGCATCGTATTATCTTTTTCGTTCGCGGGGGCGGCGGTCCAAAAGACCAAAGGACCTGCGGATACTTGAACGATTGGGAGTTTGCCCGAGTGGTTAATGGGGACGGGCTGTAAACCCGTTGGCTCTGCCTACATAGGTTCGAATCCTATAGCTCCCACCCGTCAAGTGCCTGTATAGCTCAGTCGGTAGAGCACTTCGTTGGTAACGAAGAGGTCACCAGTTCAAGTCTGGTTGCAGGCTCCATCCGGCGGTGTAGCTCAGTTGGTTAGAGCACACGGTTCATACCCGTGGCGTCACTGGTTCGAATCCAGTCACCGCTACCATAGGTAACACGGTGGCTTCTCAATAGTATGTTGAGAGGCCACTATGGTATAAAGGCAAAGTCCCGTCCGGGGACGACCTGTTTAGAGGAGGGCTTTATGGCCAAAGAGAAGTTTGAGCGCACTAAGCCGCATGTTAACATCGGCACCATTGGTCACGTCGACCACGGCAAGACCACGCTGACCGCTGCCATCACCAAGGTTCTCTCCGAGACCGAGGGCTGCAAGGCTGACTTCACTGCGTTCGAGAACATCGACAAGGCTCCCGAGGAGCGCGAGCGCGGCATTACGATCTCCGTCTCCCACGTTGAGTACGAGACCGCTGCCCGTCACTACGCTCACGTTGACTGCCCGGGCCACGCTGACTACGTCAAGAACATGATCTCCGGCGCTGCTCAGATGGACGGCGCTATCCTGGTTATCGCCGCTACCGACGGCCCCATGGCTCAGACCCGCGAGCACATCCTGCTCGCCCGTCAGGTCGGCGTTCCCTACATCGTCGTCTTCCTGAACAAGTGCGACATGGTCGACGATGACGAGCTCATCGACCTCGTCGAGATGGAGACCCGTGAGCTCCTCTCCGAGTACGATTTCCCCGGCGACGACATCCCCGTCATCCGTGGTTCCGCTCTGGGCGCTCTCGAGGGCGACGCCAAGTGGATGGACGCCATTCGCGAGCTCATGAAGGCCGTCG
Source organism: uncultured Collinsella sp. (assembly GCA_902469555.1). Classification (GTDB taxonomy): domain Bacteria; phylum Actinomycetota; class Coriobacteriia; order Coriobacteriales; family Coriobacteriaceae; genus Collinsella. Next base: position 3,597 of record CABRDB010000013.1, on the reverse strand, counting down.
ACGAGTACATCCCGACGCCTGCTCGTAACAACGACCTCCCGTTCCTGATGGCCGTTGAGGATGTTATGACCATCTCCGGCCGTGGTACCGTTGCTACCGGCCGTGTCGAGCGCGGTGAGCTCAAGCTCAACGAGCCCGTCGAGATCGTCGGCATCAAGGATACCCAGAACACCGTCGTTACCGGTATCGAGATGTTCCGTAAGTCCATGGACTTCTGCGAGGCTGGCGACAACGTCGGTCTGCTGCTCCGCGGCATCAAGCGCGAGGACATCGAGCGCGGCCAGGTTCTCTGCAAGCCCGGTTCGGTTACCCCGCACACCAAGTTCACCGGCGAGATCTACGTTCTGACCAAGGAGGAGGGCGGCCGTCACACCCCGTTCTTCGATGGTTATCGTCCTCAGTTCTACTTCCGTACCACCGACGTTACCGGTACGGTCAAGCTCCCCGAGGGCACCGAGATGGCTATGCCTGGTGACCACATCACCATCGAGGGCGACCTCATCCACCCGATCGCCATGGAGGAGGGCCTGCGCTTCGCTATCCGCGAGGGTGGCCACACCGTCGGTTCGGGCATCGTCTCCACGATCATTGAGTAAATTAGCTCTTTGATATAGCTGACTTAGAGAACCCGGCACTTATATGGGTGCCGGGTTCTTTTCTGCAATGGATGTTGAGCCGTTGCTGGTGTCGAGAGGATCGATAATGGTCCTGGATGCACCGTCGATTAGCTCTCGATGGCTTCATTGATGTGTTCCAAATATGAATGGATCCACCGAGAACCAATTGACTCGAGGTTTTCATTGACAGCACTTACGTGGAGCTGATAAAGTAACAATTCGTGCCCGTACGGGGCGGAAATGAAAGGTTCAGGATACATGCGTACTCTAGTTACTCTTGCGTGCACTGAGTGCAAGCGCCGCAACTATACGACCACCAAGAACAAGTCGACCATGCCTGATCGTATGGAGATCAAGAAGTATTGCCCCTGGTGCCGTCACCACACGCTGCACAAAGAGACTCGCTAGTCTCTAGTCACATACGCCAGTAGTTCAATTGGTAGAGCATCGGTCTCCAAAACCGAGTGTTGAGGGTTCGAGTCCTTCCTGGCGTGCCAGTCATTATTCCGTAAGCTCCCACTTGGGGGCTTACGGTTTACTCATGTATAAGCGCATTGCGCGGAGGTAACCCAAATGGCCAACAAGAAGAACAAGAAGAAGGCTCAGCAGCCGGCACCTGCCAACAAAGCTGCCGCCAACTCCAAGGTTGAGGCCAAGAAGGCCGTTGCCAAGAAGAACGAGAAGGCTGCGAAGTCCAAGAAGAACGAGAAGCCTGGTTTCTTCGCCCGCACCAAGAAGTATTTCGCTTCGGTCAAGTCCGAGATGAAGCGTGTCACGTGGCCCGATAAGAAGGAGCTCGTGAACTACTCGGTTGTTGTTTGCGCTTCTCTGATCGTCGTCGGCGTCGTCATCGCTCTGCTCGATGCTGGCTTTGGCGAGGCTCTTGCTCTGTTCTCTGGATTGAGGGGCTAAACCATGTCTAAGCGTTGGTACGTCGTTCACACTTACTCTGGATACGAGAACCGCGTTAAGTCCGATCTCGAGCATCGCATCGAGACTATGGGCATGCAGGACCGTATCTTTGATATCGAGATTCCTATGGAGCGCGTCACCGAGATTAAAGAGGGTGGCAAGCGTGAGACCAAGGATTCCAAGATCTTCCCGGGTTATGTCCTGGTCCGCATGGAGATGGATGACGATGCTTGGACGTGTGTTCGTAACACGCCTGGCGTCACCGGTTTCCTAGGCGGCAACGGCAAGCCCGCTCCGCTTTCCCGCGACGAGTACAACAAGATGACTCGTCGTCCCGGTAAGGGCGATTCGCCCAAGCGCACCTCGGTTGATATTGAGGTCGGTACGTCCGTCCGCGTCACCGATGGCCCGCTTACCGACTTTGATGGCAAGGTCTCCGAGGTTAACACCGAGGCTGGCAAGCTCAAGGTCACGCTGATGATCTTTGGCCGCGAGACGCCGGTCGAGCTCGACTTTAACCAGGTCGCTGTCATCGCTTAAGTTTTCGTCCGTTCGCGCGAGCGTGCTTCTTCTGTGACTGCTCATCTCAGGAGTGCTTCTAACACGTGCGTGCTTACGATATAGCAAGTACTTCACACTCGTGATTCGAAAGGAATGACCATGGCTGAGAAGAAGGTTGCCAACGTCATTAAGCTCCAGATTCCTGCTGGTGCAGCAAACCCCGCTCCTCCCGTCGGCCCCGCCCTGGGCGCTGCTGGCGTGAACATCATGCAGTTCTGCCAGGCCTTTAACGCCGAGACGCAGGACAAGAAGGGTGACATCATCCCCGTTGAGATCTCTGTCTACGAGGACAAGTCCTTCTCCTTCATCACCAAGACCCCGCCGGCGGCTCACCTTATCAAGAAGGAGCTGAACCTCAAGTCTGGTTCCGCTAAGCCCCAGGCTGACAAGGTTGGTCAGCTCTCCCAGGAGCAGCTCACCAAGATCGCCGAGATCAAGATGCCGGACCTCAATGCCAACGACATTGACGCCGCCAAGAAGATCATCGCCGGTACCGCCCGTTCCATGGGCGTCACCATCGCTGAGTAGCGATTTCTTATGGTAACGGCGGGTGCTCCGACCGGGGCGCCCGTTAAATGTGTGCAATAGGGCACACGATACGATGTGGGAGGGCTCACGCCCGTTTAACCACAGGAGGTAATGCACATGGCTAAGCATGGTAAGAGCTATAACGCCGCTGCCGAGAAGATCGACCGCGCCACGCTCTACACCCCCCTTCAGGCTGCCAAGCTCATCAAGGAGCTCGACACCGCCAAGTTCGACGAGACCGTCGAGGCCCACTTCCGTCTGGGCATCGATACTCGTAAGGCTGACCAGAACATCCGTGGTTCCATCTCCCTGCCCCACGGCACCGGCAAGACCGTTCGTGTTGCCGTCTTCGCCGAGGGCGAGAAGGCCCGCGAGGCCGAGGCTGCCGGCGCCGACATCATCGGTTCCGACGAGCTTGTCGCCCAGATCCAGAAGGGCGAGATCAACTTCGACGCCGCTATCGCTACGCCGAACATGATGGCCAAGGTTGGCCGCATCGGTAAGATCCTTGGTCCCCGTGGCCTTATGCCGAACCCTAAGCTCGGCACCGTGACCATGGACGTCGCCAAGATGGTCTCCGAGCTCAAGGCCGGCCGCGTTGAGTATCGTGCCGACCGCTACGGCATCTGCCACGTGCCCCTGGGCAAGAAGTCCTTCTCTGAGCAGCAGCTCGTCGAGAACTACGCTGCCCTGTACACCGAGATCCTGCGCGTCAAGCCCTCTTCTGCTAAGGGCAAGTACGTCAAGTCCATCTCCGTGTCTTCCACCATGGGCCCTGGCGTCAAGGTCGATCCCGCTGTCCAGCGTGACTTCCTGGCTGAGTAACTGCTAGTTACTGCCTGAGTACAGCAAGCATTGCTAAAGAAACCCGGTTCTGCCTTGTGAACTGCCTCCCATTTCTTGGACATGAGAAATGGGAGGCTTTCTTTATGCGCGTTGATTTGAGAGTGAAGCATGATGTCGAGGCCAGGAAGGCGGC
>CABRDB010000012.1 GCA_902469555.1 uncultured Collinsella sp. | reverse complement strand
TTGAGGCCGCGCACATCGCGGTTGGCCGGGCGGCTGCCCAGCACCGTGCCCACGATCTGGCCGCGGTTGTTGGAACGCTCGTAGCTCATCATCTCGTCGCCCGAGGTGCCGTCCTGATAGGCGTGCGTAAAGTCGCGGTTGAAGCAGCGCTTGAGCTGGCGCTGGCGGGCGGCGTCCTCGTCCTTGGCAACGGCGACCCCGGCCAGCATGTCATCAATCTGATGACGATACACATCAACGATGGAGTACACGTAATCGGGCGCCTTCATGCGGCCCTCGAGTTTGAGCGACGCGGCGCCGGCGTCATACAGACGGCGAACGAGCTGCGAAGTGTTGGTGTCACGCGGGCATAGCGCACGCTCGCGGCCGGCGGGGGAGAGCGAGCGGCCGTTCTCGTCAATCAGCTCGTAAGGCAGGCGACAGGGCTGGGCGCACATGCCGCGGTTGGCCGAGCGGCCCGCCATGGCAAAGCTCGACAGCAGGCACAGGCCCGAGTAGCAAAAACAGATGGCGCCATGGCTAAAGACCTCAAGGTCCACATCGGGCGCGGCATCGTGAATGGTGGCAATTTCGTCGATGGAAAGCTCGCGCGAGAGAGTCACGCGGTCGGCGCCCTGCTCGCGGCACCAAAGGGTTCCGCGGTCGTCGTGGATGTTTGCTTGGGTTGAGATGTGCGTCTCGATGCCGGGCATCGAGCGCTTGACCTCAAAGAACAGGCCCCAGTCTTGGATGATGAAGGCGTCGGCGCCCAACGTGGAGCAGCGGTGGATGAGTTGCAACGCATCGCCCATCTCGGACTGCTTGATGACGATGTTGACCGTGACGTAGACGCGCGAGCCGGCCAGGTGTGCAGCACGGCAGGCCTGCTCAAAGGCCTCGTCGGTAAAGTTCGTTGCCTTGCGGCGGGCGTTGAAGCTGCCCATGCCACAGTAGATGGCGTCTGCCCCGGCAGCGAGTGCGGCGGCAAAGGGTTCCGGGCCTCCGGCGGGGGCCAAGAGCTCGGGTCTGCGGTTGGTGGTTCGACTGGCGGTTGCGGTCATATCCTGCCTTTCAAAATGCTCAGATACTCAAAAGTATAGTGGCGCTGGCGCGACAGGCGATGCCCGTGGTCCAAGCGGGATAAAGTCTTCAGCAGCTTGGGGTGGCTGCCACAGAACAGAACCGTTCGGCGGTTCGGAGAAACCGTTGGGCGATAAATCCTTCTCGCACAATAATAAAATTCTTGCACAGCGCGAAATCCTTGGTTACTATCCCAATCAAGCGCGGTGTTCAGACCGAACTGTGCCTCCCGGTGTGAACACCGCGCTCACGCTCTCTCAACTGATCGTAAGGAGAAAAACATGAGCAAGACCGTCGTGTCTTCCGATAACGCACCCGCAGCCATCGGACCGTATTCCCCCGGCATCCAGACCGGCAACATGGTGTTCCTGTCCGGCCAGCTGGGCATCGACCCCGCAACCGGCAAGCTGCCCGAGGGCGTCGAGGCCCAGGCCAAGCAGTCCCTCGCCAACGTCGAGGCCCTGCTGACCGCTGCCGGCGCCACCTTTGCCGATGTCGTCAAGACCACGGTCTACCTGGCCGACATCGCCGACTTCGCCGCCGTGAACGAGATCTACGCCTCTAAGTTCGAGGCCCCGTTCCCCGCGCGCAGCGCCTTCCAGGTTGCCGCCCTTCCGGCTGGCGGTCTGGTCGAGATCGAGGTCGTCGCCGCTCTCTAAGGCGTTGGCCACAACTAAACATGACATGCAAAAAGACCCTGCAGCGCGTGCGAGCTGCAGGGTCTTTTGTCAGGTGACGAATCGCTTGTGGAGCCGCGCTCCATTTTGCTCGTTAGCCCTCCTTGCGGACTTTTTGCAGGTAGCGGTAGACGCTGGGCTCCGAGATGCCCAGCGAGGTGGCGGCGCAGGCCACGGCGCCCTTGAGCATGAACACCCCGTTGCCGTTGAGGTGGCGAATGACGTCCACGCGGTCGCTCTGACCAAGCGACGCTACATCCAGCCCGCGCGCGCTCAGCAACTCGGCAATGCTGCGGTCGATGAGCTCCTGTGTGGACTCCGAAAGGCTTTCGACCTCGATAGGGGCGGGCTCCGTGCGCGTCGGCGCCGCGTCGAAGCACGCCATGAGCTGCTGCGCCATGGCGTTGATGGAGCGCACGGTCGAGAGATCGGTGTTGACGCAGAGCATACCGACGATCTCGTCATTCTCGCGGATAAAGTACGTCGCTGACTCCAACGTCTTGCCGCCGGCACCGCGCCCCTCGTAGCCCGTAATAAACGGCAGGTCGCGATACTTGGCGTCGTGCATGATCTTGAGTGCCAGATCGGTGGCGGGACCGCCGACCTTGCGGCCGCTCACGATGCCGTTGCGAATATCGACGATGGCGTGGTCGGGATCCGAGAAATCGTGCAGGACGATCTCGCTGTTCTTACCGAGTATCTGCTCCAGGAAATCGACCATCGGCAAAAAGCGACGTACGGTCTCGTTCACGGGCAACTCCTTTGGGTGAAATCGGAAGGTTCATAACAATTTTTTCTCATGGTAACACGCTACTCTTCATCTCGTATATCCGCAGGTACATTGCGTAATACAGACGAACGGTAGGAATTTGGCGGTAAACGGTTGACCAAAAGAAAAGTTAGATGTTATTTTGACCAGACACTTTCCTGACCTGCGGAAATGCATTATCTCAGCTGAAGAATAGTCTGATAACAAAAAATTATTATTGAGAATGAGAATCATCTTTAATACGATATGCAACGAAGGCACAACCTCAACCCCGCACTGCGTCACAATAGAGCGTTAGATGCGAAACAACTATTTCGAGGATTGGTGGTCAAATGACCCAGGAGACGGTTACGAACGGCACTGAAGCCCTGTTCACTCGTGAAGGCATGCCTCCCGTTAAGGAAATGATCCCGTGTGCCCTTCAGCACGTACTGGCTTCGTTTGCCGGTATCATCACCCCGGCTGTCATCATGGCCGGCGTCTACGGCTTTAATAGCCAGCAGAGCACCGACATCATTCAGGTTGCGCTCATTCTTTCGGCGATCGATACGGCCCTTCAGGCCTTCGCTCCCTTCCGTCGCATCGGCGGCGGCCTGCCCATCGTCATGGGCGTTTCGTTCGCGTTCCTGCCGGCCCTGCAGGCCATGGGTGCCTCGGGCTTTAGCTTTGGTGCTCTGCTGGGCGGCGAGATCGTCGGCGGCGCCGTCGCGGTCCTCTTTGGTCTGGCCTACAGCAAGATTAAGTGGCTGTTCCCGCCCGTCGTGACCGGTACGGTCATCTTCTCCATTGGCGTCTCACTCTATCCCACGGCCGTCAAGTATATGGCCGGCGGTATGGGCACGCCGCTGTGGGGCACTCCGCAGGCCTGGTGCGTCGCTCTTATCACCTTCGCCGTGGTCTTTGCGCTCGCCAACTTTGGCAAGGGCACGCTCAAGCTGGGATCCGTGTTCTTTGGCATGATCGTCGGCATGATCGTTTCGATCCCCTTTGGCATGATCGACTTCTCCAGCGTCGCCACCGCTCAAGTCTTTGCCCTCCCCAAGCTCATGCCCTACGCGCTCGAGTTTGATCCCGAGGTCTGCATTACCCTCGCCGTCGTGTTCCCCATGGTTGCCATCCAGGTTATCGGTGACGTCTCCGCCGCCTGCCTGGGCTCCATCGACCGTATGCCCACCGAGCGCGAGCTCTCCGGCGCTATCGTGTCCCAGGGCCTCACCTCTATGGTCGGCGGCCTGCTGGGCGGTCTTCCCACCAGCGCCCTTGGCCAGAACGTGGGCATCATCTGCTCCAACAAGGTCGTCAACAAGTGGGTCTTTGTGATCATCGCGGCCGTCTTTGCCATCGCCGGCCTGTTCCCGCAGCTCTCTGCCGTCCTTTCCGCTATCCCGCAGCCCGTCATCGGCGGCGCGACCGTCGGCGTCTTTGGCACCATCACCATGAACGGCGTGCGCATGTTCACCCGCGAGGGCCTCACGCAGCGCACTACCACCATCGTCGGTACCTCCGTCGTCTTTGGCCTGGGTATCTGGATGGCCAGCGGCTGCCTTGCCGGCGAGGGTATGCCCACCTGGGTGTCCACCGTCATCGGCTCCAACGCCGTGACCCCCACCGCCATCATGGCCATCGTGCTCAATCTGATCCTTCCGCAGACGCCGGTCGTGGCTCAGCACATCGATGCTGCCAAGGACGCTGCCGTGGATCTGGTCTTGCCCGAGAGCAAGAAGTAACCAATTCGGTGCTATTCGTCGGCGGACGCATCGCCTCGTCCGCCGACGCTATGCGGCGCCAAGCCGCACTTCAAAGGGTTTGTCCCTTTGGTGAAGCGTTGACGGGAGAGGGCCCGTTTCCGGTGTAGGCCGGCGCTTCGCACTCCGCCATGTCAGAGGTGTCAAACCCCGCCTCTGATGTCGAAGGGAGCATCCATGCTTCTGGTCGCTAACGGTTCTGTCTTTACCCGCAATGCTCAGACCCCGTTCATTCCAAACGGTGCAGTCGCCATTGACGGAGATACGATCGTCGAAGTGGGCCCCGAGTGCGAGCTCAAGGTCAAGTACCCGGATGCCGAGTACGTCGACGCCCGGGGCAACCTCATCATGCCCGGACTCATTAACTGCCACACCCACATTTACTCGGGTCTGGCCCGCGGCCTTGCCATTAAGGGCTGCAACCCCACCAACTTCCTGGAGAATCTTGAGCAGCAGTGGTGGAAGATCGACGACAACCTGACGCTCGACGGCACCAAGGCCAGCGCCTATGCCACGATTTTGGACTCTATCCGCGATGGCGTCACCACGATTTTCGATCACCATGCGAGCTTCTGCGAGATTCCGGGTAGCCTCTTTACCATTAAGGACGCCGCTCAGGAGCTGGGCATGCGTTCGTGCCTGTGCTACGAGGTCTCCGATCGCCGCGGCCAGGAAAAATGCGACCAGGCCATTGCCGAGAACGCCGAATTTGCCCAGTGGGCCGCCAAGGAGCGTCGCGATAACGACAACCACATGATCGCCGCCATGTTTGGCGGTCACGCCACCTTTACGCTGTCGGACGAGACCATGGACAAGATGGCCGAGGCCAACAACGGCCTGACCGGCTTCCACATCCATGTGTGCGAGGGCATGAATGACGTGTGGGACTCCCGCCTCAACCGCGGTGGCATCAGCCCCGTCGAGCGCCTGCTGCAGCACAACCTGCTGGGTCCCGATACCATGCTGGGCCACTGCATTCACGTGACGCCTGCCGAGATGGATATCGTCAAGGAGTCCGGCACCTGGCTCGTCAACAACCCCGAATCCAATATGGGCAACGCCGTGGGCTGCGCCCCCGTGCTCGAGTTCTTCCGCCGCGGCATCCCCGTGTGCATGGGCACCGACGCCTACACCCACGATATGCTCGAGAGCCTCAAGGTCTTCCTGATCATTCAGCGCCACAACGCCGCCATGCCCAACGTGGGCTGGTGCGAGGCCATGACCATGCTGTTCGAGAACAACGCCAAGATGGCGAGCAAGTACTTCGATCGCAAGCTCGGTGTGCTCGAGGCCGGCGCTGCCGCCGACGTCATCGTTATGGACTACAAGCCCTTTACGCCGCTGAGCGAGGAGAATATCGACGGCCACATGCTCTTTGGCATGATGGGCAAAAACTGCCGCACCACCATCATCAACGGCCGCGTCCTGTACAAGGATCGCGAGTTCGTTGGCATTGATGAGGACAAGATCAACGCGTGGACCATGGCCGAGTCCAAGAAGCTCTGGAGCACGCTCAACGATCGCGCCTACTAATTACAAGTAGATTCGCGCGCGTCGGATGTTTCGCCGCATCCGACGCGCGTATAGGCGACCTCCGCGGGGTCGCCGGCGCTGTGCTAGCGCTACACCGTATTTGCGCCCGCCGCGCGGTCTCGCCGGGCGTTACAGAGAGGAGCTCACTATGAGCGACATCATGAGGCCGATCCCGTTTTCGCAGCTGATGAACTGGATCATCGAGGAGCACAAGACCCAGGACGCCATCTTTGGCGTGCGCAAGATGGTCACGACCAACCAGGGGGGCGCGCTTCCCATTTTTGACGAGCGCATCGAGACCCCGTTTGGCCCGGCCGCCGGTCCCAATACGCAGCTTGCCCAGAACATCGTGGCATCCTACGTGGCAGGCTCTCGCTTCTTTGAGCTCAAGACCGTCCAGGTTATGGACGGCGAGGAGCTTTCCCGTTGCGTCAACAAGCCCTGCATTGTGGCGCAGGACGAGTGCTACAACTGCGAGTGGTCGACCGAGCTCGAGGTTCCGCAGGCCTTTGCCGAGTACGTGAAGGCATGGTTTGCCTGCCACCTGATCGCTCGCGAGTACGGTCTGGGTAGCCCGGACGGCTTTGTCTTCAACATGTCCGTGGGTTATGACCTCGAGGGTATTAAGAGCCCCAAGGTCGACGCCTACATCGAGGGCATGAAGGACGCCAGCGGCTCCGACGTCTGGAACGAGTGCCGCACGTGGGCGCTCGCTAACCTGGACAAGTTTGAGCATGTCGATGCCGCGTTTGTCGAGTCCATCCCGGCGCGCGTCTCCAACTCCATCACCGAGTCCACGCTGCATGGCTGCCCGCCGGCGGAAATCGAGCGCATCGCGACCTACCTCATCACCGAGAAGGGCCTCAACACCTACATCAAGTGCAACCCCACGCTGCTGGGCTATGAGTTTGCCCGCCAGCGTCTGAATGAGCTGGGCTTTGACTACATCGTCTTCGATGACACGCACTTCCGCGAGGACCTGCAGTGGGCCGACGCCGTGCCCATGTTCGAGCGCCTGATTGCCCTGTGCGCCGAGCGCGGCCTGGAGTTTGGCGTCAAGCTGACCAACACGTTCCCCGTCGACGTGACGAGGAACGAGCTGCCTTCTACCGAGATGTACATGTCCGGCCGTTCGCTGTTCTCGCTGACCATCGAGGCCGCCCGCCGCATTACCGAGCAGTTCGATGGCAAGCTGCGCATCAGCTACTCCGGCGGTGCCACGGTCTACAACATCCGTGCCCTGTACGATGCCGGCATTTGGCCCGTCACCCTGGCGACCGACGTGCTCAAGCCCGGTGGCTACGAGCGCTTTAGCCAGATGGCCGGCGAGTTTACCGATCTGGACGGCAAGCCGTTCGCGGGCGTTTCGCTCGAGGCCGTGACGGCGATCCAGACCGACTCGCTCACCAACCCGCTCTACAAGAAGCCGCTGCGCCCGCTGCCCGACCGCAAGGTCGCCGGCAAGAGCCCGCTTTCCGACTGCTTTACCACGCCGTGCCGCACGAGCTGCCCCATCCAGCAGGATATTCCCGCCTATCTAGCGGCTGTTGACGAGGGCCGCTACGAGGACGCACTCAACATCATCATCGAGCGCAACGCCCTGCCGTTCATTACCGGCACCATCTGCCCGCATCCCTGCGGCCGTGCCTGCGAGCGTGCATTCTACGAGCCCGAGGGCGCCCAGATCCGCGCCAGCAAGCTCAAGGCCGCCCGCGAGGCCATGACCGCCGTGCTGCCCAAGCTGCGCGCCCAGGCCATCGCCAACGACGGCGAGCGCAACGTTGCCGTTATCGGCGGCG
>CABRDB010000011.1 GCA_902469555.1 uncultured Collinsella sp. | reverse complement strand
GGCCGCAGCCGCAGCCGCCGCCGCTCGGGATGCTGCGGCGACCGCCGAGCCTGCAACCGCTGCCGACGCGCCCGTCCAGGATGCTACGACTTCCGAGGCCGTTTCTGCCGATGTCGAGCCCGCCGACGTCCGTCCTGGTCGCAGCCATCGTACTGCTGCTAAGCGCACGTCCAAGGCCAAGGCTGCCAAGAAGGGTGCGTCCGAGGTTTCCGCCGAGACGACCGCCGATGCATCGACTGATGCCGCCGAGCCCCAAGACGTCGAACAGTCTGCGTCCGAGAAGCCCAAGCGCGGTCGCAAGAAGTCCGCTAAGGCCAAGGCCGTCGAGCAGCATGCCGAGGCCGAGCCGCAGGGCGATTCCAATGCCGAGGCCAGCGATGATGCTTCGGCTAACGAAGACGCCTCCGCAACCGATGGCACCGCCCCCGTCGAGACCGAAGAGAGCGCTCGCCCCAACCGCCGTCAGCACAAGCGCAACGACGAGCGTAATGACCGCAACGAGCGCAAGGACGAGCGTAACAACGATCGCCGCAACCGTCAGCGCGACCGCAAGCAGCGCAATAAGGAGCGCAATGCCGCTCCCACCGAGCCCACGCTTTCGCGCGAGGAGCTCGCGGCCATGAAGGTCGCCGAGCTGCGCGAGAAGGCCAAGGAGTTCGAGATTGAGACGACCGGCAAGAAGAAAGCCGAGCTCGTCGAGGAGATCTACGTCACCGCCGCGAAGGCCGAGGGCTTCCGCGACATCAAGGGCATCCTGCAGATTCGTCCGGACAGCTCCGGTATCATCCATGCCCATGGCTACATGAAGTCCAACGACGACGCCTTCGTGCCCGCCTACCTCATCCGCTCCGCGCGTCTGCGCACGGGCGACGTCATCGAGGGCTCGCTTCGTCCTTCGCGCGGCGGCGACAAGCGCGCCGGCCTCGCCAAAATCACGACCGTCAACGGTCTAGACCCCGAGCAGATTCGCAACCGCCCCAAGTTCGGTGACCTCACCCCGGTCTATCCCAACGAGCCGCTGCGCATGGAGCATGGCAAGGATTCCATTACCGGTCGCGCCATCGACATCGTGTCGCCGATCGGCAAGGGTCAGCGTGGCTTGATCGTGTCCCCGCCCAAGGCCGGCAAGACCACAATCCTCAAGAAGATCTGCCAGTCTATCTCGATTAACAACCCCGAGGTGCACCTCATCTGCCTGCTCGTCGACGAGCGCCCCGAAGAGGTTACCGATATGCAGCGTTCCATCAAGGGCGAGGTTGTGGCGTCGACCTTCGATATGCCCGCCGACAACCACACTCGTGTGGCAGAGCTCGTCATCGAGCGCGCCAAGCGCATCGTGGAGCTGGGCGGCGATGTCGTGGTGGTGCTCGACTCCATCACGCGTCTTGCCCGCGCCTACAACTTGGCGGCGCCCGCCTCAGGCCGCATCCTTTCGGGCGGCGTCGATTCGGCGGCACTGTATCCGCCCAAGCGCTTCCTGGGCGCAGCCCGCAATATCGAGAACGGTGGCTCGCTCACCATCCTGGCCTCTGCCCTCATCGACACCGGCTCCAAGATGGACGAGGTCATCTTTGAGGAGTTCAAGGGCACCGGCAACATGGAGCTCAAGCTCGACCGCGACCTGGCCGACCGCCGCATCTTCCCGGCTATCGACCCCGTTGCCTCCGGTACGCGTAACGAGGACCTGTTGGTTGACGAGCAGATGCGTCCGTTTGTCTTTGGCCTGCGTCGCATTCTTGCCGGCATGAACAACACCGAGCGCGCAGCTGCGTCGTTTATCAAGGGTCTTAAGGGCACCAACACCAACCAGGAGTTCCTGGTGCGTTCGGCCAAAAAGCACAGCGACTACGAGCAGACGTTCTAGGTTGTCATCCACACGCAGCGATAGTCATCAATGCAATAAAGGGTCGGGGCTTTGAGCCTCGGCCCTTTTCTATATCGCCGCTCCGCGCTTATTTTTGACCATAAGACTGGCAAGCAGCAGGTTTCCCGTTTCAATCCGACATCGTCGCTTGCAATCGACAGGGCGGTTTCGCATAATAGCTTTTAAGCTTCGCGACGGATAACGCAGATGAAACGAACCATATACCGTTGCTTTGGGGCATAGCCCCGCTTCATCTTCTCTCGCGCAGCCAACTGAATGATGCGATTTGGGTGCTGGAAGATGGGGAGAGCTCATGGCTTCTTCTGATGCAACACAACGAGCAGTCCTTGCCGGACTTTCGTGCGGGATCGGCCTTGCCGCTCCCGTGGTTATGTATGCCGCGACGCTGCCGTTTTCGTCTGTGAACGAGACGGTCGTGGCGGGTGCGGTTCCCTTCGCCGTGGGCGCGGTGGCGGGCGTGGGCATCTATGCCGCCTCGCTGGGTATCTCCGAGTATCGTGCGCAGCGTGAAGAGCGTCTGTTCCAGCCCGATGCCATGGGCGGTGCCGCCAATCTCAATCAGCATCAAAGCGAGTTCAAGACCGCCTCGATTTCAGCTCAGCAGCAGGATGCGACTCCTTACGCTGCGGCTTCTGATTCTCAGGCTCAGGCGGAGCAGTCTACCTCGGCATTCCTTTCCGGCCTGACTGGTGCGTTCCAGCGCCGTCATGCCGATGATGGTGTCCCTACCATCGCTCGAGCCGCAGATGCTATGGACGAGGACGAGGCTTGGTCCATGATCGACAGTATGCTTGACGACGATTCGCCGGTGAGCTGCGACCCTGCACACTCGCGCGACGTCTATCAAGTCGCCATCGACGAGCTCACCAACGGCGGGCAGACCGGCTCCTTCAATCGCGACGACATCGCCGCCGCGGCACGCGCCGTGTCTGGCTCCCAGGCCGCCCCTGCGGGCAGCACGGCGGCTTTCGTGGCACTCGTCGCCAACGCGGCAGCCAATAACGCCTACAGCGCTACCTCGGCGGACGCGAACGCTTCTGCCGACAATTCGTACGTTGATGAAGCCATGGCCGCGGACGAGGAGGCCGTTGCCGCCCGCCGTGCCGCCGAAAGCTCGCTGTGGGGCGCTCCTGCCCAGCAGCAGGCGGCTGAGGCTGCGCCGTACAATGTAAACCTCGCCAGCATGCCTATCATCTCCGGTGCCGCGGATATCGATTTCGATGACCTCGATGAGCCTGCAGCCATCACCGCATCGATTGATGCCCAAGATCGCATCGACACCGGCGACCTTCCGGACGCCTCGCTCGAGGTTGATGTCCCCATGGCCGATTACTCGGGCCACGAGGACATGTGGGCCGCCGCCACCGCGATTCTGGATGAGATTGACGAGCCCGCTCCTGTTGCAGCCCCCGCTCACGTCGCTGCCCCTCAGTCTGCTGCCCCCGCCTATGTCGGCCGCCACAGCGCTGTGTTCCCCGAGGATACTGCTCGTATCTCGCGCGAGAGCATCGAGCGGGCCGAGGCTATTGCCGCCGGCATTATGGAAAACCGTCGTCACGAGCGCGTTAATCAGATCCTCGAGGAAGAGATCGAGCGCCTGCAGTCCTCTACCGCCAAGCGTACGGGCCGTGCCTACCTGAGCGTTATCGAGGGCGGTACCGCTAGCTTCGCGCCGCTCCGCGCGGAGGCATAACTTCTGCATGGTTAAAATCAATCGAAAATGGGCGGTCGTGACCTGCCTGATGGCGCTCTTGATCTGGGGCAATTCGTTGGTTCCCGGCTCGGGGTCGGGCTCGCTGAGCCTAACGGTCATGGAAGCTATCCGCGGTTTCCTGCACGGCGTGGGACTTCCATATGAATGGGTGACCAACTTTGTTGTTCGCAAGTGCGCGCATTTTACCGAGTATATGGTGCTCGGCATCCTGGCAACGCACGCCTTTGATTTTGAGGGCCGGCGCACCTTTGACGTGCTGCTGCCCACGGCGGTGTTCCTGCTGCTGGTTCCCTCGATCGACGAGACGATTCAGCTCTTTGTACCGGGACGCGCTGGCATGATCACCGATGTGATGATCGACTGCTGTGGAGCGGCAACGGGCGTTGTGCTCCGATATCTACTACGATCGCTCATATGTGCCAAAAAGGCCGCCTAGGACGTACGTTTGGTCCTAGGCGGCCTTTTTTATTTGAGGGCTTATATGGGGCGTGGTGGCGTCGTTCCGTAGGTTGGATTTGCCGGGCGCGCCACGCCCTGTGGGTGCGTCTGTTACTGAAGCGCCTGCGCGCCCAGGGCCAGGCAGCCCATGACGCCCTGCTTGCCCTCAAGGCTGTTGTTGACAATATAGGTATCGATGTCGTTGACCTCGGGCGTGACGATATAGCCGTTGAGCATCTCGGCGCACTTCTTGCGCGCGAGCGGCACGATGGGGGTGTGGTCGGCCACGCCGCCGCCGATGATGATCTTTTGCGGCGCGTAGCACAGCGTGTAGGTCATGAGCGCCTGTGCCAGATAACCGGCGAGCAGGTCCATGGCCTCCGGGTCATCGGCCATGTCTCCGGCGCTCTTGCCATCCCAACGCTTTTTGACGCCGGGACCTGCGATGAGGCCCTCGAGGCAGTTATCGTGGAAGGGGCAGGCGCTATGCTCGCCGATGGTGTCGCGCGGGTCGCGCGTGACCAGGATGTGGCCGGCCTCGGGATGCATCATGCCGTGCACGAGCTTACCGCCCGAGAGCACGCCGGCGCCCACGCCGGTGCCGATGGTCAGGTAGACCACGTCCGTAAGGCCCTTGGCACAACCAAACGTGACCTCGCCCAGGCAGGCGACGTTGACGTCGGTATCGTAGCCGCAGGGAATATTGAGCTCGTTTTGGATGGTGCCCAGCAGGTCGAAGTAGCGCCATGCCGTTTTGGGCGTCTCCAGGATCTTGCCGTATTGGGGCGAGGCAGGGTTGACTGCGGTGGGTCCAAAGGCGCCGATGCCCAGCGCGGCGATGCCCTTGTCGGCAAACCATGCATTGACGGCCTCAACGGTCTCCTGCGGGGTCGTGGTCGCGATCTGCTCACGCTCCAGGACCGTGCCGTCCGCATAGCCCGTGGCGCAGACCATCTTGGTGCCGCCGGCCTCGAGCGCTCCGATAAGCTGCTGTTCTGCCATAGTATTCCTCTCTCTGGGACGAGTTGCTCCGTGACTAAAGTATAGGGCTCTAAACCATTTAAGAAAGCGCTATAAAAAGAAGCCTCGCAACATGGCGGGCGGTGCGGGGCTTCTTTGGTTGCTTTAGTTGCCGGGCCGTCCTTACCCGCGCGGCTCGATTTTATCACGTAGCGACTTGAGGTTCTCCAGTGCCGCGTTAAGCGTCTCGTCCCGCTTGGCAAAGTGGAAACGAATCAGATGGTTGACGGGCTCGCGGAAGAAGCTCGAGCCGGGCACGGCGCCCACGCCCACCTTAGATGCGAGGTCCTCGCAGAATTCGAGGTCGCTGTCATAGCCAAACTCAGAGATATCCATCATCACGTAGTAGGCGCCCTGCGGCACGTTATGCTCAAGACCGATGCTATCGAGCCCCTGGCAGAACAGGTCGCGTTTGACGGTGTAGAGGTCGAGGACCTCATCGTAATAGCTGTCGTCGAAGTTGAGGGCGGTGACAACGGCTTCCTGCAGGGGAGCGGCGGCACCCACGGTGAGAAAGTCGTGGACCTTCTTGATACGCTCGGTGATCTGGGCCGGGGCGATGGTGTAGCCCAAGCGCCAACCGGTGATGGAGTAGGTCTTAGACAGCGAGCTGCAACTAATGGTTCGTTCGAACATGCCGGGCAGCGTGGCCATATAGACGTGCTCGTGGGGCGCGTAGACGATGTGCTCGTATACTTCGTCGGTGATGCAGTAGGCGTCGTACTTTTTGCAGAGGTCGGCGATAAAGGTGAGCTCCTCGCGCGTAAAGACCTTGCCGCAGGGGTTGGAAGGGTTGCACAGGACGATGGCCTTGGGATCGTTGTCGCGGAAGGCCGCCTCCAGTGTCTCGCGGTCAAAGTCGAACGCAGGCGGGTTGAGCGGCACGTAGATGGGCTCGGCACCCGAAAGGATCGTGTCGGCGCCGTAGCTCTCGTAGAATGGCGAGAAGATGACGACCTTGTCGCCGGGGTTCGTGACCGTCATCATGGCGGCCATCATGGCCTCGGTGGAGCCGCAGGTGACTACGATATTCTCGTTGGGGTTCACCGGCATGCCCATAAAGTGCTCCTGTTTGGCAGCGAGCGCCTCGCGCATGGCCTGGGAGCCCCAGGTGATGGAGTACTGGTGATAGAGCGGCTTGGGGTCGCTGGCGATGGCGCTCAGGCTGTTGAGTAGCTGCGCTGGGGGATCGAAGTCAGGGAAGCCCTGCGACAGGTTGACGGCGTCATACTTGTTGGAGATGCGCGTCATACGGCGGATGACGGAATCGGTAAACGCTGCCGTACGGTTGGAGAGTTCTTTCATGCCGGTCCTTTCGAGCATTTGCAGTGGGGCAAGTTTACTCCTATGGAACCGGTAGGATTTGCCCGAAATGGATCTAAAAAACTCTTTTCAAAATTCTTGAAAATTGGGGCTTGCATCGCATGGCGTTCCTTGCAATAATAGTCGAGCGCGAAGCGCACAGGACACGGTGGGTGTAGCTCAGTTGGCTAGAGCGACGGGTTGTGGTCCCGTAGGTCGAGGGTTCGAGTCCCTTTACCCACCCCAGTTCTTGCTTCGTGTTGATATCGGGTCGTTAGCTCAGTTGGTAGAGCAG
>CABRDB010000010.1 GCA_902469555.1 uncultured Collinsella sp. | reverse complement strand
GCGCGATGTTGCTGCGCTCCGGGCCCCGCTGCTTTGTAAACCCATGACGGTTTGGCCACCGTTGTTTTAGTCAAACAGACTCGGCATGTCGTTTTCCTTCATGAGGGCACCGGCAGAGGGGAGGCTCTGCGCGGTGAACTTTTCGGCCGAGACGCCGGCGCCGAGGATCTCCTCGGTCGTGCCGACGGTGGTGACCGAGCGGCCCTTCTTGGCCGTAAAGGCCTGGACGCCCTGCGTGTTGGTGGTCGTCTTGGTCTTGAGCAGCGACGTGTTGAAGTTCATCAGGCGGTAGTCGCTCGAGACCAGCGCGAGGTCGCGGTCCTCCTTGAGCACCTGCGCATACAGCAGCTTGCTGCCGCCGTAGATGGCGTTCTTAAGGCGCTTGCGGTTGGTCTTGGTAACGTATCCAGAAAGCGCGACACGCACCACGCGGCCGTTCTCAAAGACGAACAGCACGTCGGCCTTGTAGTCCTCGGGGTCGATGACCCAGATGACGCTCTCGTCGGGTTCCATCTCGAGATCGGTCGGAAGGTACGAGCCCAGCTGGGCCGACTTGGTATCCTCAAACGCCGCGACCTTGCACTTGTACACCTGGCTCTTGTTGGTAAAGACCAGCAGCTCGTGCGTGTTGGAGGACGGGAACTCGATAAAGGGTTTGTCGCCGTCCTTGTACTTGAGCGTGGTCGCCTTCTTGAGCACGCGGTCCGTCATCTTCTTGAGGTAGCCATCGCGCGAAAGCATGATGGTAACCGGGTACTCCTCGACCTCGGGCTCCAAGCTTACCTCGATAACCTCATGGGGCTCGATCCTGCCCGTGCGGCGCGGCATCACGTACTTCTTGTTAACCGCGGCCAGCTCGTCGCTGATGACCTTCTTGATGTTGTCCTCGCTCGAGAGGGTCTCCTCGAGTTCGGCGATCTCACCCTCGAGCTTAGCGATGTCCTTGGTGCGGTTGAGGATGTACTCCTCGTTGATGTTGCGGAGCTTGAGCTCGGCGACAAACTCGGCCTGGGTCTCGTCGATGTCGAAACCCTTCATAAGGTTGGGCACGACCTCGGCCTCGAGTTTGGTGCCGCGGATGATGGCGATCGCCTTGTCGATGTCGAGCAGGATCGCCTCAAGGCCGTGCAGCAGGTGCAGGCGCTCGGACTTTTTGCCCAGGTCAAAGTTAATGCGGCGACGCGTGGACTCAATACGCCACTTGACCCACTCGCGCAGGATCTGGCGCACGCCCATAACACGGGGATAGCCGTCGACGAGCACGTTGAAGTTGCACGAGAACGAATCCTGCAGCGTGGTCGAGCGATAGAGCTTGGCCATGAGCTTGTCGGGGTCGACACCGCGCTTAAGGTCGATGGCGATACGCAGACCCGAAAGGTCGGTCTCGTCGCGGATGTCGGCGATCTCCTTGACCTTGCCCTCCTTGGAGAGCTTGACGATGCGCTCGATGATGACATCGGTCTTGGTGGTGTAGGGGATCTCGTAGACCTCGATGATGCGCTCTTCGGGAATCCAGCGCCAGCGGGAGCGAATCTGGAAGCTGCCCAGGCCGGTCTCGACGATCTTCTCCATCTCCTCGCGGCGGTAGATAATCTCGCCGCCGGTCGAGAAGTCGGGCATGGGCATGTACTCGAGCAGGTCGCAGTCGGGATCCTGCAGGTAGTGCATCGTGGCGGTGCAGACCTCGTTGAGGTTGAAGCCGCAGATATCGGACGCCATAGCGACGCCGATGCCCTTATTGGCCGAGACAAGGATGTTGGGGAACGTGGTGGGCAGCAGGCGCGGCTCCTTCATGGCGCCGTCGTAGCTGTCGACGAAGTCGACGGGGTCCTTGTCGATGTCCTTGAAGATCTCGGCGCTGATGGGGGAGAGCTTGGCCTCGGTGTAACGCGAGGCGGCGTAGCTCAGGTCGCCCGAATAGTACTTGCCAAAGTTGCCCTTCGACTCCACGAAGGGGGCAAGCAGCGCTTCGTTGCCCGTCGCCAGGCGCACCATCGTTTCGTAGATCGCGGCGTCGCCGTGCGGGTTGAGCTTCATGGTCTGGCCCACGATGTTGGCGCTCTTCTGGCGCTCGCCCTTGAGCAGACCCATCTTGTACATGGTGTAGAGCAGCTTGCGATGCGAGGGCTTAAAGCCATCAATCTCGGGGAATGCGCGCGAGACGTTGACGCTCATGGCGTAGGGCATATAGTTGACCTCGAGCGTCTGCGTGATCGGCTGGTCGGTGACCTCGGAGTGCAGGCCGATGACGTTCTCGGCGTTGACCTGCTTTTTCTTTGGCTGGTTCTTCGTCTTCTTCTTTGCCACGATTTCCTCTTGAACTTCTTATGGGCCGTCGTTATCGATTTGCTGCTATTGCAGGTCCAGCTGGTCCAGGTATTCCTTGCCGTGCTCGGAGATATGGCGCTTGCGGCCCGCCTCGTCGTTGCCCAGCAACAGGTTGAACATGGTTTCCATCTTGGTGACGTCCTCGGGCTCCACCTTGATCAGGCGGCGCGTCTCGGGATTCATAGTGGTGAGCCACATCATGTCCGGGTCGTTCTCACCAAGACCCTTGGAGCGGTTGATAGAGCACTTCTGGTCGCCGATTTCCTTGAGGATGCCGTTTTTCTCGAGCTCGGTGTAGGCAAAGTAGGTCTTTTCTTTGCAGTTGATCTCGTAGAGCGGCGATTCGGCGATATACACATAGCCTTCGTCGATAAGCGTGGGCACCAGGCGGTAGAGCATGGTGAGCACGAGCGTGCGGATGTGATAGCCGTCGACGTCGGCGTCCGTACAGATGATGACCTTGTTCCAGTTGAGGTTGTCCAGGTCAAAGGCACCAAGGTTCTTGATGCGCTTGTCCTTGATCTCCACGCCGCAGCCCAGCACGCGCATAAGGTCCATGATGATGTCGGACTTAAAGATGCGCGGGTAGTCCTCCTTTAGGCAGTTGAGGATCTTGCCGCGGACGGGCATAACGCCCTGGAACTCGGCATCGCGCGAGGTGCGGATGGCGCCTGCTGCCGAGTCGCCCTCTACGATGTAGATCTCGCGACGGTTCTTATCTTTGGAGCGGCAGTCGATGAACTTCTGCACGCGGTTGGCCATGTCGGTCTTCTGCTGCAGGTTGGTCTTGATGCTCTGACGCGTCTTCTCGGCGTTCTCGCGCGAGCGCTTGTTGATGAGCACCTGCTCCATGATCTTGTTGGCGGCGTCTTTGTTCTCGATCAGGTAAGTCGAGAGGCGCTCCTTAAAGAAGACCGTCATAGCCTGCTGGATAAAGCGGTTGTTGATGGCCTTCTTAGTCTGGTTTTCATAGGACGTCTGGGTGGAGAAGCAGTTGGTCACCAGCACCAGACAGTCCTGGACATCCTGCCACTTAATGCCGCTCTCGTTTTTGTTGTACTTGCCCTGTTGCTTAATGTAAGCATCGATGGCACTGGTCAGAGCGCTGCGGGCGGCCTTCTCGGGCGAACCGCCGTTCTCGAGCAACGATGAGTTGTGGTAGTACTCCTGCATCATGAAGGTGCGCGAGAAGCACATGCACGCGGTAATCTTCACGTTGTAGTCGGGCAGGTCCTCGCGATCGCGACCGCGACGGTCGGCCTCGATAAAGAAGGGCTCGGTGAGGTAGTCGGTACCGACCTTCTCGAGCACGTAGTCCTCGATGCCCTTTGGATAGCAAAAATCCTCTTCGGAAAACTCGCCATCGTCGCCCTCGATACGCAGGCGGAAGGTCACGTTGGCGTTGACCACGGCCTGGCGGCGCATGGTCTCGCGATACCAGTCGTGGGGAATGCTGATCGAGGTAAAGACCTCAAGATCGGGGCGCCACTTGATGGTGGTGCCGGTGCGGTTCTCGTCGCTGGGCTCAATCTCGAGTGCCTTCTTTTTGGCACCGACGACTTTGCCCTTCTTAAAGTGCAGGGAGTACTTGTTACCGTCACGCCAGACGGTAACGTCCATGTATTCAGAGGCGTACTGAGTCGCGCAGGAGCCCAGGCCGTTGGTACCGAGCGAGAAGTCGTAGTCGCCGCCCTGGTTGTTGTTGTATTTGCCACCTGCGTAGAGCTCGCAAAAGACGAGCTCCCAGTTAAAGCGCTTCTCGGAGGGGTTCCAGTCGAGCGGGCAGCCGCGGCCGTTGTCCTCTACCTGAATGGAGCCATCGCGAAAGGCGGTAAGGGTGATGAGCTTGCCGTAGCCCTGGCGCGCCTCGTCAACGGCGTTGGACAGGATCTCGAAGGCGGCATGCGCGCAGCCGTCGAGTCCGTCCGAGCCAAAGATGACGGCGGGGCGCAGGCGTACGCGCTCCTCGTCCTTGAGCTGGCGGATACTGTCGTTACCATAGTTTGCGGTGTTTTTTGCCATACTCGCTCTCTCGGTGCTCCTTTGCTGCGTTTAAGTCATATAGATAGTCAAGGTAGCATAGCCCAGCCCACAGACGATTCCACCCAACACGAAATCCATCGAACAATCGTTCGAACTTAGGCTGAAAAGAGCTCACTCGCACAAAACCGAGTCGGTTTTGTCCGAGTAAGTTTGAAGACGGCCGAATGTGTCTTGCTGCGTTTGCGGTTGGATACGTTGTCGAAGACGTGTCGTGCGGATTGTTGGCGAAAAGACGGCGTGCCAAGCTCGAGGCAGAACTCGACTCCACTGACGATATCTAATGCGTAATGGGCTGGCTCTGGGTATCCAGAACCAGCCCATTTGATGTTCGATGAGCCGAGTCGGCGTCTCTCACAAAAGTAACTAGGAGCTAGCGAGGCTTATCCGAATTGACCTCATCGGTGGTGTCTTTTTCGAGCGCCGTGCGGCGGGCGCTGTAGGCGACAAGGCCGGTACCAGCTGCGGCGAGTGCTGCTGCGGCTGCCGTAAGGGGAGCGTTGACATCGCCCGTGCCCGCAAGCGCGCCTGATTTTCCGGAGCGCTTGTTAGCGCCGTGGTCCTTGCCACTGCTGGAGCTGCTTCCGCCGGAGCCGCCGCCCTTGTCAGTACCGCCGCCACTCGAGCCGCCACTGCCGTCCGCCGTCATCGGGGCGTCGTGAAGTCCCGTCGTATCCGCGCTGTCGCATACGCCGACCTGAACTTCTGAGCGTTCGCATGCCGCGTCGGGCACATGAAGCTCGTGCAGTACGGCATCCAGCGCCGAGTTTGCGCCCGGTCGAATTTCCTCGAGCGTTACGGGATCGAGCGCCACCAGATTACGTGCCTTCGCATACAGCGTTACGCGTTTGCCCACTTCGTCGCTCCAACTCTCGGGAATGGCGAAGCTCATGCGGAACTGTGCCGTGCAGCCTGGTGCCAGCACGGCGTTGCCATTGTCAGCAACCAGCGGGTGCGTCGCAAAACGTGCGCCCAGCGTCTCGAGCGCGTACTTCACGTGTGCCATGTCGTTGGCCGAAGCATCCTCGGCGAGCTCCGGATCGTAGATCGATGCCATGCGTGCGTTCACTCCGAACCCGATGGATGCGCTGGAGAACGGCTGGCTGGAGCCCTCTCGGTACAGATCGATCGTGCCGGCGGTCAGCAAGGTGTTGCCGTCGTTTCGCACCGTGACCATAAAGGATTCACCTGCTGCTCCGGGCACCACCGCGCCCGAGGTAGCGACCGCGCCCGTCGGAGTGGCACACGCCACCAAGGGCACTTCGATGCCGTGCAGCTCTGCCTCGCTCTTCTCTGCGCTCACAATGTGCGTGGCGAGCGCGGAGAGCATGCCTCCCGACGTCAAAAATGTCGTTATCTGATCGACGGGATGGTCCAGCTCGCACATTACGAACGGCTCCGTGAACAGATCGCCTGCCAAGGTGCTGGCGAAGATGCGGAAGTGCTTGCCCATCACTGCCGCCGGGTTGCCTTCTTCGTCGTAGGTTTGTCCCACCTTGCCATCGGTGTTCTCTACATAGAGCACGCACCTGCCGTTGTTGCTTACGCTAAACGATGCCGGGCCACAGTCTGCGGCGCCCACGGGCTGCGTTGCAAATGCCGATGCGCCTCGCGTCCAAGTAATATGCTGCAGTTGCTCGTTGACGGTTGCCAAAAAGCCCGTGTGCTGCGGCCACGGCACCGCGTGGGGTACTGTGGCATCTGGCGACATAACGCCCCAACCCGCGATGGACTGGCCGATCACGGCGTACGATGCACAGCCACAACCGCCTGCAGTCTCGTATGCAACGGGCACCACCATTTTGCCGTTGATATTCTCGGGCGTGCCGAGCTCGATGCTCGACGGTGCCTGCGGAAAGCGGAGGACCTGACGGAACGTGAGACTGTCGCCCAAATCATCCGACCACAGGGTAAAGCATTCCAGTGCAACCTCGGCCTCGCTGCCGAGCGCCTTCTCTGCGGTGGTTCCGCGGCGGTGGAGGTAAGCGCCCGACAGGCGCCCGTCGACCAGCGTCTTGCCCACCGTGATGCGTGGACACTGCAGGCAATGGTAGCCATCCTCCTGAAGGCGGCCGCGCGAGATGCTGCGCCACGACGTGTGCGATATCACGCGGGCTCCGTCGTTGCTTATGCGCAGGCGCACAACGGACAGTATGCCGGATGTGCTCGCCGTATCGAAATGGGTGTTGTCGCCGGCGGGGCGCTCGCCCGAGACCAGCAGCACGTAGGCGTCCTGGTTTCCTCTTCCGTCCGTATATTCCACCACGTCGAAGTCGTAATCGTATACGCTGTCGCGCTCCACGTCGTTCTCGCCAAACCCAAGGGGAAAGTCCACGGGCGTGGGAGCGGACCACGTGCCGTTTGCCTTTGTGTGCACCACCAGGCGCGAGCGACCATTGTCGCCGTAGCGCACCGAGGCGATACGGAACAGGCATTCTACGCCGGCAATCATTGCCAGCTTCATGTGAGCTGCGCTGAGCACGCCAGCAAACAGCACGTTGTCGCTCGAGGGTTTGATGCCGCCACGCTCGTCCTCCGACACGCCGGTAGAATTGGCGTTGGGGTCCGCAACGGCGTTCGTTGCCTGACCGATGTAGGTGTACTCATACATCGGCGCGGCGTTTTCGTCGTTCTCTATCAGTGCGTGGACGAAATGCTCGATCTGTCCCGTGTCGTCGCTTTCTGCATCCGCCTCGAGCTCAATGCGCGTGACCGACCGGTCCCAATCGCGTACGGTAGGCGCGACATTCCTTGCAGTGGCTTTAACCTCGGCGCGCGCGAGCAGCTCGGCGTTGGTGACAATGGTGGCCGATGCGATAAATTGCGGAACGCCGCCCGCCTCGGCGTTGCCGGCTGAGCCGAAGCAGGCATCTAGTGTATAGGGCGTATCTCCACCCAATGCGAGCTCAGAGCGCTGGAGTACATACTGGTCGCCGTTGTTCACCGACATATTCCACGAATCGAGGAGTGTGGGCCACGACCCCGACCAAGCCTTGGTGGTCCACTTGAACATCACGAACTGGAGTATCACATCGACATCGACGTCTGCACCTACGCGCAGTCGCGGAAGCTGGTGTCCATCAGCCTTCTCGTACCCAATGAACAGCGTGAGGGATGCGGCGCCGCGCACGGCAGACGAAGCGACGCCTGCAACGCCGGCGCCAAAGGTGACGGCAAGCCCGATCTGGATGGTGAACGAGCCCGAGGTGTTTGAATAGTCGAGCGATATGTTTTTGAAAAACGCCGCGCCGCTACCGTGCGTGTGGGCGCCCACGGCGAGCGCCAGTTTTGCCAGCACCCAGGGGTTGACGTTTAGGAAAAACGGCACCGGTCCTAGGGTAAACTGCTCGGTCCAATTGAGGTCGGTTCTTACCTGGAAGAGGGCCTTAATATTGCCGTATGCGGGGTCGTTGTTGTTACCCCAGGTTTTGCCCACCCAATCGTAGGCGAGCGAGCCGTACAGCTGTGTGGCGATATCCATCGTGAACAGCGGCGTGCAATGGTGACGAAGGAGCTTGGTGTTTCTTGGATCGGTGCCCGAACCGGCACTCATCCTCTTGTACTGATTCCACTTCCCCTCCATCTCGTCGAGGTAGCGGTTTGCCTGCTTGGCGCCCGACTCGCGCGGCGATTTCTTCCAGTATTCCGGATCAGGGTTGCCCGAATCGTTCATATAGCTAGCTGGTTTGTACCCTCCGCCAAACAGCACGTATCCAGCAAACGAGAAATCGAACAGAATGGGAAATGTGGGCATCCAGCACGTGAACTTATTGCCGCCGATACCGGGAAACGCCGCGGGGAAATCAAACGGAGTGATCTCTTGGTCCATGGTGGTGGGAATGATGGTGGTCGAGCCCGATTCCGCCTTTGCGGCCGGCGCGGTGACAACGGCCATAGGGGATGAGAGCGTGTAGGTTTTGCCCTGGTAGTCGAGCATAAAGCGCAGCTTGCACCCTTCCTCCAGAAGGCCCGAAGCTGCATCGAGGAACGTGTCTTCAAGCGTGAACGTCGCCAGATTATCCGCGCCCGATGCGCTGACCTTGATCTGGCCGATCTGTGTGACGGTTTCGGTTGAGCTGCCCGCAGCGGGCATCACTTTATTGATATGCAACGTTGCCTGCCCGCCCTGCGGCAGATGAGCCTGCACGGTAAAAGCGTGCGTGTCGGGCTGGTCGTTTGCTGCTTCGTCCGCTGGCATTGCCATAAACGTGGCGTCGGCGTACTGGATGTCCCATTCGTCGAACGTGAGCTGTCGAAAGTACGGCTCGCCATCGGAGAGCGGACGTGTGGGTGCGGTAATAGCGGTGCCGCCCTGGATACGCGCAAGGGGAATCTCGACATCGCGGTAGCCTGCCATGCTAATGGAGATGCCGCCGTTAAAGTCGTACGCGTCGAGAAGCGTTGCCTCGTCCACGTAGCCTTCTGAAAGAGGGGCGACCTCAAAGATGGCCGTGCCTTCGTCATCGGTCGTGGCGGTGAGCTGCTTGCCTGCGGCATAGCGCGATATGAGCGTGACCTGGGCACCCGTGATGGGCGTATTCTTGTTGGCGACGTCGACCACGACCACACCAAACATGGTGCGCGAGAGCACCAAGACCTTGAAGGGATCATCTTCGTCGGCGTATGCCTCGGCGGGGGCGAACGGCAATATGAAGGCGTTTGCGCTTCCCGGCACGCGCGGCAACATAATGCTCGCCAGCGAGGACGCTCCGGCAACAAGTAACGAACGGCGATCAAGCATCTTTGGCTCCCATCCCGCAGGTATCGGTGGAAATAATCCAATTTTGCGAGAAGGCATCCTGTCACGGTAGTGCCGTCCGAGGGCCAAAATGTCCAATTTGAGCGAGCGAAGCGCCGGGGCTCCGGGGCGCACGTGCCGCGCTAGGCAGTCTGGCCGCTAACGCAGCATATGAGCGACCAGTTCGGTGCGCGTGCCGATGCCAAGCTTTGCATACACACTGGATAGGCGGTTTTTGACAGTGCCCGGCGATACTCCCATATGACGAGCGATTTCGGCGTTGGTCCATCCGCGGCAGGCGAGCATGGCCATGGTGAACTCTGTGGTCGTCAGGTCGTCAGCCACGTCCTCGCCCGAATCGGGGTTGTGGATGCGCCGCCAGCCGTAGCTGAATCGGTACGTGATCTCGATGATGCGCGCGAAGTCGTCAGGGTATTGCGTTTTTAGGCACGCCTCGATGAGCCCCTGTAAAAGGCCGTGATGCTCGCCAATGAGCTCGATAAGGCCGTCGGGACGCGCAATGTTCCAAGCGGTTCCGAAGTGCGTTTTTGCGGCGTCGATGTCCTTGAGGCTCATGCATGCCATGGAAGCTGCCAGGTGAAGGAACAGTTCCGAGATCGGATAGCTCCCCTGTTTCATGATCAGGGCGTTTTCCGCCATGCCCAGACTGCGGCCGTATTCGCCGTGCAGATACAAGGCGTGCGCCATCACGTAGCTGGCGAACAGGCGCAGGCCTTCGGGCAGATGCGCTGCAAGTGGATAAAACTCTTCGGCGGAATGCGGGGAAGGCAAGTGCAGCAGGACGCTCGCGGCCGAGGCGAACAGGATATGCGTGGCGTGGATGGCGGGCGATTCCTCGTCGGCCGGCGTATCGAGGATGCCAGCAAGGCACCGGCGGGCGTCGGCGATACGGTTGAGCGACAGGCTGGCGTATCCGCAGATAAAGCATGCGGAATAGCGCAGCGCGGGATCGGTGGCGTCAAGATAGGGGCGCGCCGTCTTGGCAGCGAGGGTGGCCTGTCCGCGAAAGTACAGCGCTTCTGCCGTGGCAATGGCGCGCGAATCGGGGTCGGAAATGCCTGCAACCGCAGCGTCAATCTGTCCCGGCACAAAGGCGGTGCACATCAACGGCATGGGAACGCATGGGTAGCCATCGCAGTCCATCTTCCATCTCCCAACGGCTGGCAACAATAGCAGCAATTGTACTCCTGTTGCTCGGGACTGGAATTTGTGGGTATCGCCGACGATTATGCCGAACGTATAAAGGAAGACTAGCGGCTCTCTTGAACCCGAGGTCGAAGGGGGCGTTGTACAAGGCATATGGGGCCGAGTGGAAGTAGATCAAAAGAGCGTTACTTGACGTTTCATGCATAATGCCAACCGCCCCGCGACATCACGTTCGCAGCGCGCAGGGGCCGGAGAATCTTCGCGATGAGAGTTGACGTCTAATACCTTGCATCGTATAGTGTGTATAGCATAGTATATGACGAGAGGAGGTGTGCGGATGGAGGCCCAGATGAAGCGCGGCTTCCTGGAGGCCTGCGTGCTCGCGGCCGTCTCCGGCGAGGAGTCCTACGGCTACCAGATCGTGAAGGACGTGCCGGCGAGCATGGGGCTCACGGAGTCGACGCTCTACCCGCTGCTCAAGCGCCTGGAGAAGGCCGGGTGCATCACGGCGCGCTCTGCCGAGCACAACGGGCGGCTGCGCCGGTACTACCGCATCACGGACGATGGGCGTGCGCGCATCGAGGAGTTCCTGGCCGAGTGGCCGTCCGTACGGGAGATTTACGCATACGTTAAGGGGGCGCACCATGACGCGCGATGAGTTTCTGGGCCGGTTGGGCGAGCTGCTTGCCTGCCTGCCGGCCGAGCAGGTGGAGGAGACCAAGGCGTTCTATGCGGAGGCCATCGCCGACCGCATGGAGGACGGTATGAGCGAGGAGGAGGCCGTGGCCGCCAT
>CABRDB010000009.1 GCA_902469555.1 uncultured Collinsella sp. | reverse complement strand
GTGGGGGCGGGGGCGTCGGGCGCGGCGAACGCAAAGACGCGCGGGGCGATGCGGTCGCGTGCGATGCTGGCCCAAGCGCAGCCGGTGAGGATGGCGTTGGTCAGGATGAGCATCACAAAGGCGAGCGGCTCGTTTTGAGCGACGAGGCCCACGGCGCCCCAAATAGTCAAAAAGACCTGGAACAGGCCGAAGGCGACGCTCCACCCAAGAGCGCTTTTGGCAACGGTGCCCGACTGAGCGCGAATGGCCTTGGCCTCGCGCAAGACAAGGTAGACGGTCGCCGCAAGACCGACGAGCGAGATGGCAGCAGCGAACATGCTGAGACTCCTCACAAACTAAAACGTACGAAAGCGGGGGTTTACCCGATTGTTACCAAGATATGCGCTGCAATTGGTGTCTGCGCACAACAACCAGCCATATTAACGCGCACGTGTGGCGGTGTGGCGCAATGTAGTGGCGACCTGCGCGATAATGGACGGGAATTACACGGAAACGTAAAGGCTTCTTAAAGAATTAGCGAGGATGAGGCGATGAACGAGCAGGTTTGCACCAAGGCTGTGGATACGAACGGCTATCCGGTCGAGACGACGGGCAATGCGGTGCTGGACACGTTGGAGCACCGTTCCTCCACGCGTGCCTTCGCGCGTGATGACGACGACCGTCCCGTGGCGGTGACCGACGAGCAGCGGGCGGCAATTTTGCATGCGGCGAGTCGCGCGCCGTCGGCGGGCGCCATGATGATGTATTCCATCGTGAGCATTCGCGAGCAGGCTACGCTGGATCGTCTGGCCGACCTGTGCGACCACCAGCCCATGATCGCCAAGGCGCCCTGGGCACTTATATTTGTGGTCGACTATGCCAAGTGGATCGATCTGTTTGAGCACGTGGGCTGCTTTGAGCCCGAGTTTGTCGAGCGCACGGGCAAGGCGCCCCGCCGTGCACCGGGTTTGGGTGACTTTGCCATCGCGGCCCAGGACGCCGTGATCGCTGCGCAAAACGCCGTGGTCGCCGCCGAGGCCCTGGGCCTGGGGAGCTGCTACATCGGTGATATCGTCGAGAATGCCGAGGAAGTGGCCGAGCTGCTCGATCTGCCTCCGTATACCATGCCGCTGTCGATGCTCATCATCGGCACGCCCCGTAAGGAGCGTCCGGCCATTGCGCATCCCGTGGTGAACCTGGTGCACGAGGAGCGCTACTGCCGCGCCGATGCTGCGACTATGGACGCGCAGGTAGCCGAGATGGACGCGATGTTCCGTCCGCATGCCCGCGTGGTGGGGGAGCGCGTCGTGGACATCTATACCCGCAAGCACACGAGTCCCTTTATGGCCGAGATGAGCCGCTCCATGGAGTGGTGGTTCAAAAATTGGCTCGGAAAATGACGGATGCGACAAAGAGACAGTCCCTTTGTCACATTCCATATCGCCGAGGTGGCTTAAAGGCCGTATAAATGTTTATCTAGCTGGGAAAACAGTGCCATTCAAACATGGGCCGATTACCTATAATTCCTTCGAACATTAAAGTTGGGAGGAAACCGGCTTATGGAACAAAAGGCCAAGGAGGCAGCTTCGCACGCTGCGATTCCTGTGAGCATCTCGGCGATGCTCGTCACGCTGGGCGTGGTGTACGGCGATATCGGCACCAGCCCCATGTATGTAACCAAGGCGCTCGTTGCCGGCAACGGCGGCATCGGAAGCGTCACGGAGGAGTTCGTGCTCGGCGCGCTCTCCCTTGTCGTGTGGACGGTCACGTTGCTGACCACCATCAAGTATGTGCTCATCTCGCTGCGCGCCGATAACCATGGCGAGGGCGGTATCTTTGCCCTGTACAGCCTGGTCAAGCGCTGCGGCAAGTGGCTTATCATCCCCGCCATGCTGGGTGGCGCCGCGCTGCTCGCCGACGGCATCCTGACGCCGGCCGTTACCGTTACCACGGCCATCGAGGGCCTGCGCACCATCCCGGCGGTCCATGCCGTGCTGGGCGATGACCAGGGCCGCGTCGTCGCCATTACGCTCGCCATCATCATCGTGCTCTTCTTGGTTCAGCGCATCGGTACGGCCAAGATCGGTCACGCCTTTGGCCCCATCATGACGCTGTGGTTCCTGTTCCTGGGCGGCACGGGTCTGTTCTTTGTTTTCCAGCACCCCGCCGTGCTGCTGTGCCTCAACCCGGTGCGCGGCATCGCCTTTTTGCTGAGCCCCAACAACCACGCGGGCATCATGATTCTGGGCAGTTGCTTCCTCGCCACCACCGGTGCCGAGGCGCTCTACTCCGACATGGGCCACGTCGGCCGCGGCAACATCTACGCTACCTGGCCGTTCGTTAAGTGCTGCCTGCTGCTTTCCTATATGGGCCAGGGCGCTTGGCTTATGAACAACGCTGCCAACCCCGAGCTCATGGGCATTGCCGACCTCAACCCGTTCTACCAGATGCTCGCCCCGGGTCTGCGCCCGTTTGCCGTCGGCCTTTCCACCGTCGCGGCCATCATTGCCTCGCAGGCGCTCATCACCGGCGCATTCTCGCTGGTGTCCGAGGCCAGCCGTCTGGACCTCATGCCGCACATGCAGGTCTTCTACCCTGCCGAGACCAAGGGCCAGCTCTACATCCCCATGGTCAACAACGTCATGCTCGTAGGCTGCGTCATCGTGGTGCTGCTGTTCCAGAACTCGGCGCATATGGAAGCCGCGTACGGCCTTGCCATTACGCTGACTATGATGTGCACCACGCTGCTGCTCTTCTTCTACCTGCACGAGGAGCGCAAGCTCAAGGTTGCTCCGTGGATCTTCGCGGCCTTCTTCCTTTTGCTCGAAGGCTTCTTCTTCGTGAGCTCGCTCACCAAGTTCTTCCACGGCGGCTATTTCACCATCCTCATGGCTGCACTCATCATGGGCATTATGGTGTGCTGGTACAACGGCACGGCGGTCGAGCAGCGCCAGTTTACGCTGCTGCCGCTGCGCAGCTACCTGCCGCAGCTCAAGCGCCTGCGCGACGACGACCGTTACGAGCGCATGAGCGACAACGTCGTGTACCTGACCAAGGACACCCATACCGACTACATCGACCGCGATATCGTCTATTCGATCTTGGACAAGCATCCCAAGCGCGCCCGCGCCTGGTGGTTTGTGAATGTCGAGACCATGGACGAACCGCACACCTTTGCCTATTCGGTCGAGACGTTCGGCACCGACTACGTGTTCCGCGTGCATCTGTACCTGGGCTACAAGATTAACCAGCGCGTCAATGCCTATCTGCGTCAGGTCGTTCAGGATCTGGCTGCCACCGGCGAGCTGCCGGCGCAGACGCATGACTACTCGGTCTACAAGGATCCGGGCAACATCGGTACGTTCAAGTTCGTCCTGATTCGTAAGCTTCTGGCGCCCGAAAGCGATGTGGAGCCGAGCGAGCGTACGGCCATCACGCTCAAGTACATCATCCGCCGTGCCGCCGGCACGCCCGCGCGTTGGTACGGCCTGGAGAACTCCAACGTGAGCTTTGAGTACGTGCCGCTGTTCACCAAGTTCAAGGCCGTGAACAAGATGCAGCGCCTGGCCCCCAACGAGCGGCCGTAGGCGCCGACGGGTTGCACGGAGTTGGTTTTCGATGGACAAGATTGAGACCGGGGAGGCAAACATGGATGCAAAGATGCTTGATGGCCGCGAGGTGGTTGCCGAGCTGGTACGTGAGGCACGCGCCGACGCCGCCGAAGATCGGTTTTTGACGAATCGTGCCAACATGGACATGGCCGACCGCGTAATTTCGATCGTGGCACTGGTATTTGGAGCGGTGTGCGTGTGTGCCCTGCTCGCGCACGTGCTGTTTGTCTAGCGACCACCGGTCGTAGAAGGCTTTACACTTGGAACCACCACAAGGGAAACCACTACAAAGGTGCCTGTCCCTTTGTGGTGGTTTTTGTTTTTGAGAGAGGGGCGGGGCGCTGATGGACGTCCGTACGGACGGCGATATTGCCGATAGCTTTTGGTGGCGGCGCACAACGCTGACGCGCCGCACTCCTCTGTATGACGCCTGCGTGTCGGTGGGGCTGCTGGTCACGGCGACGATTGTGGGCGCGCTGCTCGACCATCCGGGTCTCGCGCCGAGCATCATGATCGTCTATGTGTTCGCCGTTCAGCTGTGCGCATTCTTTACCTGGAGTCGCCTGTATTGCTTGCTGAGCTCGGCTGTCGCCGTGGCACTCTACAACTTCTTGTTTGTCGACCCGCGCTGCTCGCTGTCGTTTATCGACCGCGTCTATCCCGGCATGTTCTTCATCATGTTTGTGGTCTCGCTTGTGTCGAGCTCGATTGCGTTGGCCCTGCGCCGCGCCTTGGCACAGGCTGCCGCCAGCGACCGTCGCACGCATATGGTGCTCGAGACCAACCGCATGCTGCAGCGGTGTGCCGATCAGCAGCAGATTGTGCATGCCATGGCAACGCAGCTGGCTCGTCTTTCGGGCTGTCCGGTCGTGTGGTACAGCGCCGACGCCGAGGGCGATGACCTGCTGCCGCGTGCGACATACACGGCCGTGGGCGATGCCGCGCCGGTGCACGAACTGGCGCCGCAGATGCCGCCGCGGCTCTCGGCGTCCGCTTATGTGGGAACGCCGCTCGATGCCACCTATGGCGGCTCGGCGTTTTATGGCATCTACCTGACGGTTCGCACGGGCGACGGCTTCGTCCGCTCGGGCGACCCCGCCTCGGTGGTGGGCGTGCTGGCTATCGTTGCCGAGCCCGACGTGCTGACGCATGAGGAGCGGACACTTGCCGATGCCATCGTGAGCGAAGGCGAGCTGGCGCTCGACCGCGCCCGCGCCATGGAGGCCCGCGAGGAAGCGGCGGTGCTTGCCAAAAATGAGCAGCTGCGCGCCAACCTGCTGCGCTCCATCTCGCACGACCTGCGCACGCCGCTCACCAGTATTTCGGGCAATGCCGATGTCCTGCTCGATCAGGGCTCGACCGGCACCGCGGTGCTCGATGCCCAGACGCGCCGCGGCCTGCTTCTATCCATTCGCTCGGATGCGCTGTGGCTCAACGCCACCGTCGAGAACCTGCTTGCCATCACCAAGCTCGAGGGTGGCGGTATGCGCCTGTCGACCACGCTCGAGCTCATGGACGATATCGTCGAGGAGGCGCTGCGCCACGTAAATCCGGCCGTGCGCGAGCACGACCTTAAGGTGGTGGCGTGCGATGAGCCGGCGCTCGTCAATGTCGATGCGCGCCTGATGGTGCAGCTGGTGGTCAATCTGGTGAACAACGCCATCACCTATACGCCCGCGGGCTCGCATATCATGATTTCGATTAGCGTCGACGATGGACGCGTGGCGTGCTCGGTGGCCGATGATGGTCCGGGCATCGCACCCGAGGATCGCGAACGGATCTTCGAGTCGTTCTATACCGCCAACCATGGTCTGGCCGACAGCCACCGCAGCGTTGGCCTGGGTCTTTCGCTCTGCCGTTCCATTGCGTTGGCGCATGGCGGTAGCATAGAGGTTGCCGCGGCGGACCCGCACGGTTCGGTCTTTACGATTGAACTTCCCGCCGCCGACGTTTCGTTTGATAAGGAGTAGCGTGTGCCGAACTCTGCCGTAAAACCGCTCATCTTGGTCGTTGAGGACGACCCCGCCGTTCGCAATCTTATTGTTGCCGCGCTCGAGGCGCACGGCTTGCGCCATATGGCTGTGGAGACCGCCCATGCCGCCATCGCCGCCGCCTCGTCGCAGGCGCCGAGCATTGTGCTGCTCGATCTGGGCCTGCCCGATATGGACGGCGTCAAGGTGGTGGAGTCGGTGCGCGCATGGTCGGGCATGCCGATCATCGTGGTCTCGGCGCGCAGCGAGGACGCGGACAAGATTCGCGCGCTCGATGCCGGTGCCGACGACTACCTGACCAAGCCGTTTTCGGTCGAGGAGCTGCTCGCGCGCATTCGCACGACGCTCAGGCGCCTTTCGTATGCACAAACGGGTGGCGTTGTCTCCGAGGGCTCGTTCGATACCGGTGAGCTGCATATCGATTTTGATGCCGGCATCGCCACGATGGATGGCGAGGAGCTGCATCTGACGCCGATCGAGTATAAGCTCCTGTGCCTGCTGGCGCACAACGCCGACAAGGTACTGACGCACCAGTTTATCCTGCACGAGATTTGGGGCACGGCAACCAAGAGCGACCTGGCGAGCCTGCGCGTCTTTATGGGCACGCTGCGCAAGAAGATTGAGTCCGACCCCGCGCATCCGCGCTATATCCAGACGCACGTGGGTATTGGTTACCGATTGGTCATCCAGGGATAGGTCGGCATCCGCCATCCCAATATGAGTTGCGGTGAAATAGTTCCTGTTTGGGCCTTTACCAGGCTTTTAGGAACTATTCCACCGCAACTTTGTCTATTTGCCCTTGGGCTTGCTGGCGTAGAACTTCTTCTTTTTGGGCTTGCCGGCAGGAGAGGGTTTGCCGGCAAAGTTCGACTTGCCGTTGCCGGCCTGCGCGTGCGCGGGCACTGCCGCACGGGGCTTGCGGGCCTCGGGGTTACGCAGTTCCTCGACGCGCTCGGCAATCTCCTCGGCGCTAAAGCCGACCTCTGCCATGGCGTCCTCGATGGGCAGGCGGCGCACGATATAGCAATGGTGCACCTTCTGGTTGCGCGCGAAGTCCTCGGGGATGGTCTGTGCCGTAATGTCCTCCAGCACCACGCCCGCACGCGCGAGCTTGCGCGTCTCGGGACGGAAGCCGCGCAGGTTGCAGCTAAAGATGGCATGTCCGCCCTGTGCGAGCAGGCGCGATACGCCGGCCAAAAGCTCAACATGGTCGCGCTGGACGTCCCAGGTGCGGCGGCCCATCTTGGACGAGTTCGAAAACGTGGGTGGGTCGACAAAGATCAGGTCCCAGCGGTTGCGCGTCTGGCGCTGGTCGCGAATCCAGGCAAGCACGTCGTCGCGCACAAAGTGATGCTGCGGACCCACAAAGCCGTTCTGGCGCATGTTGCGCTCGGCCCAGTCCAGGTAGGTGTTGGAAAGGTCGACCGTCACAGTTTCCTCGACGCCGCCGTCTGCCGCATAGCAGGTGGCGGTACCGGTGTAGGCGAACAGGTTGAGGAAGCGGCGCGCCTGTTTGGCGTGCTCGCGCACCAGGTTGCGGGTGACGCGGTGGTCCAGGAAGATTCCCACATCCAGATAATCGTCAAAGTTGACGGCAAAGGTGAGTCCGCCCTCTTCGATGAGCGGCAGACGACGGCGCGCGATGTTGGCGCGCTCGCCCGAGCCGCCCTTGCCGGCGCCCTGCTTACCGTACTGCGAGCCGCCGCGCGAACGCATGCGGGCCTTGGCGTGCACATGCTCGGCCGGAACACCAAGGATACGCGGCGCGATGGCCAAGATGTCGAGCATGCGGGCCTGGGCTAGCGCGGGATCGATGGTCTTGGGTGCGGCGTATTCGGCGATGACGAGCCAACGCCCCGGCGTCTGCGGGCAGCCCTCGTACAGGTCGATGGCGGCGGAGTAGTCGGGTAGGTCGGCATCGTAGACGCGGTAGCAGCTCACGCCCTCGCGCTTGGCCCACTTGCGGCGCAGACGGGCATTCTTGCGCAGGCGATTGGCGAACTGCTCGGACTCCGGGATGAGCACGGGCAGCGGCTTGCCGTCGCCCAAGTCGAGCATGGCGGCAGGCGCGGGCATGGCGGAAGCGGCGGCTTCATCGTTGACTTCGTCGGCGTCCGCGGTCTCGCCCTCGGTATCTGCGCTGGTCGCAGCTTCAAATGCTGCTGCGGCGTGGTCGAGCGAGGGCCAAACCTCAATAGCTGCCTCTTCATTATTGGGCATGACGGCGATCGAGCACTCGGGCTCGGCGTGGAGCGCGC
>CABRDB010000008.1 GCA_902469555.1 uncultured Collinsella sp. | reverse complement strand
CTGGTCGATAGACGGCAGGTGCAAGGGCGGCGACGTCCTCAGCCGAGCCGCACTAATCGCCCGAGCTCTTCCGGAACCGCACCTCGCGGCCCGCGGGACATGCGCTCTGAAGCGCGGTCCGGGCACGAGGATGCCCCCGAGTCACCTCCCCTATACGCCATGCGGCCCCCAGGGCACGTGAGAGAGACACCCGGACACCGTAACGGTGGGCGCCGCCCACCGGTCAGCGGCCAGAGCATGGGGGGGCACGCCCGGTCCCGTTCCGAACCCGGAAGCTAAGCCCCATCGCGCCGAGAGTACTGCGGGGTCAGCCCGTGGGAGGCCAGGGCGTCGCTGACCGGTGGACGGCACCGAGCCGTACGCTTGAACTGAGAAGGGGGAGGCCTCGCGGCCTCCCCCTTTTTTGCGTTTACGGGGCGTAAATGACTCAATTACACCAGACGATCTTATCGTTTTTGGTATTGAGCCTTTATTTAAAGAAAATAAATCGAATAACAAGGGCAACTGCTATGGCCGCAATGATCAAAAGCAGGATTGCCAGTCGATGCTGCTTGCGCCGTTTACTTGTCGAAACGAAGATTGATTTTCCTTGTTTTGGCGTTTCGAGATAGCGAGCCGAATGCGTCAAGGTTTGCTTTGGTCGAGGACCTCTTTGTTGATGAGCGGCGGATGCTTTCAGTGGCTCATCACTAGCTGCGCTGTTTTTAGATAATGGTGCGTCTTTCAGATATACAGGGTCTCCCGAGGCGACGCCCATATGTTTACGTCCCGTTTGGGCATCCTCGAGCGTTTGATATCGATTTCTCGTCACATACTCGGGCTCAGGATCATTAATGGGCTCTTGCGAGATGTGGGGGCGATGGAACCGTGGCGGCTGCGTGGAAGTATCTTCCCCCTGCGTCGGCATAAACATTTTGTTCTGGTTTTGGTCGTCCATGATGCCCTTTAGCTCGTTACCAACAACGTGTACGCGCTCATTGTAAGCCCCTTGCTATTTGTAGCTGCGAACATACTTGTTATTTAGGCTCTGGTTCAAAGAACCTTAACCTTACTAAAACCTTAGTCATACACACTTAGATATGCTTATACTACTGGACTCAAAAAACTTTATAGTCGATGTATATATAAGCACTGTGTGGGCATATATAAGAGCGTCAAAAGAAGTCCCAGTCACCTAGAAGATGGCTCGGCAGTCCTAAAAGGAGTGGTAAACATGGCAAGCATGGTTCCTTATCGTTCGGTTTTTGGCGTTCGTCCTTCTGCTAGCTCGCTGTTCGATCTGTTTGATGATATGACCGACCTTGCAAACAACTCGATTGCTTCCAAGGCGTTTCCCGTTGACGTTGAGGATAAGGGCGACGGCTATGAGGTCAAGGCCTATCTGACCGGTGTCGCCAAGGACGATATCGATGTCGAGCTCAATGAGGGCCGTCTGTCCATTAGCGTGAATGTCGAGGAAGACGAGGAGAACGAGGGCAAGAACTTCCTGCAGAAGGAGTTCAGCTCGTACAGCGCGACGCGTGGCGTGTATCTAAAGGACGCTTCGAGCGAGGGTCTCTCGGCTAAGTACGCTGACGGCATCCTGACCGTTACGGTTCCCAAGATCGTCGAGAAGAAGAACGTTACGAAGATCTCCATCGACTAACTTCGTTGGTGTTCTGCGCTATTAAAAGACAGCAAAAGGGGCTGGGAAGCGATTCTCGGCCCCTTTTGCTGTCTAGGACTGTCTATTGAATGGTTGCCGGTTGATACTGACTCGCAGGGCGTATCGAGAGTTTTCGCGATCCTTGGGGAAGGGTTGCGGAGCTGCCGACCTCGTCATCCAGGGTTGCGGCCAGAGCTTTCGCATAGCTTTTGACGGTAAGGCTCGGACGATTATTGTCTTGGCTGATATGCATGGCAATGAGCTGTTCGGTGCGATCGGTAACAAGTTCGCGCGCGGCTTCGGCGGCTTGGCCATTGGAGAGGTGTCCCCTTGCAGACAGGATGCGTTCCTGAAGAAAGCGGGGATATTCTCCCTCGCGCAGCATGGTCACATCGTGGTTGCTTTCGAGTGCGAGGACTCGACAATCTTTGAGGGTGTTCATGGCTTGGCTCGATAGCTCTCCGGTGTCGGTGGCAAAGCCGATGGAATCATCGAGGGTGTCGAATCGATAGCCGACTGGATTGATGACATCGTGTGACGTTGAGTAGGTTTGCACGTGGATGCCGGCAATGGATAGGGTGTCACCGGGATCGAACTCCTCGACAGGCAGATGCGAAAGATTTTCTTTGCTCGAAAGTGTGCCCCTGCTGGCAAAGAGGGGGCCGTGCCAGTGCTTGCACCAGACATCGAGGCCCTTGATGTGATCGCTATGCTCATGAGTAATGAGAAGAGCCGAGACGTTGTCTGTCGAGAGCCCCAGTTCTGCCATGCGCTTTAATGTCTCGCGGCGAGACAGTCCGTCATCGACCATAATGAGCCCCTGCGGGCCCTCGATGAGTGCGCAGTTGCCTTTAGAGCCACTGCCGAGGATATGAAGGTGCAGACGAGACATAAGATTCCAAAGGATACAATGGGTGCGGACGAATAGAGGAGGAAGCAAATGCCTACGGTATCTCAGCATTATGGACACCATGCCGTGCCTGGGGCAGTCGATGAGACCCGGACGAGGCAGCAGGCTGCTCCTGTCGTGCTCATGGTATCAGGTGGTGCGGACTCGACGGCTTTGCTCCTTATGGCGTGCACATCAAAGTTGGATATTCTGGATGGGCGTGGTGTGGCCCCCATCGCGCGCGAGCGACTGCACGTGCTGCATGTGAACCATCATCTGCGCGGCGAGGCATCCGATGGCGACGAGGCCTTCGTGCGTGAGCTCTGCGCGCAATATGGTCTACCACTGTGTGTCGAGCATGCCTATTTTGATGATGAATCGGGCAATATTGAGGCCGCGGCCCGCGAGGTGCGCTATGCCGCGGCGCGGAGGTATGTTCGCGAGCTCTGCGCCCAGACGGGGGCACCGCGAACGGCGGCTCGTATCTGCACCGCGCACACGTCTTCGGATCGCGCGGAAACGTTTCTGATGAACGCGATTAAGGGTTCGGGGCCCGCTGGCCTATCGAGCATTCCTCGCCGGAGGAATATCGTGGTGCGTCCCTTGCTCGACCTAACTCATGGCGAGCTCGTGGGCTATCTACAGGTACATGGTCAGCCGTGGCGTGAAGACGAGAGCAATGAGGATGTCTCGTATCTGCGAAACTACGTGCGCCATCGAGTGATGCCGGTGGTGGCGCAGCGCAACGCGAGCGTCTGCAAGACGATTGGCGCCGCCTGCGAGATCTTAGGCGATGAGGACGCGTTTTTGTCTCAGCTTTCGGCACAGGCGTTTCGAAGCTGTTTGCGCAAAGAGGCAGCGGGCGCGCTGGTGCTCGATGCCAGGCGCCTTGCTGCGGCCGAGGTGGTAATCGCGCGGCGTATCGTGCGACTGGCGATTAAACGCATCGACCCGGATGCTCGCCCAGAGATGCGACATGTGGAGCGAGTCCTTTCCTGCGTTGCCGAGGGCACGGGCTCGGTCACGCTTCCGGCGGGGATTGACGCACGCATTGAGTTTGGCATGCTGGCGTTTAAGGCGCCGGCGGCTCGCGAGGGCCTGGTCGCGGACTGGGTTACCGTACCCGGTCGTTTGCCGTTGGGCGGGGGACGTATGCTGGTCACAGAACCAATAGCCGTAGAGCCGGGATGCGATATCGTGCGCCGCGCCCGTGAGCTCGCGGCTGCCGGGGAAGTGACAGCTTTGGTAGACGCGGCTGCCCTGGGTTTTGCCGACAGCGATAGTGAGCGGATCCTGGCGGGCTCGCGTGGCGAGATCCCTGCCGAGGCGCGATTGGCGCGCCTGTGGGTGGACGGTCCCGCACCGGGAGACGTGATGTGCCCGTTAGGGATGAGTGGCCGAAGCAAGAAAGTATCCGACTTGCTAGGTGAGGCTCGCATTCCCGTTTCCGAGCGCGCCGGCGTACCCATGGTGAGGACGGCGCCGGGGGGTGCCGTGGTGTGGGTCGCCGGAGTTCGCGCGGACGAGCGTTTTAAGTGCACGGCCGCAACGCGCGTGGCATATCTGCTCCGCGTGGTCGATGCGGAATAGCGTCCCACGCCTGCTATTCTGTGCGACGTTGACGGTATTCCCGCGCTGATGGCGCACGGGCTGGTAAATTTACCCCGTGCGCTGCTAGAATGTGTAGTTCGCGTCCATACGGCGGTGTGTGGGCGATAAGCACAAGAAAGGGTTGTCATGGCTTCTCAACATCCGGATATCGAGAAGGTTCTGTTCACGCAGGAGGATATCGACGGTATCGTCTCTCGCCTAGGCGAGCAGATTACGCGCGACTACGCGGGTAAGGATCTGGTGCTGATTGCGGTCCTGCGCGGCGCCGTGGTCTTTATGGGCGACCTGATGCGTAAGATCGAGCTGCCGACCAACATCGATTTCATGGCTGTTTCGAGCTATGGCGACGGCGTGAAGTCCTCGGGTATCGTGCGTATCATTAAGGACCTGGATATCGACATCCGCGGTCGCGACGTGCTGATCGTCGAGGACATTCTGGACTCGGGCCTGACGCTCAAGTATCTGATGAAGAACCTCGAGAGCCGCAAGCCCGCTTCTCTGGAGGTCGCCGCCTTCCTGTGGAAGGACGTTGAGGACCGCGTCTCGGCCATCACGCCCAAGTATGTTGGAACCCATTGCCCCGATGCCTTTGTGGTGGGCTACGGCCTCGACTATGCCGAGCGCTATCGCAACCTTCCGTATCTGGGCATTTTGAAACCGGAGGTTTATTCGTAAGATGCCCGACGACCGTAACGACAACAATTCCCAGACTCCCCGGGAGCCTAAGATCCCGGGGATGCC
Organism: uncultured Collinsella sp.; assembly: GCA_902469555.1. Classification (GTDB taxonomy): domain Bacteria; phylum Actinomycetota; class Coriobacteriia; order Coriobacteriales; family Coriobacteriaceae; genus Collinsella. The sequence continues at coordinate 32,851 of CABRDB010000008.1, read as the reverse complement.
CGGAGGCAAGAAGCCCACGCGTACGGGCTGGCTGTATTTTATTTTGGCTTGCGCGCTTCTGGGCTACGCCTTCTTTAACATGGGCTCCGGCCTTGCCAGCTCCAGCAATACCGTTAAGCTCGCGACGAGCGAGATGGTGAGCGCCATCAAGCAGGATCGCGTCGAAGATCTGACCTATACGGTTCAAGACGGAAGCGTGACGGGTCATTACTGGAAGACGAAGAAGGACAAGGGCGATACGAGCGAGCTCAAGAGCTTCTCCTCGACCTATGTCGGCTCCGATTCGCTTGCCGAGCTCATGGCGGAGCACCCCGATACCAAGTACATCGTCAACACCAACGATCCCGATTTTTGGGGCGACTTGGCGATGAGTGTGCTTCCGACGATCGCCCTTATCGCCATCATGTTCTACTTTATGCGCCAGATGATGGGCGCCAACAACAGGAACATGCAGTTTGGCAAGACCAACGCTAAGACCAACGAGGCCACACGCCCCAAGGTCAAGTTCGAGGACGTTGCCGGCGTGGACGAGGCAGTCGAGGAGCTCGAGGAGATCCGTGACTTTTTGAGCGATCCGGATCGCTATCGCAAGCTAGGTGCCAAGATTCCGCGCGGCGTTTTGCTGGTTGGCCCTCCGGGTACCGGTAAGACACTGCTGGCCAAGGCCGTTGCCGGCGAGGCGGGCGTGCCGTTCTTTAGCATCTCGGGTTCCGACTTTGTGGAGATGTTCGTGGGCGTCGGCGCCAGCCGCGTGCGCGACCTCTTTAAGGAGGCCAAGTCCCAGGCCCCGTCGATCATCTTCATCGATGAGATCGATGCCGTGGGACGTCAGCGCGGAGCTGGCTTGGGCGGCGGTCACGACGAGCGCGAGCAGACGCTCAACCAGCTGCTGGTCGAGATGGACGGTTTTGAGGAGAGCGAGTCGGTCATCCTGATCGCCGCAACCAATCGCCCCGACATTCTGGATCCGGCGCTGCTGCGTCCCGGCCGTTTTGACCGTCAGGTTACGGTCGACCGTCCGGATGTGAAGGGCCGCGAGCAGATCTTGCGCGTGCATGCCGAGAACAAGCCGATGGACGAGGACGTTAAGTTTGAGAAGCTCGCCCAGATGACCGTTGGCTTCACCGGCGCCGATCTGGCAAATCTGCTCAACGAGTCTGCGCTGCTGGCTGCCCGCCGCCATCGTTCCGTAATCTCGATGGACGAGGTCGAGGGATCGATGGAGCGTGTGATTGCCGGACCGCAGCGCAAGGGTCGCGTGATGACCGAGGCCGAGCGCACCACGATTGCCTACCACGAGAGCGGTCACGCCCTGGTGGGCCACATCCTGGAGCACTCCGATCCGGTCCACAAGATCTCGATCGTCAGCCGCGGTCAGGCTCTGGGCTACACGCTGCAGCTTCCGCAGGAGGACCACTTCCTCAAGACCAAGAACGAGATGCTCGACGAGCTCGCCGTGTTCTTGGGCGGTCGCGTTGCCGAGGAACTCATGTGCGATGACATCACGTCGGGTGCGAGCAACGATCTGGAGCGCGCAACCAAGATGGCGCGCGAGATGGTCACGCGCCTGGGCATGAGCGAGGAACTGGGTACGCAGGTTTTCGGTGAGGCGCAGCATCAGGTGTTCCTGGGCCGCGACTATGCCGATCATCAGGATTACTCCGAGGAGACGGCGCGCCGCATCGATATCGAGGTTCAGCGCATTATGCGTGAGGCCCATCGTCGTGCGGTCGAGATTCTGGATGCCCGTCGCGATCAGCTTGATCTGATGGCGAAGGTGCTGCTTGAGCGCGAGACCGTCGAGGGCGACGCCGTGAACGCTCTGCTCGATAACGAGTGGGATGCCTACCTTGAGCGCGAGGGCGATATCCTGGCGGCCAAGGAGGAGCGCAACGCCAAGGCAGCTGGCATGCCGACCAAGAAGCGTGCGCCTCGCATGAGCGAGGAAGAGCTTGCGGCCGATGCCGCCGCATTTGCGCAGGCGGCTATGCAGGAGGATGCCGACGCCGCATCTGAGGATACTGACGATGCCGAGAGCGCTGACGAAAAGAAGGCCGACGGCAATACTGACGTCGACGAGTAATCTTTGTCACGAGAGCCTCCGCGGGGAAACCTGCGGAGGCTTTTTCTTTTGAGCGATATGGGGCCGTCTGTTGATTGGGGACAGACTTAAATGAGCGTTTTCACGCATTTAAGTCTGTCCCCAATTAACATTGCTGCGGCGCTTTGCCCGACTAAAGCGTACAATAGCGCCTATGCGAAAGGGGAACAGATGATCAACGAAACTATGTATGCGCGCGGTGCGGAGAGCTCCATCATCCGCGAGATCTTTAGCTATGGCCTTGAGCGCAAGGCACAGATCGGCGCGGAAAACGTGTTCGATTTCTCACTGGGCAACCCGAGCGTTCCGGCACCTGCCGCTGTGGCTGAGTCCATTAAGAAGGCCTTGGAGCTGCCGAGCGACCAGCTGCATGGATACACGCCTGCACCGGGTCTGCCGCAGTGCCGTACCGCCGTGGCCGAGTCGCTCAATCGCCGTTTTGGCACGAGCTATGAGGGCAAGGATGTCTTTATGACGGTGGGTGCGGCGGCTTCGCTCACCTGCACGCTCAGCGCGATTACCAATCCGGGCGACGAGGTCATCGTTATCGCCCCGTACTTCCCGGAGTATCGCGTGTGGATTGAGAAGGCCGGCTGTACGTGTGTTGAGGCGCTCGCCGATGAAGATACGTTCCAGCTGAGCGTGGACAACGTGCTCAAGGCGATCAGCGATAAGACGGCGGCCGTCATCATCGACTCGCCCAACAATCCGACCGGTGCCGTATATACACGCGACACGCTGACGCGACTGGCCAATGTTCTGCGCGAGGCCAATGCTCAGCGCGATTCCGAGAATCCGATTATGCTCATCTCGGATGAGCCGTACCGTGAGATCGTGTACGGTGCCGAGGTGCCTTGGGTGCCCTCGATCTACGAGCACACCATCGTGTGCTACTCGTATTCCAAGTCGCTGTCGCTGCCGGGTGAGCGCGTGGGCTGGATCTTGGTTCCCAACACCAATCCGCAGGCTGCCCGTCTGATGCCGGCTGTTGCGGGTGCTGCCCGTACGCTGGGTTTTGTATGCGCACCGGCCCTCTTCCAGCGTGTAATCATCGACTGCATTGATGAACCGAGCGATGTTGAGGCCTATGCCCGCAACCGCACGGCGCTCACCGATGCTTTGACAGACTACGGCTATACCTATGTTGAGCCGGATGGCGCGTTCTACCTATGGGTGAAAGCGTTGGAGCCCGATGCGAATGCGTTTTGCGAGCGCGCAAAGAAGTATGAGTTGCTTGCGGTTCCCTCGGACAGCTTTGGTATGCCGGGTTGGTTCCGCCTGGGCTATTGCGTGAGCTACGAAACGATTGTCAATTCGCTACCCGCTTGGAAACAGTTGGCGGACGAGTATCGTTAAAAGTAAAGCGCTCTGCCTACAATGTTTTACGTGAAACGGGGTTTGGTGTTAAGCCGGACCCCGTTGTCTATGCCGTTGTGTGATTGGGATGAAGCAGTTTTACGACTGCCGAAAGCTATGCGTACAATGAATATACGCGACGGCCATACTGGACAAGGAGACCTGATGCCCTACCTTCTTTCTTGTGATATTCATACTCATACGTTGTTTTCCGCGCATGCGTACTCAACCATTGAGGAGAATGTGTACTGGGCGGCGGAACGTGGCCTGCAGGTGCTCGGATCTGCCGACCATCTGAGCTCGATGGTTACGGCTTGCCCCAACGACCTGCGCAGTTTCCAGTTCTTTATTAACCAGGATATCTGGCCGCGCATTTGGAGCGGCGTGCTGGTGCTTCGCGGCGCCGAGGTCGATATCGTTTCGCTGGACGGAAGCTTGTTTGGCGAGGACATTCCCGTGTCGCTCGATATTGCCGGCGATTCGTACAGTCACCAGCATTCGCTGTTCGATTTGGTGACGCGTAATTTGGATTATTTGGTGGCAAGCGTGCATAATCCGCAGTTTGCCGAAGGCGCGACGCTCGCCCAAACGACCCAGATGTATATCAATGCCCTGGAGCATCCCAAGGTGTTCATGCTTGGGCATACGGGTCGTTCGGGCGTGCCGTTCGATATCGATGAGGTGCTACTGGCGGCCAAGGCCAAGCACAAGATTATCGAGATTAACAACCATAGTCTTGAGCATGGTGCCGACACTGAGCATTGGGCCGTATGTCGCAAGATCGCCGAACGCTGCGCCGAGCTGGGCGTGGGTATTGGTGTGTCGACCGATGCCCACATTGGTATGGCCATTGGCAAGCTCGAGCACGCCCGCAAGTTGCTCGACGAGATTCACTTCCCGCTGGACCTGATCGTGACGCGCGACCGCGAGACGCTGCTGCGCGAGATGGCGGCAGCCGGCGTATGCGACCTGCGCAAGGGGATGTAACGAGACTCATATGCCCAATGAAAGGGGGCGGTCCAGACGGGCCGCCCCCTTTCCCGTGCCGGAGAATTAGCGGCGCTCGAGGACCGCGACGGTCTCGGTGTGGTCGGTATGAGGGAACATGTCGACCGGCGTGATCTTGAGCAGGCGATAACCTCCGTCGAGGAGTTGGTGCAGGTCGCGCTCTTGGGTCACGGGATTGCAGCTGATATAGGTGATACGGCGCGGCTTAAGTGCGCAGGCGGCCTCGAGGAACTCGGGGGTAGAGCCGGCACGCGGCGGATCGATGGAAAGGACGTCAACGCGCTCGTTGTTATCGGCGGCGTCCAGGATGTAATCGGTGGCGTCGTCGGCCATAAACCAAGCGCTGCGGGTGAGGCCGTTGAGCTCGGCATTGCGGCGTGCGTCGGCAACGCCCGCCGGGTTGCGCTCCACGCCGAGCAGCATAATGCCGACGCCTCTGTCCTGGGCATCCTTCGCGGCGCACAGGCCGATAGTTCCGCTACCGCAATAGGCATCCATGAGTACGTCGCCCTGTTGCAGGTCCATGCCGTCAATCGCGAGCTGATAGAGCAGCTCGGTCTGCTGCGGGTTGGTCTGGTAGAACGCGGTGGGGGAGATATCGAACTCGCAGCCGAGCAGCTGGTCGCGCATGCACTCGGCGCCATATACAATGCGGGTTTCCTCGCCGAGGATGGCGTTGCCGGGACGTCCGTTGATGTTTTGGGCGACGGTGACGATGTGCGGATTGAGTGCGGCGACAGCCTCAAAGAACTCCTGCGCATGCGGCAAGTCGCGCTGAGCGGTCACGAGGGTGACCATAATCTGGTCGGTGCGCCAGCCGCAGCGAACGACGGCATAGCGAAGCAGCCCCAGATGCTTGTCTTCGTTAAAGGCGGGAATGTGCAGACGTTCGGCCTCGCGAGCGATGCCGTTGAGAATCTGACGAGCGCCCGGCGCCTCGACAGGACACTCGGGTACGGCAACGATCTTGTGCGTGCCGCGCTCAAAGAAGCCGCAGCGGACAGCACCCTCCTTACCAGGAGCAAACGGTGTGGCAGCCTTATGACGAAAACCACGCGGCGCAGGATACTTGCCCGGGTCGCCCAGGGTGACTCCCATACCGCGAATGGGGTCGACGCTAATACCCTCGCGCTCGCAAAGAGCAGCAAAAAGCTCCTCCATAGCAGCCTGCTTAGCTGCCAACTGCTTTTTATAAGGACGATTGAGTGCCGTGCACCCACCGCAAGCTTTCATGATGGAACAAGGAGACTTGGGGTCCACAGCCTTACGCGCAGACGAAACCCGATCTTTATGCGAGCGCTTGGAGCGAGTCTGAGATGCCTTATCCTCGTTCCGACGAGAGCCGGGACGCTTGGCCTTAGCCTTGCCCTTGGCCGACTTACCCTTCGCGTCCTGAGACGACTTGGATTTCTGAGAAGATTTTTTCTCCTCTGACCCCTCAGCCGCCTCGATCAAAGCACGACGAGCCTTACGCTCCGCACGAGATTCTGCCATGAATTAACCCCACTAATTTACAAATTGAAATCTGAAAGCATTGTACCGTGCCAAGTTAGCAGACGATATGTAAGCGCCCATTTCATGCCAGTGATAAGTCCAACGATGTTTGCCCGGCGCGGGCGGGAAGCGGCGCGTAATTAAGTTTATCGCGAGTTCCGCACGCAAAGGAAAGCACTTAATGTGCTTTCCGTCTTGCGCAGGACTGTAGAGCAGGAAACTTAATTACGCGCCGCTTCCCGCCCACGCCGGGCAAACCCTCCCTTGTACTCTATCAAGGTAAAGTGTATGATTCTGAACGTTACATGACTCACTTTACTTAACTAAAGTGCCACCAAGGGGGAATACCATGAATACCGATATGTCTCGTCGTCAGTTTGTTGGTCTAGCCGGCTCGCTTGCCACGGTGCTTGGCCTCGGCCTGGTAGGCTGCGGTGGTGGTGCCGGCAAGGGCTCCGCTGCAGGCTCCGCCGCGGCCAAGGATGTGAAGGGCGCTGCGGAGTCCAAGAAGCTCGTGGTGGGCTTTGATAAGTCCTATCCTCCGTACGGCTTTGTGGGCGACGATGGCGAGTACACCGGCTTTGATCTCGATCTGGCCAAGGCTGTTGCCGATAAGCAGGGCTGGGAGGTCAAATACGAGGCCATCGACTGGGACGCCAAGGATACGCTGCTCAACTCGGGCGCCATCAACTGCATCTGGAACGGCTTTACCATGGAGGGCCGCGAGGACGACTACACGTTCTCCGAGCCGTACATGCTCAACGAGCAGGTGCTCGTGGTCAAGAAGGACGCGGGTATCAAGAGCTGGGACGATCTTGCTGGCAAGACCGTGATCACTCAGACCGATTCCGCTGCGCAGGATGTGCTCGAGGGCGACCAGAAGGATCTGGCCGCGACGTTCGCCACGCTCGACACCATCGGCGACTACAACACGGCCTTTATGCAGCTCGAGAGCGGCGCGGTCGATGCCGTGGCTTGCGACCTTTCGATTGCTCAGTATCAGCTTGCCGCCAAGCCCGATGCCTATACGCAGCTTGATGAGCCGCTGTCCAGCGAGCACTACGCTGTCGGCTTTAAGAAGGGCGACACCAAGTCCGCCGATGCCGTGACCGAGTCGCTCAAGGCGCTCTACGATGACGGTACGGTTAAGGACCTCTGCGACAAGTATTCAAGCTATGGTCTATCTTTCGATAATTGGGTGCTCAAGTAATGTCTATTCAGGTCATGATGCAGATGCTTGGCCAGGGATTCTTGGTCAGTTTGCAGTTGTTCGTGCTGACGCTGCTGGGGTCGATTCCACTGGGAATTCCCGTGGCGTTTATGCGCATGAGCAAAATCGCGCCGCTTCGCTGGATTGCGCGCATCTATATCTCGGTCATGCGCGGTACGCCGCTCATGCTGCAGATGTTTGCCATCTACTTTGCCCCGTACTACGTGTTTGGCATTTCGCTCACGCCCGATTCCAAGTGGACGGCGTGCGTCGTGGCGTTCATCATCAACTACGCCGGTTACTTTGCCGAGATCTATCGCTCGGGCCTGCAGTCCATTCCGCGCGGTCAATACGAGGCTGCCGAGGTGCTGGGCTATTCGCGCGTGCAGACGTTTCTGTATATCGTGATGCCGCAGGTCGCCAAGCGTATTCTGCCGGCGATGGGCAACGAGATCATCACGCTGGTCAAGGACACGTCGCTGGCGTTTGCCATTGGCGTGGGTGAGATGTTCTCGACGGCCAAGGCGCTGGTTGCCTCGCAGGTGAGCATGGTGCCGTTTGCGATCGCGGCGCTGATCTACTGGATTTTTAACTTTGTGGTCGAGATGATGCTGGGCGCCGCCGAAAAGAAGCTGGACTATTATCATGACTAACTCAGTGATGAAAATCGAAAGCGCTCGTAAGGCGTTTGGCGGCAATGAGGTGCTCAAGGATATCTCGCTTGAGGTGAAGCGTGGCGAAGTCGTGGCGATTATCGGGCCTTCGGGTGGCGGCAAGTCCACACTGCTACGGTGTGCCACGTTGCTCGAGACACTCGACGGAGGCTCGCTCTCGTTTGGCGACCTTGCCGTTGCGACGGATGCGGGTTCGGGCGCGGTCTATGCGAAGGGCGATGTGCCCAAGCAGGCGCGCTCGCGATTCGGCCTGGTGTTCCAAAATTACAACCTGTTCCCGCACTATACCGTGATGAAAAACATCATCGACGCGCCGATCCGCGTGCTTAAGCGCCCGCGCGAGCAGGCGGAAGCTCGTGCGCATGAATTGATTGCTCAGATGGGGCTTGTGGGCAACGAGAACAAGGTTCCTTGTGAGCTTTCGGGCGGTCAGCAACAGCGCGTGAGTATTGCCCGCGCCCTAGCGCTCGACCCGGAGATCCTGTTCTTTGACGAGCCGACCTCGGCGCTCGATCCCGAGCTGACGGCCGAGGTGCTGCGTGTCATTAAAGACCTTGCGGCGCAGAATATGACGATGGTGATCGTGACCCACGCAATGCAGTTTGCGCGCGATGTTGCCGATCGCGTGGTCTTTATGGATGGCGGCCGCATTGTCGAGGAGGGGCCTGCCGATCAGGTTATCGACCATCCGCGCGAGCAGCGCACGCGTGAGTTCTTGAGCCGTATCGAGGGGTAGGCTCAGGTATTTACTCAACTATTAATTGAGGCGAAGCCGCCGCAGGTCTTACGGTCTGTGGCGGCTTTTTGTTTGCATCGATGGGGTTCAATAATCGCCCCACAAGCTTGTCTCTTCCTCTCGCCGCCTGTATTCATACGTGCGCCGAAAGGTATGCATGGACAGCCGCCCGTGAGGGTAGGGTGGTGGCATAGGACATTTGGAGGGTGAGTCGGCTCGGTTGCCGACCATGCTGCTCCCGGGATGGCACCGACCGCGAACTCTCCCCGTTGGCGTCGCGCATTGCGCGCGGCCCTGCAAGGAGGTCATCATGGGTGCTCCCAAGACCGGTAACGTAAGGAACGTGGTGCTCGTAGGCCAAGGCGGGGTGGGCAAGACTTCACTCGCCGAGGCCATGCTCCACCTTTCTGGTAAGACCGCCCGCCTGGGCGGCCACGACGGCACCAAGCCCACGCTCGACTATGACCCCGAAGAGGTTAAGCGTTCATTCTCCATCTCGACGACCATCGCGCCGATCGACTGGAAGGGCGCGCGCATCAATGTGCTCGATGCCCCGTGCTACCCCGATTTTATCGGCGACGCCTTTGCCGCGATGAGCGTCTGCGAGACGGCTCTGTTTGTGGTCGACGCCGAGGCCGGCCCGCAGCCTACGACGGTTAAGCTCTGGTATGCCGCCGAGGACCTGCGCCTGGCGCGTGCGGTGTTCGTAAACCGCCTTTCGCGCTCCGAGGCCAGCTTTACGACCACAATGAACCTGCTGCAGGAGCGCTTTGGCACGCGCCTGGGCGCCGTGACCCTTCCCTGGGGCGAGGGCGAGGACTTTGATGGCATCATCGACCTGGTGCGCATGAAGGCGCGCCATTGCAACGGCGCCGAAGCCGTTGAGTCGGAGATCCCCGAGGAGTATCGTGCCCAGGCCGAGGAAGCCCATGACCATCTGTGCGAGCTGGTGGCCGAGGCTGACGACGAACTGATGATGAAGTACTTGGAAGGCGAGGAGACGCTGACGCAGGAGGAGCTTGAAGGCCTGCTGTCGAAGGCGATCGCCGAGCGCATCTTTGTGCCAGTCTTTGCGGGCGATTGCATCAAGGAGCAGGGCGTCAACTCGCTGATGGACGACATCGCCACGTACTTCCCGGCGCCGACGGACTACGGCGAGATGCCGCTCATCGACGGCGATTCGCTCAAGATCTCGAGTGACGATGACCGTCCGGTGGCGTTTGTGTTTAAGACGCTGGCCGATCCGCAGCAGGGTCGCATCAGCTTTATCAAGGTACTGACGGGCACGCTTGAGCCGGGCCTTGAGCTGATCAACGCGCGTACCCGCAAGAGCGATCGTCTGGCCCACCTGTATGTGATGTGCGGCCGCGATATGACCGAGGTTGGCCACGCTTATGCCGGTGACATCATCGTGGTGCCCAAGCTGGCGGCCGAGACGGGCGATACGCTCTCGATTACCGGCAAGGTCGAGGCTGCGGCGTTTAAGTTCCCCAACTCGCAGTACCGCATTGCCATCGAGGCCGAGAATCGCGGCGACGAAGAGAAGCTCTACACGTTTATCGAGAAGGCCTGCAAGGCCGATCCGACCATGAGCATCGACCGCGACGAGGAGACGGGCCAGACTATCATCTCCGCCGTGGGTGAGGCGCAGGTTTCGGTGCTGCTCAACCGTCTGGAGGACCGCACCAAGGTCGCTGCCAAGAGCGTGCCGATCCGCATCCCGTATCGCGAGACCATCCGCCGCACGGCAAGCGCCCAGGGCCGCCACAAGAAGCAGACCGGTGGTGCCGGTCAGTATGGCGACTGCTGGCTGCGCGTTGAGTCGCTCATTGGGCCCGACGGCACGAGCGACGGCTACGAGTTTGTGGATGAGGTCGTGGGCGGCCGTATTCCGCGCTCGCTCATCCCCGCCGTGGACAAGGGCGTCCAGGAGACCATGAAGGACGGTATTATTGCCGGCTATCCGCTCACGGGCATTCGTGTCGCGGTGTATGACGGCTCGTATCACAGCGTCGACTCCAACGAGATGGCGTTCCGCGCGGCGGCTCGCATCGGCCTGCGCAAGGCATGCGCCGATGCCGACCCGGTGGTGCTGGAGCCCATCGAGGAAATCACGGTGACTATCCCCGAGAGCTACGCCGGCGCTGTGATGGGTGACATCTCGGCATCGCGCGGTCGCGTGACGGGCATGGAGACCGATGAGCGCGGCGACACCGTGGTTATCGCCCAGGCGCCGCTGGCTGAGTTGACGGATTACTCGACGCGCCTGCGCTCTATCACGCGCGGCACGGGCGACTTTACCATGAAGCCCGCCGGCTACGAGCAGGTGCCTTATGACGTTCAGGCCAAGCTGGTCGAGCGCTATGAGGAGGGCCGCGCCAAATAACGTGTGGTTTTGTCTGCAATGTAGGTGCTGACGAAAAGGCCGCCCTGGGCAACCGGGGCGGCCTTATTTGATCCTTTGGGGATGGAGGAAAACGGATCAATTTAGGTTTTGGGGCAGCTTGGTCGACCCTAGTCTCCCGAGGCCTGGTTGCGGCCGGTGACGTAGTCGATCTGAACGTGCGGCTGTAGGTTATAGCAGTACACGTGGAAGCACAGGGTCTTGCCGTGGTCCTCGACCGATTGCGCCTCAAGGCGCACACCGCGGCAGACAAGTTCCTCTTCGTTATACATGGGCGTGACGCGGTAGAGTACATGGTTGCCCGTGTCGCGGATGTAGCCGAGAATCTGCTCCTCAAACGGCAGCATGCCCGTTTCGTTGAGATAGCGCGTGCCGGTGAGGAGATTTTTGCGGTTGGCGTTTTCGCCGCAGAGCGACCAGGCGATAAGGTGGCAGCGGTTGTAGAGGCTCTGGCCCGGAATAAAGTCGTAGCGCTGCTGATGCCATCCGGCGGGATGGATGCGCGAGATATCGCCGCGCTTGCCTTGACCGAGCGAGTCGGGGCCCACGCAGGCGAGCGCTTTGCGAGTGCGGCCCATACTGTCGAGCTTGGAGAATTTCGTAAAGCAGCCCTCTTCTGCAGCGCGTTCGTATTCATCGAGTGTGAATGACGGCATGCCGAGCGGGTGCGTGCTGTCGGCGCGAAGGGCAACGTAGGGGTTGCCGGCGTAGTCGGGAATGCTGCTGAGGTATACGCCGCGGGCGCGGTCAAGATCGGGGTTTTCGACCTCGTCGATGGGGGCGGCGGCGCTGTCCGCGGAAGCGTCGTCATCGGTGTCGGGTGCGGCGGAATCGGAGCCATCGCCAGAGTCCTGGCTGTTTTGAGGGTCCGGGGAGCTCGCCGTTCCCGATTCGAGCCGAGCGACCAGGTCTGCCTCGTCGTCGGTGCGGCTGGGACTCTCGTTTTGTTTTTCGGCCAGAGCCGCCGCCTGCTCATCGCTTTGCGGCGACAGTAACTTGGGCGCTCCGTCGAGCGATCCCGTAAACAGCGCAAACCCGAGCACCACGGCGGTGCCGATGGAAAGTACTTGCTTGTAGGCGGACTTGCGCGACATGGAGGCTCCTGGATGGACGGTTGGGAGTCTACCAGTCTAGCAGGAGCCAGCAGGGGCCGTTCTGTCGAACAAATACTTAAGATTTGGGATAAATGCTACGGATTCATTTGCCTCATATGGAGCTGCGGCGGTTGTGAATGTGGGGCTATTCAGCGTTTCCCCAGATAAAACCTGCCAAAATAAACCTGTCCCTTTTTGGCAGGTTAATCGGTGGCTATTTCACCGCAACTTAGGGCACGGTTAGGAAGTGTGCACCTTAAAGAGTGGAGCCCATGATTAGAGAGGTCGCGCTCGTCTCTCTAAATGTCTCTCTAAAGAGAAGGTTGGTTAGAGAGATAGCATTAGGCAATCTAGCAGCGAATTCGATACATCTCTCTTAATGTCTCTCTAAAACAAGGCGCTTATCTCTCTAAAGTTAGAGAGAAAAACTATTGTTTAGAGAGACGGAATGCCAAAATTCACCCGTCCGCTACCATCTGCCAAAAATGGCGGATAAAGGGCTCATCGAAGTAATGGGTTCATCGACGAGCCGCAACCGCCGCTATCGGAAGAAGTAGATGCAGCCGAGTCGCCCCTCTTGTGTCTCTCGAAGTAGATGGGTGCCAGAGGGGCGACTGCCTCGTGATATTTCCCCAGATAAAACCTGCCAAAATAAACCTGTCCCTTTTTGGTAGGTCAGTTGACGCAGTGCAGGTTGAGCATATGCGAGCGAGCGGGCTCCGGGTGCGGTAAGGTGACGTGAAACAAGCGGGCGCTGACCTTTTGGTCGCGCCCGTGAAGTTGAACGTCAGATTGCCGTGCCCGGAGCCCGCGCAGCGCCGAGCAGGTACGCCGTTTGTAAAACGGCGTAACCTAAAGATTCATGTTGCCGTGGATGTAGGGGGTGACCTCGGGGGAGATATGGTCGCAGCCCAGCTCGCGCAGCGCGGACTCGATAACGGCGGGCAGCGGGGTTTTGCCCTCGGCATCGACGGCGTTGCCACCGAGGGCAGCAATCTTGGCGACATCTGCGGGTGCGGCCTCGATATGCATGCAGCCGCCGATCAAGCGCGCGCGTACCTGTGCCAGATCAAGATCGTGCAGGTAATCCTCGCAGGCGCGGATTAAATCGACCTTCTCGCGTGTAAGCTCCTCGCCCGTGGGGACGCGGGTGGCAAGACATGCTCCCGCCGGCAGGTTCCAAACGGGATAGCCCCATGCGCGCAGCAGCTCGCGCTCTTCGTCCTTGGTAAAGCCGACCTCCATAAGGGGTGAGCGTACGCCGAGCTCTTCTGCCGCACGCATGCCGGGGCGGTAGTCACCGCGATCGCTTGCATTGCTGCCATCGATGACGGTGGGAAAGCCGAGCGACTTGGCGTGGTTGACGATGGCGGTAAAGCCGGCGTGCTTGCAGTGGTAGCAGCGATTAGCATCGTTGCAGGCTACTTGGGGGAGTTGCAGCTGATCCACCGAAAGATTGAGCACGGGGAGCTTAAAATGCGGCCCCTCATTGGCCTGCCCATCAACGGACTGCTCAAACGAAGCCTGCTCGGGCGTGCCGATGAGCGGCGTAGTGAGATGGACGAGGAGGGTATTGGTAGGCATGATGCGGGCGCATACGGCGGCCAAAAAGCTGCTGTCGACGCCACCGGAAAACCCGATAGCCACGCGCCCGTATGCCAAAAGCAGCTGTTCGAGCGCCGATAGCTTGTCTTGAAGCTCCTCTGCGGGTGCCGTGGTGTCTAAAATCATGAAACGATCCTTATCGTTGAGTACTCGGTCGAAAACTATAATCCTAATGCGTTACTTGCCATAAGTCTTCTATCTATGTAACGAAAGTGCAATATGCTATATACGTTATATACAAGTTTGTAAAGTGCGGTAGAGTGACAGTAACACAATCCGGTGAGGGGGCCGATATGATCAAGGCTGTTATTTTTGACATGGACGGAACGCTGGTCGACACCGAGCGTTTGGGGATTAAGGCCTGGAAGGCAGGCGCCGCTGAGCTGGGGCTCGCGATTGATGAAGCGCTGATCCATCAGTTTATCGGCCGCACGCTGCCCGATGTTATGGACATCCTTGATAAGCATTACGGCAGCCATGAAACCACCGAGGCGATCTATCGTCGCCACAAGGAGATTCGCGACGAGATGGTCAAGACCGAACTGGAACTTAAGGCCGGCGCCGCCGAGTGCCTAGACGAGCTGCTGGCTGCGGGCTATCACGTGGGTCTAGCGACGTCGTCGCGCCTCGTTACGGCCGAGCGCAACCTTAAGATGGTCGGTCTTTTTGACAAGTTTGAAACGGTAACGTGTGGCGAGGACGTCGTGCACGGCAAGCCCGACCCCGAGATGTATCTGCTCGCCTGCGAGCGCGCGGGCTTTGCTCCCGAGGAATGTGCCGTGGTCGAGGATTCGCGCAACGGCTGCGTCTCGGGCATCACGGCCGGATGCCACGTCTTTGCCGTCCCCGATATCGTGCCGCTGCCGCAGGACGTGGTGGATGGCTGCGAGGCCGTGCTCGATACGCTGTTCGATCTGGCGGCGGCGGTCAAGGCCGTGCGCTAGACAATTGCGGTGTTGAAACGAGCAATTGCCCACGTTTGCGCTCAAGCAAAAGGGGTCCGGCAATGGTCGGGCCCCTTTTGCTTGAGCGGCGACTTAGCATACTTGCGGGCGTGCTATAGATACGCACCGAGGTTGATGGCCGTGGCGTCGGTCTGGCTGCTTGCCTGGGTGCTGGCGCGTTCCAGCAGGAACGGCCGCACGAGTTCTTGGCGGTTGATGTCCTCGATGGCCGTGACCGCGGTGACGGTGCGCGCGGCAGAGCCGATGTGGACGTGCTTGGTCTTTGCCGGGGCCTTGTTCTCAATTTGCTCCATGAGCAATTGAACGCCCTTGCGGCCAATCTCGTAGCCCGGGGGCGCTACCGTAGTGAGCGGGACCGATCCGCTCCAAGCGAGTGGGTTGCCATCGCAACCTGCTACGCGTACTTGCCCGGGGACGGCGATGCCTTTGTCGACCAGCGCCGAGATGACGCCCGAGGCCAGCACGTCGGTCAGACCGACGACAAAATCGGGACGTTCGTCCGCGGGGCGCTCGGCGATTTGGGCACCGATGCCGTAGCCGTCGGCAGCGGTATTCCATTCGCCGGCGTCGATGACTTCGATCTTGATATCGGGGTATAGAGCGAGCGCTTTATGAATGCCAAGGACGCGCAGGGTGAGTTGCATAAATGCTGCTCGGCCGACGACGACAATATGGTGTGCGCCGCGGGCGATGGCAAGTTCGGCAATGATGCGACCCTGGGCCTCGTTGTCGGCCGCTACGTAGTAGCCGGGCTCGGAGCAATGGATGTCCAGATGGACGATCGGCACGGGCATCTTGGTCATGGCGGGGTGCCAGTCGGGGGATGCCATGGGCTGAACCATGACGCCGGACATCTGGGTGCCCATAAAGTAGCGCAGGTAATGGTCCTCGAGAATATCGTCGTTATCGGCGTTGGCGATGAGCAAGTCGTAGCCGTGCTTGCGGGCCTCGTTGTGGGCGCCGCTGGCGATTTGGAGCGAAAAGCCGTGATCGAGACGGGGGAGCACCAGGCCAAAGGACTTGGTGGCGCCGCCCGCGAGCTGACGGGCGCTTTGGTTGGGCAGGTAGCCAAGGCGATTGATGGTCTCGTTGATGAGCTTGAGGGTCTCGGGGCGCAGCTTTTCGGGGTGGTTGAGCGCGTTGGAAACCGTGCCCAACGAAACCCCAGCCTCGCGCGCGACGTCGCTGATTTTTACCTTTGCCATAGCGGCCCCTTTGATGCGTTTCAAGTACAAGGCAGATTGTAGCATCCCAAACCTACCAAAAAGGGACAGGTTTATTTTGGCAGGTTTTATCTGGGGAAACGCTGCTGCCAACGCGACCACCACGAAGGGGACAGGCACCTTTGCGGTGGTTTGGACCGGCTGGACGTGTGTGCATCGGGTGGTATCTAAGTTGAGATACCACTTCTGGTATATCAGCTTGCGTTTGCGTGAGTACAATACTCGAACGTTATACGTCTCAGCGCCCCCTGTGCGTGGACGTCTTGCAGTCACGCGAACGAAGGGATTTATCCTATGTGCGGAATTGTCGGCTACACCGGCTCTGATATTGCAAAGAACATCTTGGTCACAGGCCTCAAGCGTATGGAGTATCGCGGCTATGACTCCTCGGGCGTCGCGCTCGAGGTGGGCGAGGGCGCCGCGGCGCACCTCGACGTCATCCGCCGCGTGGGCAAGGTCGCGGGCTTGGAGAGCGAGCTTTCCAACATCGACAGCGACGCTACCTGCGGTATCGGACACACCCGTTGGGCCACCCACGGCAAGCCCTCCGTCGTTAACGCCCATCCCCACACCAGCTGCGACGGTCGTATCGCCATCGTCCACAACGGCATCATCGAGAACTTCGCCGAGCTGCGCGAAGAGCTGGAGGGTCGCGGCCACCACTTTAAGAGCGAGACCGATACCGAGGTCTTCGCGCATCTGATCGAAGAGGCTTATGCCGAGACGCACGACCTGATGGCCTCCGTGCGCGAGGCCTGCACCCACGTGGTCGGTGCCTATGGTCTGGCCGCCGTGTGCGCTGACGAGCCCGGCGTGATCGCCGTGGCCCGCAAGGATTCCCCGATCGTGGTCGGTGCGGGCGAGACCGGCGCCTATGTCGCCTCCGATGTCATCGCGCTCATCGACGCTACCCGCGATGTCGTGGTGCTCGAGGACGGTCAGTTTGCCAAGCTCACGCCCGCAGGCGTCGAGTATACCGACGAAGCCGGCAACGTTATCGAGCCCAAGGTCACCCACATCGACTGGGATCTGGACATGGCAGAAAAGGGCGGTTATCCCGACTTTATGCTCAAGGAAATCCACGAGCAGCCGCGCGTCGTGCGCGACACGCTGGTCGGTCGTATGACGCCGGCCGGCGAGCTCGACATCGACGAACTGGGCCTTTCGCTCGAGGAGCTCAACGACATCGACCGCGTCTACGTGATCGCTTGCGGCACCAGCTATCACGCTGGCCTCATTGCTAAGAATCTCATTGAGGGCTGGGCTCGCATCCCCACCGAGGTGGAGGCGGCCAGCGAGTTCCGTTATCGCAACCCCATCATCACGCCGACGACGCTTGTCGTTGCTGTGTCCCAGTCGGGCGAGACGGCCGATACCCTTGCCGCCATTCGCGATGCGCGCATCAAGGGTGCCAAGGTCTTCGGTATCACCAACGTGGTGGGCAGCCCCGTGGCGCGTGAGAGCGACGGCGTCATCTACACCAAGGCCAACAAGGAGATCGCGGTCGCTTCGACCAAGAGCTTTATCGGCCAGGTTGTGAGCCTCACGCTTTTGGCTCTGCTGCTGGCGCAGGTCAAGTACCGCCTGACCACCAAGCAGGCGCGCATGCTGTTCCGCGAGCTTTCCGATACGGCCGAGCAGATTCAGTGGATTTTGGATACCCAGACCGAGGCCGTTCATGAGGCCGCCCTGCTGTGTAAGGACGCGCAGTCGGCGCTGTTCGTGGGCCGTGGCATGGGTGCCGCTATTTCCTACGAGGGCGCGCTCAAGCTCAAAGAGGTCAGCTACCTGCACGCCGAGGCCTACGCCGCCGGTGAGATGAAGCACGGCCCCATTGCCCTGATCGACCCGGGCTTCCCTGTCATCGCTGTGGCCACCAAGAGTGCCACCTACGACAAGACCGTGTCGAACCTTATGGAGTGCAAGGCACGCGGCGCCAAGGTCATCGTCGTTGCCACCGAGGGCGACGAGGAGATCAACAAGATCGCCGACTGCATCATCCGCGTGCCGGCAGTCCGCGACGTGTTCAGCCCCATCACGGCGAGCGTTCCGCTGCAGCTGCTCGCCCGCGAGGTGGCCATCCTGCGCGGTTGCGACGTTGACCAACCTCGCAACCTGGCGAAAAGCGTTACTGTCGAGTAAGCGAGTTCCGTCGTTCTAACAACTAAGGCCCGGCTCCGTTGTGGCGGAGTCGGGCCTTGTTTCATTTGACCAGATAAAACCTGCCAAAATGAACCTGTCCCTTTTTGGCAGGTTAGCGGAGCTTGCTGGTCTCGAAGTACTCGGGGAACTGGTCCAGAACCTCGGTTTGGTTGCGGAACATCATATGCAGGTGCTTGCTGACCAAAAAGCTCGCTTCGATGGGGTCGCGACCGGCGATAGCGCGGCGAATCTGCTTGTGTTCGTTCACGATGTCCTGATTGTCGAGAACCTGCGTGGCAGCGCGCAGCCAGCGGAAGCGCTCCAGGTCGGCATTGGTCTCTTCGAGCCACGACCACACGGTGCTGCGACATGCGATGCTAAAAATCATGTGATGCATGAGGTTGTCGCTCAAAAAGAAGCCGATGCGATCCTCTTCGGCCATGGCCTTTTCCTGCAGCGCGATGGCGCGGTCGAGCTGCTCGATGCCGGCCGACGTGGCGCGCGCACAGCACTCCACGATCACCTGCTTTTCCAGATGTTCGCGGATGTAGCAGGCACTCTCGGCAAGGGTGAGGTTGATGGGTGAGACGTAGGTGCCGCTCTGGGGCACGGTGCGCACCAGGCCTTCCTGCGCCAAGCGAACCAAAGCCTCGCGCACGGGCGTGCGACCCATATCCAGGTCGTCGCAAAGTTGCTTGACGCCCAGCTTTTCGCCCGGCTTGTAGTCCAGGTAGACGATTTTGCGTCGAATGGTGTGGTAGGACTGGTCCTGTAGGCTCGTTTCCTGCTCGCCGACGTGCATCGATTCTTCCATAGCGCCTCGCAACTGTTCTATCAAACTCATATGTCAGTTGTTAATTATGCCGCGAATCAGCTCTCCGCGGTGGGTAATTCGGCTGTTGCCTGAGAACTATTGCGGCATCTTAGTCTGTGTTTGCGCAAGGCTGCGCTCAATGTTGCCGTATCATAAGCCGTCGCAAACGTGAAATAGAAAGAAGGAATCCCATATGCAACTGGCAAATTTCGTACGCGAGCGCTGGAAAGGCGTCTTGTTCTGCCTGATCATCGCCATTCCCGCGACGTTGCTCGGCAAACAAATTGAAGTGGTCGGCGGTCCGGTGTTTGCCATCCTCTTTGGCATGGTCCTGGCGCTCGTCTTTCCCAAGAATCGTCGCGAACAGCTCGCCGCCGGCGTTACCTATACGTCCAAAAAAGTCTTGCAGTACGCGGTTATCCTGCTTGGCTTTGGCATGAACCTCTCCCAGATTCTGTCCAAGGGCGCCCAGTCGCTGCCGATTATCGTGGCGACAATCTCGACCTCGCTTGTCATCGCCTTTGTGCTCTGCCACGTTATGAACGTGCCGGGCAAGATCGCGACGCTTGTGGGTGTGGGTTCGTCGATTTGCGGCGGTTCTGCTATCGCCGCGACCGCACCCGTCATCGATGCCGACGATCGCGAGATTGCCCAGGCCATTTCGGTCATCTTCCTGTTTAACGTTATCGCGGCGCTCGTGTTTCCAACGCTCGGCGGTATGCTCGGGCTGACCAACGAGGGCTTTGGCCTGTTTGCCGGCACCGCCATCAACGACACCTCGTCCGTAACGGCTGCGGCGAGCGCCTGGGACAGCATGCATCCCGGCGCCAATGTGCTCGAGAGCGCCACGGTGGTCAAGCTCACCAGGACGCTGGCCATCATTCCCGTCACGCTGGCGCTTGCTTGCTGGCAGATGCATCTGGCGCGCAAGGCCGGCGGCGACGCCAAAAGCACGTTCTCCCTCAAACGCGCGTTTCCCATGTTTGTGCTGTTCTTTGTGCTGGCGAGCGTGATCACTACGGTGTTTCAGCTTCCCGCGTCCTTTACGGCGCCCATCAAGGAGCTGTCGAAGTTCTTTATCGTGATGGCCATGGCGGCTATTGGTTTTAATACCGATATCGTCGAGCTGGTCAAAAAGGGCGGCAAGCCCATCGCATTGGGCTTTTGCTGCTGGATTGGCATTGCGTGCATGAGTTTGGGAATGCAACACGTACTGGGAATCTGGTAGAGAAGTAGCTTGTTTGCGTGCTGCGTGCCGGTGAGCGCATTCTCACGGTGGAGCGATAGGAGCTCTTGCGGGTATGGCTTGTCCGCAGGTTTATAAGTCCCGAAGAGCTCTTATCGCCCCGCCAGGATGGCGATGCGGGGCAACATCTATACTCGCAGGACGGCGCTTTCTGCCCTATAGTGTTTGGTGAGCAATATCGTTCAATTTTGAAACACTCGGTCGTGTGACCATCGGCGGTTGCACGTCGCTGCGGACAGGGGCAAATCATGGATAGCGATGCCAAGCTGAACATCTTGACTGGGGCCCTGGCTGCTGCCGGGGCCTCGGCATTGGCAATCGATGCGCGTGGGGACGTCGCGATCTCGACCATGAATGACGCGGCGCTTGAGCGGGATGTGGCGGCTTTTGTTGCCGAACGCCTCGACCGTATAGGAGACGGCGCACGTCTGGTTATGGGGCGTGCGGGTACGCGCCTGAGCCTGACCGTTCATCCCACCGACAAAGAGGGCGGGGGCCTTTGGGCCGTCGTGGTCCGCGAGGTGCGCGGTGCCGCGGCGCATGCGGGTATCGAATGGCTCAATGCCGACGAAGTTGAGGCCCGCTACGAATCGAGCGCGTACGGCATCGTTGAGGGGGCGGCCTCGGTGGCTGCGCCGGTTGCCGAGAGCTACGCGCGCGGTGTGCCCCTTATGCTCGAGGGCGAGCTGGGAGCGGGTCAGGTCGAGATCGCCAAGCGCCTCTATCTGGACGGTCCTTTTGCCGATCAGCCCTTTGTTTCCGTTGCGCTCGATGAGCTTACCGATCGCGGTTGGCGCCACGTGCTCAAAAGCTCCGAATCGCCGCTGTTCCAAACGGGGCTGACCCTTTGCATTGAGGGCTGGAATGCGGTTGGCTCCCAGCGCCTCCGCGAGCTGGTCTCCACGATGGCCGACACCGCGTTGGCGACGCGCTGCCATGTGGTGTTGACGGCGAATGACATGCCGGGCGGCAGCGAAAGTGATCAAGCCGCCTTTGTGACCGAGCGCTTCGCCTGTGCGGTGAGCGTGGCGCCGGCAATCGCCGAGCAGGGGGCCGCGTCGACGAAGGTTGCGCGCTATTTGGAATATCTCGCTGATGCATTTGGGACGGCAGCGCCCAAGCTGTCTGCCGCGGCGACGAAGACGCTCGATGTTTACCGCTGGCCGCGCAATTATCTGCAGCTCCGCGAGGTCTCGGAACGACTGTATATATTGGTGGGGGCGGGCACGGTGGACCGCGCTGTGGCGGAGGAAGTGCTCGCCCAAGAGGACGTGATTAAGACCGCAACTTTTGGCGCCCCGACACTCGAAAGCGACCTGTATATCCTGCGACCGCTGGCCGATACCGAGCGAGATATCGCGCATCTGGTTGTAGACCATCTCCACGGCAACCGAACCCGTGCGGCGGAGGTACTGGGCATAAGCCGTACAACGCTGTGGCGCTTGCTGAAGGACGATGACCGTTGAGCGAGGCGCCCGTGACCGCGCGCGACGCGTGTGCTACAGTCCAAAGCGTTATTGTTTCGATTTGGTTACGGCGTGCGGGGGCGTATGGCTGAGACAACAAAACCGAGCCGCAGAAGGCGGAGTGCCGCGTCAGTCAACCGACGCACAACATCGGTGACGTGGGGCAAACACGCCTCGGGGTTTGATGGCTCGTTCAAGCGCACTAAATACGGCTATCCTTCGGCAAGCGCCCGCTTGGCCATGCAGGCAGAGTCCTCGTTGCGGGGCCGCAAGCGCGTGGTGGGCTCAAAGCTCAAGCACGACGGCACGCTCGGTTATATCAGCCGCGGGGCGGCTCGTCGCAGCGGGCTCAATCCCGCTGGTTGGCACCGTTATGTTCCGATCGCGGTCGTCGTTGCGGTAATCGTCATCGCACTCGCTGCGCTTGGCTACGCCGGTGGCGGCGCCAACTTGGACGCAATGTTTAAATCGCCCGAGCTCGCGCATACAGGCACAGAAGTTGTCGAGGGTGCTCAGACCCAGACGGGCGTCGCGCCCCAGCGCGGTATCGTCGCGGCGGCTTCCACCATCGCCGACGCTCAAAAGGACGAGGACGAACAAGGCGACGGTGCCGAAACGACTCACACGGACGAAACGACGACAACGGCGACGTCAATATAAGTTGCGAGTGGGGTAGCTAAAATAGCCCCGTCCAAAATTAGCTACCCCCGCTGACGCTCCTGGGTTACCTTACGTAGACGACGTTGTCGCGGCGCGGCTTTGCCTCGGGTAGCGTGTCCTCGGCGTAGCCAAGAATGCAGTTACCGACACCGCGCAGGCTGCCGTCGGCGGGCAGGCCCCAGCTGGCCAGCAGCTCCAAGCCCTCGGGCGAGTCAAAGACCTCATGCGCGCGGTGAATCCAGCACGAATCGACACCCAGTGCATAGGCGGCGTTGAGCAAGTTGCCCATGGCGAGCGAGCCGTCTTCCAGATGTGTGGGCACGCTGCGGTCAACCAGCACCACCACAACGGTCTTGGCGCCATAGAAGGGGTCGCTGTTGCTGTCCATGACCTGGGCGTTGAGCTGTGAGAGACGCTCGACGGTCGCGGGGTCGGTGACGGCGACAAACGTCACCGGCTGGCGGCCCATGCCGCTCGGTGCATATTGGCCGGCTTCAATAATACGTGCAAGCTTTTCGGCCTCGACGGGACGATCGCTGTAGTTGCGGCAGCTGCGGCGGTGAATGAGTGCTTCGATAGTCTCCATGGTGTCTCCTTGCGGTGGCGTTGCAGATGCCCCGTTCATACCCGTCGGGCTTAAACGATAGACGGTCAATTGCCCGGCCAAAAGGATAGATTCCAATTGGGAAAGTAGGTTTGCATAAAAGTACCTTCAGAATGTGACAAACAAATGGGATGGTTAAACGTTTTATCCCGTCTACCCTGCGGTTTTTTACCACTTGCCTAAATGACGAACGCATAACCTTTGATAAAGGTTTTACTAAAGGAGTACCAACGTTTATCAATGCGCCGTGGTGGCGCCGGGCCAGGAGGTAACATCATGTTCCAGGCTGGAGATGTCGTCGAGACCGATTTTGAAGGATTCCTGAAGCTGCTGCGTTCCAAGACGCGCGCTTTCGTGTCGATCAACGATCACGAGTACTACATCACGCACACCGATGGCTATTGGCGTGTTCAGGATTGCGAGGCCCTCAACGACAAGGGCCACTTTACTGACTGCTCCGAGCTGGTCAACACGGTCTGCGAGGTCGTCGAGCTGCCGTGGATCTGCGGCAAGAGCCTGCACGACAGCTTTGCGGGCGCAACGGTCTACGAGGCCGTCGCTGCCTAACGGGCAAATACATCGCTATTCTCGCGTGACCGCCGGCGCCGCCCCCGCGCCGGCGGTCTTTTTCTATCGATATGCAATGTAGAGCCGACCATATATATCGAGCTTATTGACGATAGTCAAAACTCGGACTAATCTAGAAATACAAATTGGTCAAAACTCGGACAATCGAATGGTGGGATAGATGAATAGCGCGGTTACGCTGCTCGATTTCGACCGGATGCTCAATGGACTCGATCATATCTATTCGGAGTTCTCACGCGCCTGCGGCCTTTCGGACTGCGCCTATTGGATGCTCGTCGACACCAGCACGGCGGGCGGCAGCGTCGCTGTGAGTCGTCTGACAAGCGAATGGTTCTATAGCAAACAGACGATCGACTCGGCCATTAAAACCTTGACGGCGCGGGGTTTCGCCACGCTGGAGTTTGCCGAAGGCAGTCGCAAGAACAAGGTTGTAAGCCTGACCGAAGAGGGCAGGCGATTTGCCGAGCGTTATGCGCTGCCGGCGCAAGGGGCCGAGCAGAGAGCCTTCGATGCCCTCGAGCCATGTGAGCAGCGCGAGATAATGCGCTTGATCGGCAAATTCTCTCAGGTGCTCGGCGACGAGTGCGAGACATTTAAACAGCAGGTGGCAGCCGAAAGTCAGATGCAAGATCGACGTGAGGGGGAGTCGTGCGACTGCTAATGAGGTTTTTGAAGCCCTATCGAGGGCTTGTCGCAGTGACGCTGCTGGTGCTGCTGGTGGATAACGTCGGTACGCTGTTGGTTCCCACGATGCTGGCGAACATGGTCAACACAGGTATTACCACGGGCGATGTCGACTACATTTTACGCAACGGCCTATACATGTTTATCGCGACCAGCATGGCTAGCGGCGGCACGGTGCTGGGCTGCTATCTTTCGGCGCGCCTGGCCGCCAACGTGGCCTGCGATATCCGCAATGCCGTGTACGACAAATCGCTCGAGCTCGCGGCCAGCGATTTTGAGCGCTTTGGCACGGGGTCGATGATCACGCGCTCGCTCAACGACATCAACGTGATTCAGCAGGCCATTCTGCAGACGATTCAGTTGGTGCTGCCGGTGCCGTTCTTGGCCGTCGCGGGCATTATTTTTGCTTGGTTCATCGATCCCGCCATGGGAACGCTGCTGGGCGTGGTGGTTGCGATCGTGCTGGTGGCGGCGGTCTTTACGGTTGCCAACGCCGCGCCGATTTTTATGCGCCTTCAGAGCTTTATCGACCGCATGAACGTGGTGCTGCGTGAGAACATCGTGGGCGTTCGCGTCATCCGCGCTTTCAATAAGGAGCGCCACGAGGAGCAGCGCCTGGACGAGGTATTTAGCGATTACGCGGACAATGCCATTAAGGTCAACCACCTGTTTGTGGGGCTCGACAGCTCCAGCTTCTTTTTGATGAACATCGCCGAGGTGGCGGTGCTGTGGGTGGGTGGCAACCGCGTGGGCGCCCATGCGATGCAGATTGCGAGCATCTCGGCGGTGCTCGAGTATGCAATCCTGATCCTGTTCTTTGTTATGATGGCGCAGATGGTGATTCTGACGCTGCCGCGCGCCGCGGCGTGCCTCAACCGTGCGCAGCAGGTGCTCGAAATCGAGCCGAGCATTGTGGACGGCAAGGCTACGCTGGGCGACGGGGCGCCTGAGTCCGCAGGCGGCGCCGACGCGGTTGCCGTGTTCGACCATATGTCGTTTCGTTTTGACGACGCCGACGAGGACACCCTGTGCGATCTGAACTTTACCTGTCGCCGCGGTCAGACGACCGCGATCGTCGGCTCGACGGGTTCGGGCAAGTCGACGGTGGCCAAGCTCCTGCTGCGCTTCCATGATGCCACCAAGGGCGCCATTCGCCTGGACGGCACCGACCTGCGCGAGCTTTCGCAAGGCGAGATTCGCGGGCGCATTGCCTATGTGCCGCAAAAGGCATGGCTGTTCTCGGGCACCGTGGCAAGCAATCTGCGCTTTGGCAACGAAGACGCGACCGAGGCCGACATGCTTCATGCGCTCCAGGTTGCCCAGAGCACCTTTGTGCTCGACCAGCCGCAGGGACTCGATACGCCGGTATCCCAGGGCGGTACGAACTTCTCGGGCGGTCAGCGTCAGCGCCTGGCCATTGCCCGTGCGCTCATGAAGCATGCCGACCTGTATATCTTCGACGACAGTTTTTCGGCCCTGGACTTTAAGACCGATGCCGCCCTGCGCCGTGCGCTGCAGGACGAGACGCGCGATGCCGCGGTGCTCATCATCGCGCAGCGCATCTCGACTATTTTGCACGCCGATCAGATCGTGGTGCTCAAGGACGGCGAGGTTGTGGGCCTGGGCACGCATGGCGAGCTCATGGAAACCTGCGAGGTGTACCGCGCCATCGCGGAATCGCAAATGAAGGGAGGTGAGTAGCATGGCCGAGGAGCTCAAGAAGCAGGGCGGCGTTGATGACGCCGCTGCCGCGGGACTGGTCGAGGAAACGGCTGCCGCGTCGACCGAGCTGGATGACGCCGCCAAGGCTGCAGCCGAGCGCGAGGCTCGCCGCCAAGCGCTCTACGAGGAAAACGAACGTGCCGAGGACGAGCGCGCCCGCGCCGAGGCAGAGCGTATGCGCGACGTGGACGACGAAGACGAGGACGAGACGCCTCGGGATACCTGGGCGACGGTGCGCCGCCTGTGGAGTGAGGCTGCCGGCGACCATTGGCGCTTCTATATCGTGTTCGCGAGCATTGTGTTCTATGTCATCTTTAACACTGCCGCGCCGGCATATAGCGCCCGCGTGATCGATGAGCTGTGGGGCCACATTCAGGTAGCGTTTGTCAACAACGCCACCTTCAGCATCACCTGGGAGAACTGCGGCAGGACCATCTTCATCTACTTTATGATTTGGATCGCCGCCGCCTCGTTCTACGCACTCCAGAGCTTTTTGATGTCGAGCGTTGCCGAGCGCCTCAACCTGCGCCTACGCAACCGCATCGCGCAAAAGCTCAACCGTCTGCCGCTTGCCTACTTTGATGCGCATCGTCCCGGCGAGGTCGTCAGCCGTGCGACCAACGACTTGGACAAGATGTCCGAGAGTATGCAGCGCGGATTGCTTCAGCTGCTTGTGTCGATCGGCACCGTGGTGGGCGCCGTGAGCGTGATGTTCGTGTTTAGCGTGCCGCTCACGCTCGTCTTTTTGTTCTTTATGGCGCTGTCGCTGCTGATGACCAAAGTGGTCTCGCGTCGCACGCATTACGTAACCGGTGAGCGCCAGGAGTGGGTGTCCAAGATTACGAGTGCGGTCGAGGAAGGCTATTCGGGCCGTCTGGTGATTCGCGCGTTTAACCGCGAGCGTCAGAGCTCTGCCGAGGTGCACCAGGCCTCGAGCGAGCTCGCGCGCGTGAGTGCCAAGGCCGACTTTATGATTAACGCCGTCGGCCCCGCGGTGCGCTTCATCGGCCGCCTGGCACAGATCGTGATTGCGATTGTGGGCTGCAGCATGCTGGTTGCCGGTCACATGACCGTCGGCGTGTTCCAGGCGTTCTTTCAGTTTATCTACGAGGCGTCCGAACCCATGACGCAGCTGTCGTTTACCTTTAACTCGCTGCAGAGCGCGCTGGCGAGTGCGGAGCGCGTGTTCGACCTGCTCGATGAGCCCGAGATGGAAGCCGGTCCGCTGCCGGACGAGGCCGCCAAGCTGCCGGGTCGCGTAGAGGGCCGCGTCTCCTTTGAGCACGTGCGCTTTGGTTATTCGCCCGACAAGCCGCTTATGCGCGACGTGTCGTTTACCGCCGAGCCGGGCCAAAAGATCGCGGTGGTGGGAACCACGGGCGCAGGCAAGACGACGCTCATCAACCTGCTCATGCGCTTCTACGAGATTGACGGCGGGCGTATTACGCTCGACGGCGTGGATACGAGCCGCATGGACCGCGGCGAGCTACGGCAGCAGTTTGGCATGGTGCTGCAGGACGCCTGGCTGTTCGATGGCACGATTGCCGAAAACATCGCCTACGGCTGCCCCGAGGCAACGCGCGACGAAATTGTGGCCGCCGCTCGTGCCGCGCAGGTCGACTTCTTTGTGCGCACTATGCCGCAGGGCTACGACACGCGCGTGGCCAACGATGCCGAGAGCATTAGCCAGGGCCAGCGTCAGCTGCTGACCATCGCACGCGTGCTGCTCAACAACCCGGCGATTCTCATCCTGGACGAGGCGACCTCAAGCGTGGACACGCGTACCGAGCTTGCCATCGGCCGTGCCATGGACGCGCTTATGCGCGGGCGCACGAGCTTTGTGATCGCGCATCGCCTGTCGACGATCGTGGACGCCGACCTGATCTTGGTCATGGATCACGGCAACATTATCGAGCAGGGCACGCATAAGGAGCTGCTGGCTGCCGAGGGTGCCTACGCCGACCTCTATCTGAGCCAGTTCGCATAATGTGACAAAGGGACAGTCTCTTTGCCACATCACAAATAAGGCGCGCCGGGGGTGAATCCTCTGGCGCGCCTTTGCGTTGATGCCGATGTCGTTTTGTGCCGCTTGCGTTCCTAGCGTTCGTCCACGAGCTTGGCGACGAGGGCCTTGAGCTCGGCCACCTCTCGCTCGAGTTCCTTGACGCGGCGGGCATTCTCGGTGATGCCCTGGCGGTTGAGGGCGGACTGCTCGGCGGCGTCATCGGGCATGTACTCGCGATGCTGCTTGGCGTCGAAACTCTCCTCGAACACACGGCAGCCGTTGCGCTTGATGATGCGTCCCGGCACGCCCACGACGGTGCAGTTGTCGGGGACGTCCTTAACGACGACCGAGTTGCCGCCGATCTTGACGTTGTTGCCGATGCGGATGTTGCCGAGCACCTTGGCGCCCGTGCCCACCGTGACATTGTTGCCCAGGGTGGGGTGACGCTTGCCGGTCTCGTTGCCGGTGCCGCCGAGCGTGACGCCCTGGTAGAGCACACAGTTGTCGCCCACAATGGTGGTCTCGCCGATGACGACGCCCATGGCGTGGTCGATAAAGAAGTGCTTGCCAATCTGCGCGGCAGGGTGAATCTCGACGCCGGTGATGTGGCGGGTGATTTGCGAGAGCACGCGGGCGAGCGAGCGATGACCGTGCTCCCACAGCCAGTGCTCGGGCACGTGGTTCCACTTGGCGTGCAGGCCAGGATAGGAAAGAAAGATGACCAGACCGTTTTGCGCGGCGGGGTCCTGCGCCTGGACGGTCTTGATGTCCTCGCGAATGGTATTGATAAAGCTCACCGGCCGCCCTCCCTTAGCGCCATGGCAATGCGATTCAATAAAGTATAGCGATTCGCTAGGGATTAAAAAGGACAATCTTGGCGGCTTTGCGCTACAAGTGTCAGTTATGCAAACTTGCTGGTAATGGAGTCATGCTTTTGTGGGGTTGCGCACGAGGGGGCACCGCAACCGTATACTGGTCAACTTGGACGTATCCGCGCCCACAACTGAGAGGTTTTACTTCATGGGTTTCATCAATTTTATTGCCGAGCTGCTTAAGGACCCGCGCACCGCGATCGCCAGCTGGATCGCCGCCGGCCCGCTTATGGCCTACGGCTGCGTGTTCCTGATCATCTTTATCGAGACGGGCGTGGTGTTCTTCCCGTTCCTTCCCGGTGATTCGCTGCTGTTCGCCTCGGGTTTCTTTGCCCACAACGGCGGCTTTAACATCGTGGCGCTTCTGGCCACCGCATGGGCCGCTGCCATTTTGGGCGATCAGTGCAACTTTATGATCGGTCACTTCTTTGGCCGCAAGATCATCGCTTCGGGCAAGGTCAAGGCCATGACGCCCGAGCGCATCAAAAAGTCCGAGGACTTCTTGGACAAGTGGGGTCACCTGGCCATCTTCCTGGGTCGCTTCTTCCCGTTTATCCGCACCTTTGTGCCCTTTATCGCTGGCATGGGCGGCATGCACTGGCGCAACTTTGTCGTCTTTAACGTGCTGGGCGGCATTACCTGGTCGACGGTCTTTACGCTGCTGGGCTACTTCTTTGGCGGCATTCCCTTTGTGCAGGAGCACTTTGAGCTGCTGATTATCGGCATCGTTGCCGTGTCGATCATCCCGACCGTGGTCGGTCTGGTTAAGGCTAAGCTGGGCAAAAAGAACGCGTAGCTCGAGCCAGCGCGCAAACCGTGCAGTTGAGGCCCGTCACCGCTTACGGTGGCGGGCCTCTTTAGTTTCGGTCAAATGAAAATACTTTACTTAGTTAAAGAAAAGCGTTTTATCAGACGCGTACGGGGAGTACAATCTCGTGCATGCGAATCGACGTGCCATCGGCTTTGATGCTGCTCGCGTGTCCCGTCCGGCTCTACGCTCCGGGCGTGCGACGTTGCGACGCGGTCGGCCTCGGTCCTTGCGTGCGGGTTCGCGAGTTTGCAACTGTGTATGTAAGGAGCGACATATGACTGTCGAGAAGAAGGATATCGATTGGGGTAGCCTCGGCTTTGGCTACATGAAGACCGATTACAGCTACGAGGCCCATTGGAAGGACGGCGAGTGGGACGAGGGCGGCCTGACCACCGACCACACCTTGCATGTCTCCGAGTGCGGCGGCATCTTCCATTACTGCCAGGAGGTCTTTGAGGGCCTGAAGGCCTACACCGCCGAGGACGGCAGCATCGTCTGCTTCCGTCCCGACATGAACGCCGAGCGTATGTACAACTCTGCGCAGCGCCTCGAGATGCCCCCGTTCCCCAAGGACAAGTTCGTTGAAGCCGTCAAGCAGGTCGTTTCTGCCAACGCCGCCTGGGTTCCGCCCTTCGGTTCCGGTGCGACCCTGTACGTGCGTCCGTTTATGATCGGCTCCGGTGACGTGATCGGCGTGGCTCCCGCTCCTGAGTACACGTTCCGCATTCTCGTGACCCCGGTCGGTCCGTACTTTAAGGGTGGCCTCAAGCCCGTCAAGCTGCGCGTTTCCGAGTATGACCGTGCGGCACCTCACGGTACCGGCAACATCAAGGCCGGCTTGAACTACGCCATGTCCCTCAAGCCCACGATGGAGGCCCATCGCGAGGGCTATGCCGAGAACCTGTATCTCGACTCCGAGTCCCGCACCTATGTCGAGGAGACCGGTGGCGCCAACGTCCTGTTCGTGAAGGAGGACGGCACCCTCGTCGTTCCTCAGTCGCACACCGACTCCATCCTGCCCTCTATCACCCGTCGCTCGCTCGTTCAGGTCGCTCAGGACCTGGGCATGACCGTTGACCAGCGTCCCGTCGAGTGGGCCGAGGTCAAGGCCGGTACCTTTGTCGAGTGCGGCCTGTGCGGCACCGCTGCCGTCATCTCCCCGGTTGGCGAGATCGACAACAAGGTTTACGGCGCCGACGAGACCGTGACCTTCCCGGCTGGCTACACCGAGATCGGTCCTGTGATGAAGAAGCTCCGCGAGACCCTGACTGGTATCCAGTCTGGTGCTGTTGAGGATAAGCACAACTGGGTTTACACCGTCGCGTAAGCTGTCTTAGCTGTCCGGCCCGAGGGCGACCTTCCTTTCCGGCGCGTCCTCGGACATGAAAGAACCTCCGCTGCGCACTTCGTGCGGCGGAGGTTTTTTCGTCCCGCGGAGTGCGCCGGAAAGGAAGGCCGCGCTTTTGTTTTGGTTCGCGCCATGTGGGGGTGGTGGCGACGTGCATTTTTGCGAGTATTCTGCAATCGAAGGCCCCTGCATACCGACCTCGGGCAAAAAATCGGGAGTTCTCGATGTTTTCTACGGATGATGGGCGGGGTTATGGGCTTATAGCGTTTGATTTACAGGGATATTCGCGGTCTTTGGCACTTATCGTGGCGCCCGAAGCTCTTGGTTATGTTGAATACTCCTAAAAATGCACGGCGCTTAGAGGGGAACCTTTGCGAAAAAGGAAACCGCCCCGTCGAAGTATGCATTCGACGGGGCGGTTTATGCATTTGGCCGATTAAGGATGCGCTGTCAAACTACTAGAACTTGACGGTCGGGGCCTGGCGGGCTGCTTCGGCGGCCTCGAAGCCCTGGCGCTCCTTAAACTGGAAGATGCCGGCAAAGATGACAGCCGGGAACGTCTGAATGGCGTTGTTGTAGCTGAGCACGCAGTCGTTGTAGCTCTGGCGTGCATAGCTAATCTTGTTCTCGGTATCCTCGAGCGATGCCTGCAGCTGCGTAAAGTTGGTGTTTGCCTTAAGATCGGGATAGGCCTCGGCTACGGCGAAGAGCTGGCGCAGCGCACCGGTCAGCACGTTGTCGGCTTCCATCTTGGCCTCGGGCGTGGTGGCCTTGACGGCGGTGTTACGCGCGCTGATCACGGCGGAGAGCGTCTCCTGCTCGTGCTTGGCGTAGCCCTTGACGGTCTCGACCAGGTTGGGGATCAGGTCGTTGCGGCGCTGCAGCTGCGTATCGATGTTCTGCCAGGCGTTATCGATGCGGTTACGCTTGGTGACCATGTTGTTGTAGATGCCGGCGATGGCGCAGACAATCACAATGACAACAACGATGCCGATGATGACGGTAATCATGATGTCTCCGTTTCGAATGGCCGCGGCGGCATGCGCCAGCTGCCGTTGGTATAACGCTACTAGTATACCCGCAACGTTTTGCCGTGCCGAACTTTCCGGTAAGCGTTGTGTTTTCGGCGGGGCCGGCACCGGGGCAAAGCGCGCGAGGTACAGGTGTAAGATATGCGACAGATTGACGAGTGTTGTCTTTGCCCTGAGGATGGCGATGCCAGTGGACCTTCGCATTAAGAAAACCTACCGCGCCCTGTTCGATGCCTTTACCGAGCTTTTGGAAGAGCATCGTTTTGAGGACCTGACGGTTGCCATGCTGTGCGACCGGGCCATGATTCGCCGCACGACGTTCTACAAGCACTTTCGCGACAAGAACGATTACTTTGCCTTTTATATCGATGAGCTCATGTCGGGCTTGCCGCAAAAACAGCCCGATGAGGCCGGCGCAGTGTCTGCCGAGGACGTGCGCGCGCTTCGGCACGCGATTTTGGACGATGCCATGGATTTGATTCTGACGCACGAGCGGCTCATGGATAACATTTTGGCAAGCAGCATGTCGGGCATGTTGACCAACGTTATTTGCGACCGCATTGCCCGCTCCATCCGCGAGCGTGTGATGAACGTGCTTGCCGAGGATGCCCTGGCCCCCGTGTCACTCGAGACGACGTCTGAGTTTGTCGCCGGCGGTATTATTCGACTTTTCACGATATGGTGGGAATCGGGCCACGATCTTGAGCGTCGACCTGAGATAGCCGACGTGGTCGATGCGTTGTTTGAGCGGACCATGACACCGGTGCATCACTAGGAGTGGCGGAGAGAGGGGGATTCGAACCCCCGGAACGCTCTCGCGCTCAACGGTTTTCAAGACCGCCGCATTCAACCGCTCTGCCATCTCTCCGTGAGTTGTAATGATAGCATCGTTTTGAATTTGCAACAGGGAAGGCGAACGATGACGAGCACCGGAATCGATGAGAAGTTCATGCGCGAGGCGCTGGCGGAGGCGCGTACCGCCGCGGCG
>CABRDB010000007.1 GCA_902469555.1 uncultured Collinsella sp. | reverse complement strand
TTTATCGGGGGAGTGCGATGGGCGGAGCCGAGCCGGTCGGGCACCAAAAAAGGCGGACGCCGTGGCGCCCGCCCTAAAGCAATCGAAAGTTCTAGCCAGCAGATCGGTCTAGTACACCATGCCCATGGCGTCCCGAACCTCGGCCAGGGTCTGCTCGGCGATCTCGTTGGCGCGACGGTTGCCCTCGTGCAGGACGTCCTTCACATAGTCCAGATCGTTCTCGTAGCGCTGGCGACGCTCGCGGATCGGCGCGAAGTACTCGTTGACGGCCTCTGTCACGTACTTCTTGAGCTGGCCGGAGCCGCCCATGCCAATCTCCTCGGCAATCTCGACTTCGGAACGGCCGGTGCAGATGGCGGCGGTCGAAAGCAGACCGGACACGCCGGGACGGTTCTCGGGATCGAACGTAATCATGCGCTCGGAGTCGGTCTGGCTCTTCTTGATGCGCTTGGCCGTCTCCTCGGCGGTCATCGAGATGTTGATGGCGTTGCCGTAGCTCTTGCTCATCTTTCGACCGTCCAGGCCGGGCAGCAGTGGGGTCTCGGACAGCAGCGCATCGACCTCGGGGAACACCTTGCCGTAGCGGTTGTTAAAGCGGCGGGCGATGGTGCGGGTGAGCTCGATGTGCGGCAGCTGGTCGCGGCCGACGGGCACCACATTGCCCTTGCAGAACAGGATGTCGCAGGCCTGGTGCACCGGGTAGGTGAGCAGAAGACCGGTGAGCTCGTGGCCCGAGGCCTCCATCTCGGCCTTGACGGTGGGGTTGCGCGCCAGCTCGGCCTCGGAGACCAGCGACAGGAACGGCAGCATGAGCTGGTTGGCGGCGGGCACGGCGGAGTGCGCGTAGATCATGGTCTTGTCGGGGTCGATGCCGCAGGCAAGGTAGTCCATGACCATGTTGTACACGTTGTCCTGGATATGCTCGGTGGTGTCGCGGTCGGTGATGACCTGGTAGTCGGCGATGAGCACGTTGGTCTTGGCGCCCATGTTCTGCAGCTCCACGCGGCCCTTGAGGGTGCCAAAGTAGTGGCCCAGGTGCAGGCGGCCGGTGGGACGGTCGCCGGTAAGCATGGTGAACTTCTCGGGCGTCTTGGCCAGACCTTCGCGAATGGCGTTGCTCTTTTGCAGCGCGACTTCGTAGCTGTTCTCGTTTGGCATGATTGCTCCTAACGTATGTTCATGGGTCAAGATGATAACGCGTTTATTACAGGGGCGAGGCGTAAGTAAGCGAGGGGCGGGAGAGGGGCGGCTTGTGCGATGGGTGTCGGGCTGCGCTTGACCAGCGGCGCCGGGGCACATCCTCGGCAGCTTACCCTAGAGCTTGTGGTGGCGCTCTTCTTTGCGTTCCTCGGCTGCCTGCTCCTCCTGTTTAAAGGCGGGATCGTCGGGGGTTACCAGCTCGTCCTCGTGCGTGCGCTTGTTGTAATGGTGGCGCAGCACGGGCTCAAACAGATGAAGGTGCTTGGCGAAGGCCGCCGACCCAATGGCGAGCACGGTAAAGATGAGCACGCGCATGGGGGCCTCGACCTGATTGATGGCGGCGGCGCCGGCCGAAAGCATGATGCACCAGGCGTAGATGAGCAGTACGGCCTGCTTTTGGTTGTAGCCCTCTTGAATGAGGCGGTGGTGGATGTGGCCCTTGTCGGCCTGCCCGATGCTAATGTGGGCGCGCTTGCGGCGAACGATAGCGCTGAACGTATCGATGATGGGCACGCCGGCCACGATGAGCGGGATGATGAGCGAGGTGAGTGCGGCGGTGCGGCTCACGTTGAGCAGCGAGATGGAACCTAACGCAAAGCCCAGAAGCAGCGACCCCGAGTCGCCCAAGAAGATGCTCGCGGGGTTGAAGTTATAGCGCAAAAAGGCGAGGCACGAGCCAAAGAGTGCAATGGAGAGCGCGGCGGCGTCGATGCGGCCCGAGAGCACGGCGACCGAAAACATGGTGAACGACGCGATGCCGCAGATACCCGTGGCCAGACCGTCGAGGCCGTCGATAAGGTTGATGATGTTGGTGAACGCCACCAGGTAGACAATGGTGATGGGGTAGGCGAGCCAGCCGAGCATGATCTCGCCGGGAGCAAACGGGTTGACGATGACGCCGATGCGCAGGCCGCCCAAGCAGGCGATGAACGCGGCGAGGACCTGGCCGGCCAGCTTTTGCTTGGGCTTGAGCTGGAAGACGTCGTCGATTGCGCCGGTCGCAAAGATGACGGTAAAAGAAAGCGCAAGTATGGGGTAGCTGATGTGCAGACGGGGGTGGGGCACCAAAACGGGCGGCCAGCCCAGATACCAGGTGCCTAGAATCTGCACGATGCAAGCGACGACGAGGCCTAAAAAGACCGCCGTGCCGCCCATGCGCGGGATGGGCTTAGTGTTGATACGGCGCTTGGAAGGATAGTCGACAGCGTCGAGCTTGATTGCCAGGCGCTTGACCAGGGGCACCGTAAGGAAGGTCGTGATAAAAGCCGCGACCGCCACGCATAGGTACGGTATGAAGCTCGTGGAGGAAGCCATGAATCGATAAACCGCCAAGCGTCGAAGGAAAAGGTCAAAGGATGCCATGCCGCAAAGGGTATAGCTGACCCATGATACTCGACCAAGGAGGGTGTGAGGAATTGCACGGGGCGATAATCACGCGCTTACCAGATATTCGAGTGATAGTGAGGCTCTACCTGGTGCCTTTTGG
Source organism: uncultured Collinsella sp. (assembly GCA_902469555.1). Taxonomy (GTDB): domain Bacteria; phylum Actinomycetota; class Coriobacteriia; order Coriobacteriales; family Coriobacteriaceae; genus Collinsella. Next base: position 1,750 of record CABRDB010000007.1, on the reverse strand, counting down.
GGATCTGGGCGGGATTTGCAATGGCGATTTTCGGCAGAAGAAAACCGCCCCCCACGTTACGAAAATGAACCCACCTAAAACAGGTGGGTGCCCTCATCGACTGTTCCAGCGTCCTTAACAACGAAGGATACCTGTACTAGGTACGACTGTGTGGGCTCCCTAAATAAACGCGACGGTTCACCCAGTTGCTCCGCGGGGGGCGGAATACCTACATCATAAAGCGGCACTTTATCGATTCCAGTCTTGACATTACAAAAATCGTGTCGGACGATTACGGCGCCTTGGGCTCGAGCCGTTTGTGCAGTTGGTCCCTTTGCGTTTGAGCTGCTGAATCGTTGTTTTGGAGCATGTTTTTATGCCGACGTCGTTGACCGAACTTTTTTCGCCCGCCTGCCATTTGTGTCCGCGCCGTTGTGGTGCGGCGCGCGATGAGGGCGCGCACGGCGTATGCGGTGCCGATGGCACGCTCAAGGTGGCCCGCGCGGCGCTTCATATGTGGGAGGAGCCGCCTATCTCGGGCGAGGCCGGTTCGGGCACGATCTTCTTTAGCGGCTGCTCGCTCAAATGCGTCTATTGCCAGAACCACGAGATCTCGACGGGCAATTTTGGGCTTGAGATTTCGCCCGAGCGCCTGGTCGAGATTATGTTGGAGCTGCAGGACCAGGGTGCGAACAATATTAACCTGGTGACGGCGACACACTACGCGCACCTGCTGCCGGCTGCGATTGCCGCGGCACGGGCGCGCGGGCTGGTCATCCCCATCGTCTACAACACGAGCGGTTATGAGCGCGCGAGTGCCGTGGCGGCGCTCGGCGATCTGGTCGATGTGTGGCTTACCGACTTTAAATATGCCGATGCGGGGCTTGCGCAGTCGCTCTCTCATATAAAGGACTACCCGCGTGTGGCCGTGTCGGGCCTGGCGCAAATGGCGCGCGAGATCGAGCGCCGCGGGGGAGTGCTGGTGGACGAGGACGGGCTCATGAAGCGCGGCATGATTGTGCGCCACCTGGTGTTGCCGGGACATGCAGACGATTCGTGTCGTGTGCTGGACCTGGTGTGGCAGACGGTGGGTGATGTGCCGATCTCGGTCATGAACCAGTACACGCCCAATGCGCTCATGCGCGAGCAGAGCGGCGACCTGGCGCGTGCCGTGACGCGCGAGGAGTACGAGCAGGTGCTCGACCATGCCGACGACCTGGGCTTTACGACGATGTTTTGGCAAGAGGGCGGCGCGGTAGACGAAAGCTTCACCCCGGCCTTCGACACCACCGGTGTCCTCACCAGCGCAAAGTAGTGCGCACGCGGATGATTTTTTGGGACGGGGATTAAAAAATCATCGAGAGGATTGCTTGCTCGAAAGGTAGTCAAAATAGCCCCGTCCCAAAAAGACTGGTTATTGGGCGTTGACAGTTGGCGAGCCGTAGGTAAAATATCAACTTGTCCTGGGGACGTAGCTCAGTTGGGAGAGCGCTGCCGTCGCATGGCAGAGGCCGAGGGTTCGACTCCCTTCGTCTCCACCCTTGGATTTGATAAGCCGTCGACATTGTGTCGGCGGCTTTTTTTAAAAAGAAAGGGCGGTACCATGGCCGAGCTTGAGTCCCAACCATTGTCAGACGAGGAGCGTGCCGAGTTGGAAGAGCTCCGCGCCGAGAAGGCCCGCCGCGAGGCCCAGGAAGAGACCCGTCGCGAGCGTGAGGAGCTGGCTGCCCTGCGTGCCGAGCGCGCAAAGGCCGAGGAAGCCGCCGCGAGC
>CABRDB010000006.1 GCA_902469555.1 uncultured Collinsella sp. | reverse complement strand
TTTCAATTCGATTTGCTTATGTCCTTGTAACCCAATACGTCTTTACGTTTTAAACGGAATTAGAAAATCACTCATAGCAAAAACGGGCTTTAATCCCAAAGAGATGACTTTGATTATGAATCAAACCAGCAGCCAGGGCATAGCTGCAGTGCAATTGCTACAAGAAAGGCCGCCCTTGCTGGCGGCCTTTCTACTTGCTACTAGTCACGCGTGAGCTTGCGGTGAATACGATGCGGCTGGGCTGCGTCCTCGCCCAGGCGCTCGATGCGGTTGGCCTGATAGGCCTCGAAGTTGCCCTCGAACCAATACCAGTTGCCCGGGTTCTCGTCGGTGCCCTCCCACGCCAGAATGTGCGTGGCGACACGGTCCAGGAACATACGGTCGTGGCTAATGACCACCGAGCAGCCCGGGAACTCGAGCAGCGCCGCTTCGAGCGAGGACAGCGTCTCGACGTCGAGGTCGTTCGTGGGCTCGTCGAGGAGCAGCAGGTTGCCGCCCTGCTTGAGCGTAAGCGCCAAGTTCAGACGGTTGCGCTCACCGCCGGAGAGCACGCCAGCGCGCTTCTGCTGGTCCTGGCCCTTAAAGCCAAAGCTCGCCACATACGCGCGGCTCGGAACCTCGGTCTCGCCGACCATCATGTGGTCCAGGCCGTCCGAGACGACCTCCCATAGGTTCTTATCGGGGTCGATGCCGGAACGGTTCTGGTCGACGTAAGAAATCTTGACGGTCTCGCCCACCTCGAGCTCGCCCGAAGTCAGCGGCTCCAGACCCACAATCGTCTTGAACAGCGTGGTCTTACCGACACCGTTGGGGCCGATGACGCCCACGATGCCGTTACGCGGCAGGGTGAACGAAAGGTCGTCGATGAGCACGCGGCCATCGAACTCCTTGTGCAGATGATGGGCCTCGAGCACCTTGTTGCCCAGACGCGGGCCCACAGGGATGCGGATGTCGGTCCAGTCGAGCTTCTGGCTTGCGCGGGCCTCGGCCTCCATCTCCTCATAGCGAGCCAGACGGGCCTTGTTCTTGGCCTGACGGGCCTTGGGCGAGCTGCGCACCCACTCGAGCTCGGCCTCCATGCGCTTGGCGAGCTTGGCATCGCGGTTGCCCTGTGCCTCGATACGGGCGGCCTTGGTCTCCAGATACGTGGAGTAGTTGCCCTTGTAGGGATAAAGGTGACCACGGTCGACCTCGCAGATCCACTCGGCAACGTTATCCAGGAAGTAGCGATCGTGTGTGACGGCAAGCACCGCGCCCTGGTAGTTGTGCAGGAAGTGCTCGAGCCACAGGATTGACTCGGCGTCCAGGTGGTTCGTGGGCTCGTCGAGCAGCAGCAGGTCGGGAGCCTCGAGCAGCAGCTTGCACAGGGCCACGCGACGGCGCTCGCCGCCGGAAAGTACGCTGACCGGCATGTCGGAATCGGGCAGCTGCAGGGCGTCCATGGCCTGGCCGAGCTTGGAATCGATATCCCAGCCATCGGCGGCATCGATCTCGTCCTGGAGCTTGCCCATCTCGGCCATGAGGGCATCCATGTCGCAATCCGGGTCGCACATCTCCTCGCCGATCTTATTGAAGCGATCGACCTTGGCGATCATATCGCCAAACGCCATGCGCACGTTCTCGATAACGGTCTTGTCGTCGTCGAGCGGCGGCTCCTGCTGCAGGATGCCCACGGTGTAGCCGGGGGTGAGCCTGGCATCGCCGTTGGAGACCTCCTCGATGCCGGCCATGATCTTGAGCAGGGTCGACTTGCCCATGCCGTTGGGACCCACGACGCCGATCTTGGCACCGGGGTAGAAGCTCAGGGTCACGTCGTCAAGGATTACCTTGTCGCCATGGGCCTTGCGAGCCTGATACATCTGGTAGATGAACTCCGCCATTTGCCTGTTTTATCCTTTCTACCTGCTGTTTCCCTATTCTTGTTTCGCTTTAGTAGAAACGAAATGAGGAAACCAGCTCTGAAACGTAACGAAAAAGGGGCATGGTTGCCCACACCCCCTAATACTACCTGGGAAAAGTCCCCCGGAACATACTATGAACTGCGTACGCTAGTTTTCCGCAACCTTAACGAGCGGCTCGCTGCGATTTGCGCCACAGCAGATACGAGTAGACGTAGATGGCTCCGACCGAACCAAACGCCAGAATCGCAATCACCGCGGCGACGACTTCACTCGAAAGCACGCTACCCGCCACGCCCATCACAATCAGGCCAATACCCAGCACCATAAAGCAGGCGCCGCCAAAACGCTGCGTACGGCGCCAGTTTTCGGGATCGGCAAGCGCCCAAGGTGTCTTGATACCGAGCGTATAGTTCTGCTTCACACGCGGCAAGTAGTTGCCTACGCCGATGAACAGCAAACCGACAACACCGGAAATCAGCACGTTAACCGAACCGACCGCCGGCACCACGCCCCAGACCGTAAGCTCTCCCAGCCAGCTTATGGCGCACATGAACAAGGTGAAGGCGATTACGAAGCCCTGATAGAACTTGCCCGAGGTTCGATATGCCTCACCTTTGGGGTCGATGCGCGGCACCACGCAGAACATTGCGAGAAGCGCCAGAGGCAGCGCGCCGAGCGCGGAGGCCATCCAGCTAGGACCCCAACCGTCGACGGCGCCGTTCGCGCCCCAGTGCGTGGGAATCTGCGCAGGCAAGCTCGGCATCACCATGAGGTGCGCTACGACATTGGCGACGCACAGAGCGACCAGCGCAATCCACACGCGCGACGATACCCCCGTGGGGTGAATGCCCTTGTTTTCGTTATTCATCCTTATCACCTTCAGTGTTTGTAAAGCCCATAAACCAGCCAATTAAATCCTGCATGACGGTGGTGTTTAAGCTGTATACGATGTTTTGGCCATGGCGCTCGTCGGTCACCAACCCGGCGTTTTTGAGCGTCGCCAAGTGATGGCTTAGCGACGGCTTACTGATATCGAAATGCTCGGCAAGCTCCCCCGCCGTGCAATTGCCCTCGCGCAGCAACTCCAAAATGCGCCGTCGCGTTGGATCGGCAAGCGCCTTAAAACCCTCTCCCGGCATAAGACCTCCTCTCATCATCTCTCATGACGCGCACACTATACTCGATATTTAGATGTTTGTCTAACTGTCTAATCTTGTACTCAAAAAAAATAGCCGCCTCCGCGTAATGCGAAGACGGCCACTTCTCACGCTACAAACGTGTTTGGGAGTTGGCCAACCCGCTGCAACGGGTGCCATCTGCTTCATCTTATGCGAATCACTGCCTCATTTCAACAAGCCCCTAGGGCTCAAATGGAATCGCGATAATACCTATAATGGCAATAGCTAAAACACGATTCGCTTCCCCATCGGAGGATGTCTATGACCGAAACCGCTGCCGCTCTCGTCGAGACACGCGACACCAAGCTCGAGATCATTATGGGCCGCGAGGCACTCGATAAGCTCGCCGATGCTACGGTGCTGGTGCTCGGCTGCGGAGGCGTGGGCTCCAACTGCTGCGAGGCACTCGCCCGCGGCGGCATCGGTCATTTCGTCATTCTGGACAAGGACATCATCGCGCCCAGCAATATCAATCGCCAGGCTATCGCCTTTCACAGCACCATCGGCAAGCGCAAGGTCGATGTTATGGAAGCCATGATCCACGACATCAATCCCGCCGCCACCGTCATCAAGCGCACCGAATACCTGTTGAGCGACAATATCGACGAGTTCTTCGCGAGCGTTTTGGAGCAGACGGACGGCAAGCTCGACTACGTCGTCGACGCCATCGACACCATCTCGGCCAAGCTCACCATTGCCAAATATGCTCAGGACCACGACATTCGTTTGGTTAGCTCCATGGGCGGGGCCAACAAGCTCCATCCCGAGTGCCTCCGCTTTGCCGACATTTTCGATACGGTACGTGACCCCATGAGCCGCATCATGCGCAAAGAATGTAAGAAGCGCGGAATCAAGAGCCTACACGTACTGTTTAGCTGCGAGGAATCGGTTAAGACACAGCCCCGCGACCCTTCCAACATCCACGAGCGTACCGAGCTCGGAACCGCCAGCTTTATGCCGCCCATCATGGGTCAGATGATTGCCGGCGAGGTTATCCGCCAGATCAGTGAGCGCGGTACCGAGCACGTGCGCGCCGACGGCCAGCGCTTGGACTAGCAGGGATGCCGCGATGGAGCCGCAGCTGTTTGATGCACACTGTCATCTTGATTTGATGGCCTGCCCGGATACCGTTGCCGATGAGACGAGGGCACTGGGTCTGGGTCTATTTGACTGCGGCGTCGACCCACGCGACTTCGCGGCAGCAAAAACACGTGCCAGTCACCGCCCGAGCATCATCGCGGGCGTCGGCCTCCATCCCTGGTGGCTCGCCGACAGCCGATGCAGCGCTACCGAAATCGATCTGCTTTGCGAAGTTGCTGCACAAGAGCGTTTTATCGGCGAGATCGGGCTCGACTTTTCCGCACGCTTTGCTGGAAGCGAGCCGTTACAAATACAGGCACTTGACCGGCTCTGCGATGCACTTGTGCAGCATCCTCTTGCCGGGCGCGTAATATCAATTCACGCCGTTCGTTCGGCAGGAACCGTACTGGACGTCCTCGAGTCGCACGGATCGCTCACCCCAAGGCCCGACTCCCCCGTTATCATCTTCCACTGGTTTAGCGGCACCTCGGACGAACTCGTCCGCGCGCGCGATGCAGGCTGTTATTTTTCCGTCAGCGAGCGCATGCTCGCCACCAAGCGCGGTCGCGAATATGCCCGACAGATTCCACTCGACCGTCAACTGCTCGAGACCGATGCGCCGGCCGAGCCAAACACAGAAACAAGCGCGCAGTCGCTCATCAAATCGCTCGCAAGGACCTCGATGCGCATTGCCTCACTCAAAAACTGTGACGCAAAGCGCATCGAGTCGGTAGTTTTAGCAAATGCGCACTCTGTTTTTGACCTTCGCTAACCCCTGTGGGCAAAAATGCCAAGGGACATGCGAATCGCACAACGCAGTCCCTATTAGTAGGCAGTACAATTCGGCAGCATTACACCAATTCGTGCATGAGATCACGGTTGCGTGAATACAATTCGTCAAAGATATGACGACGCGACGCATATAACTCGTGGGCAGCCATATCGGGCACGATTGTTTGCGCAACGCCAAGGACTTGAGCGAGCTCATCCCATGATGCATAGGCGCCTCCTGCGAGAGCTGCCATGATGGCATCGCCGAAGCATGCGCCCATCGTAACCTTGGCAACCGAGACCTCGCGCCCGCATACGTCGGCGATAGCCTGCATCCAAACTGGATTCTTGGTTCCACCTCCGACAAGCATAATGCGCCCAATTGGCAGTCCATGCTCTCGCTCGATAATGTCGACATGGGATGCAACGGTATACGCGACGCCTTCCAAGGCGGCGCGAACCATATGGGCTCGCGTATGCCTTCCGATCAAGCCAAAGAAGACGCCACGCGCCTCGGGATCGTTGAGCGGAGTACGCTCCCCCGCAAAGTACGGCAGACACAGGAGCCCATCGGCACCCGGCGCCACGTCGGCGGCATCATGCGCCATAACCGAATATGCATCGGGGCCACCGTGACCCTCGGCCTCTACGGCGTCGCGATACAGCTCTTGGCGCAGCCACGATGTGAGCGCACCCGCCGTATTGGTCCCCGCGCAGATCCCGTAAGTTCCGGGAATGATAAACGTCCCTGACCACAGGCGGGCATCATCGACCATATGATCAGCTAAGTAGATGAAATACGCCGTGCTCCCCAACTGAACCATCATATCGCCGGGACGGAATACACCCGTCGAAATGGCCTCAGCACCAGAGTCGCCCGTTCCCACTAAGACAGGTGTCCCTGCCGTGAGCCCCGTCGCCTCAGCCGCACGCTGCGACGCTCGCAGACCTCATCGGCAAGCTCGCCCGAAGCGCCCCGATCGGCAGCCGAACCGCCGATGGCCATCGCATCCGGTAAGCAATTAAAGAGAAGTGAATCGGCAATGTCCGCAGTCGTACGGTCGTTGAGATAAACCCCCCCTCCCTCGCTCGTAATGAAGTGAAAAAGCTTGAGGTCGTCCAAGCGCAGCGCCGCCTTGCGACGCATGGTGTGAGTGAAATCTCGGTCAATCAGCCCGAGATCACCGGCCCAGGCACCGCAAAAAATGCAGCGCGTGAACTGCGCTTGGCGGCTTCCACGACTTGCGACACGCTTCCGCCCGGATAATACAACGGATCACCTGGCAGAGGACGCAGACTAAACTGAAGGGACTGACCCCGGAGGAGTTCCGGAGCCAGTCCCTTGCGGCGTAGTTCTTATTTAAGCCGTCCAAGTTTTGGGGTGCAGTTCATTATTGCAGGGACGTTACTCCCCCAGCACCTCGACGTACACTTTTCGCTTCTGCGGACCGTCAAACTCCGCAAGATAGATGTTCTGGGCACCTCCGCACACGATGTGGCCATCTTGGACGGGAAAGAAGCAACTGTTTCCACAAATCATGCTCTTGATATGCCCACAGGAGTTGTTACCGGTGGCTCCATAGCTCGGCAGGAAGTGTGCATGCGCATAGGGGGCATCGAGTGGGGCGATGCGATCAAGCGTCTCCATAAGATCCGTCTCCACGCAGGGCAGCCCCTCGTTTACCACGATTCCGCAGGTCGTATGCGACAAAATAATCGCCGCCAAGCCATTGGTCACCGAGCTGCGTTCGATGGCAGCGTGCACGTCCTCGGTAATATCGATGAACTGGTCCGGAGCAGTCGATAGATAGCTCAATGTCTCGAGCGTCACCATGTTCACTCATCCCCTTCAAGAAAACGCAGGGCATTACCCCAGTAGAGCCTTTCTCGCGCATCATCGCGCATGGGCACGGTATCGAGCGCCCGCTTGAGTTTGAATGCACGGAAGCGCGGCGTATTGCTGGCGAACATCACTTGGTGCGATAGCGCGCGCTCATACCACAGCGGCCCCATATCGACCGTGAAAAGACGCTGCATCATCTCCTCGGGCGAATCGATGTAAGTGATAGAGGTGTCCGTGTAGCAGTTGGGATACTTGAGCAGCATCGCCACGGTCTCGCGCACCCAGGGCCAGCCAAAGTGGGTCAAACTAAAACGCACATTTGGATGCGTTGCGATTGTGTGCTCAAATGCAAGCGGGTTACTGCGCGAGAGCTCTGCGCCCGGCTCCCAAGACATACCGGCATGGAAAACCACCGGCTTGTTATAGCGCTCGCACAGCTCGTAAAGCGGCTCGGCCACAGCATCATCGGGGGCAAAACCCTGCTTTGCCGGATGCAGGCAAAGCCCCTTTGCCCCCAACTCGGTAAAGGCGCGCTCCAATTCGCCTGCGGCACCGCTCACCTGCGGATCTACGCTCGCAAATCCCCACAGACGATCGGGATGCGCGGCAACCAGCATGGCAATCTGGTCATTGGTGCCAAAATGCCCTCCGCATGCCGTGGTTACATCGAGCGGCATGAGCACGCTCTTCTGCACATCGCAGACGTCCATCTCGACTTGAAGCTCATCCCAATCCATGGGGCCCATATGCCCCATACCAAATTCTCGTGACCAAAAACCGAATCCATCAGGCTCATCACCCGGCGTACAGATCTCGCCGTAGAGCATAGGATGGACCAACATGTCGATAACCATTTCGTACTCCTTTCCAGGCATTTGACCCTAGTACGGCTCAAACGAACCAATCACTCGGGACGACAGCTCAGCGCCCGCCTTCATACACGCCGGAATATCAAGGCCATCGATCACGCCCTTGGTAAACCCGGCGATATACGAGTCGCCGGCACCCACGGTATTAACGACCTTCTCCGCCGGTACGATTCCGCACTCATAGAAGCGCTCACCGTCATAGGCAATGCTTCCCTTCTCGCCAAGCGTGGCAACTGCCACCCGCGGTCCCAACTCCTGTACGTGGCGTACCCAGTCTCGTAGCTCCGAAGTGTCCTCTTCAAACGACATGAACGCATAGTCTACGTAAGGAAAATGAGCCTCACAGGCATATTCGGGATCATGGCTGAACACCGAGAAGTCCATAACCACCGTCTTGCCCGCATCATGCCATTCGGGCAGGAGGTCCAAACAATTGCCAAACAGGTCGGTATGAATGATGTCATGCTCCAGGATAAACGCCCGGTCGTCTTCATTCGGTCGATATGTCTCCATTACGCCATCGATTGCCTCGAGATGCACGCGATCGACGCCGTCTTTCAATGCCATGAGCATCACCGAGGTGTCGCCATCCTCCACCCGTAGATGTGAGATATCGAACCCCTCGGCGGCCAGCGCCTCTCTCATCTTGTCTCCGTACTCGTCCTTGCCGACAACCGACACGGCGGATACCGAAACGCCCATTCGTGCAAGATGGATACCCCAGTCAATGCCATTACCAGTCGGATAGAACACGCCGATGTTTTGATAGACGTCCGCACAGCAAAAACCAGCCGCACACGCTTTAATACCCATGGTCTTCTCCAATGTTCAAAAGGGGACCCACCACATGGCGAGCCCCCTTTTCGCGTTTCGCTTATTGTTTTGCATCGGCTGTCCAAGGCCTCATAGCCAGACCGCCGTACGCTTTCTTAAGCTATTCGACGATTGGTGCTCCGTGGCCCCAAGAACCTTCCATGCCGCACACGGTCGAGGCAAACCCGGCAGCAAAGTCGAGCGCGCGCTCGATGGCCTCGGCGCCATCCTCGCCACGCTTGGCGGAATCGAGATAGCACATCAAAAACGAGGTGAGGAACGAGTCGCCCGCCCCCATGGTGTCCTTCATGTCCGTTACCGGTTTAGCCAGCTGGCGGTAATAACGCTCGCCGTCGTAAGCAATGCAGCCCTCGGCGCCCGCCGTAGCCGACACAAAACGCGGACCCAGACCCTTCACCCATGCCAGACGCTCGCGAATCTCGTCCTCACTCGCGGCATCCGCCGCACTAAAGAAAGCAAAATCGACATAGGGCGCAATCTGCTCGTAGTACTCGTCGGTGGAGTCGTCCGAAAAGTCAAAAGAGACCGTGACGCCCGCAGCCTTCAACTTGGGCAGCTCGCGCTCGGTGAAGCAATAGTTGCCCGAATGAACCACATCGAACTGCTTCATGTACGAAAGGTCAAAGCGATCGAGAACATAGCGCGCATCGCCACGGATACCGCCCTCGTTGGAGCCGAGGAAGACACGGTCACCGTCAACGACGGTCACGCGAGCCGCTCCGTTCTCGCCAATCATCTGCTCGCACTTGTCAAGCTCGATACCCTCATCCTCGAGGCTTGCAATGACATGCTCGGCAGCGGCGTCATTGCCAAAAATGCCCATGTATGCAGAGCGTGCGGCACCGCATTTCTTGGCATAAACGGCGAAGTTCACCGCATTGCCGCCGGGATACATGGTGTGGATATGCTCGTAGCGATCGACGACGTTGTCGCCAAATCCGAGCGCGTTAACGTTAAATGCCATGGCCTTTGCCCCTTCTAGTACTCGACAACACCCATATAGCGGCGGAAATCGGGATCGTGATCAAACACCTTGCCGCGTGCGGCGCGCAGCTCGCAGTTCATGGCGTAGAACAGCACCGGGTCCAGATAGGCACGGACGCTCGCCGGCACGGCTTCCATACCGTACTCCTTGGCATCAAGCACCATCAGCGTATCGGTATGCGTCTTAAGGAACGCCAGGGCGCGCTCGTCCATAGCACGGCACTCGCTGGAGCCCATCTGCAGGAAGTAAAAAACGCCATCCTGAGTAGCCTCGAAGGGGCCGTGGAAGTACTCGGCAGAGTGGATGTAGCTGCAGTGCTGCCACTGCATCTCCATAAGAGAGCAGATAGCGAAACCGTAGGTCTGGCTAAAGTTGGGACCGCTGCCCAGAATGTAGAAGAACTCGTGCTCCTGGCAAAGCTTGGCAAAACGATCGCCCAGCTCGGCATTTACCTTCTCGCGTGCCGGAGGAAGAATCTTATCCATCTCGGCGATACCGGCATACATATCGGCAAGATCGGCGTAGCCCTCCTGCTGATCGAGCAGCTCGGCCGCAAGCGACAGCGAAATGCCAGCGGGGACCTCGGCCTGCGGCACGCCCTCGCCCCACGGGTAGACCCACGTGGTCCACTTGCCGGAGTCAATCTTGGATCCAGCGTTGTCGGTCTGGGCGATCACCGTAGCGCCGGCAGCAAGGGCAATCTCACAGCCCTCGACGACCTCGGGGGTGTTGCCACTGTGGCTGCAAGCAATGACCAGGGATTTCTCACCCAAGCGGCGCGGGCGCATGATATCGAACTCGCGAGCCGTATAGATATACGAAGTGAAGGTGGTTGCCTCGCGCTGCAGAAGCTCGTGAGCCGGGATCAAATCGATCATGGAGCCACCGCAAGCAATCCAGTAGACGCTGTCGAACTTGCCCTTCTCGGCAATTGCCTCTTTGATCAGATCGTGTGCGTTCATATCCAGTTCCTTTCTTGTTTGGCCGCAATCAATGACGTTGGCTGCGTGGCCGATAGTTGTTTTAGTCAATCAGATATTTCTCGAATGCGGCCATGTTCTTGGCATCTGCCGCCGCCGGGTCATCGTAGTAACGACCGTCCGTGATTTCCTGGCCCAGCATGCCGTCGAAACCATGGGCGTTGAGCGTGGCGACGAAGGCGTCCATATCGTGCTTGCCATCGCCCCACACCAGATGGCCATACGGGTCACCGTCGATAAAGTGCATCTCGTGAATTGCCCCATCACCAAAGGTGGCAAACCAGTCCTCGAGCGTCTCGCCTGCAACGCCCATCGCAGTTGTATCAACCATGGGCTGTAAGTACGGGCTCGCGACCTCGTCAATCATGCGCTTCGCATCGGAAACCGTCGTCACAAGGTTGCTCTCCTCGGGACGCAGGCTTTCCATCGTAAGCACCAAACCGTGCTCGCCGGCATACTCCGCCAGAATGGACAAGTGCTCGCGGCTGCGCTTCCAGGCTTCCTCGCGGTCCTCGTCCCAGTCGCCCCAGCCCGAGTTGACGGACATACGGTCGCACCCAAGTACCTCGGCAAGCTCAATGCCGTGCTTAAAGTACGCCAGGCTGCGCTGTTCATGCAGCGGCTTGCGTGCGCAGTACTGCCAAGGATAGACAACATTCTCGGGGCACAGAGTGCGATACCTAAGCCCACGGTCTGCAGCCTTTTTCGCCAGGACCTCAGCCTCGAAGTAGCCCGTATGGTCGAGCGTCACATGCGGCTCTGCACACCACAGCTCAATGGACTCAAAGCCCAAGCGCTGCTGCACATCAAGGAAGTAATCGAGCGACCACATGATGTAGTGGATATTCATGCCCGCAATCTGCTCGCGGTGCAGCGTCGGTTTGGATTCAGACATCTTATGCCTCCTTATTTCGATCGAACACGATTTGTCCGTCCGACATCGTCATATCAACCGCAAGATCGCGTGCGTCGCGATAATCGAGGTCGAACACATCCCGATCGAGCACGCAGATATCGGCAAGCTTGCCAACCTCAAGCGTACCCAGTTCGTCTTCGCGCATCAGATCGTACGCGCCCCCGGCAGTCCAAGCGCGCAAGAGCTCGACAAGCGTCAGCGCGTTGGCCTCGTTCACGGGCAGTCCGTCGTCGAAGAATCCGCCGCACGCGCTGTAGATTGACTCGCCCAGGCTCGGAATCAGCAGCGGCAAATCCGTTCCACAGCACACTGTGCATCCGGAATCTTCCATGCCGCGGCGATTCCAGCTGTGCAAAAGTCGCGTCTCGCCAATTTGTCGACGCATCATCGACAGGCAATCCTCACGCCGGTCCAGCGTCAGAATCTGCGGATAGACCTCGCAAATTCCACCTAACTTGCCAAACTCGACAAGATCGATCGGGTCAGAGTTCTCGAGATCGGTAATCGCATGGCGACGAAGCATCCGTCCATGCTCGTCTCGAGGCAGCGAGGCGTAGAGCGCCACGGTGCGGCGAACGGCGCCATCGCCCTGGCAATGCAAGGAATATCGGAAGCCGTCAGCATCAATTGCACGCAGCTCGTTCTCAATCAGATCCCACTCGGGCTCCTCGACGACCGTCTTGCCGGCAGCGCCCGCATCGGCCGAGTCCTCATAGGGATCAATCATCTCGGCAAGCCCCGCCCATACGCCGCGATCGGTCATACGGTTGAAGCCAGAAAAACGAACGAACGGTCCCCGGAAGCGCTCTCGTGCCTCGCGGGCATATGCCAGATTTGCACCGGCACCCACCGGCTGCGACATCATAGAGACGCGAACCGTCAGCTCACCAGATTCCTCACGGCGAGCCATTTCGTCGGCAAAACCGTAGTAGTCATCAAACGCCATCTCCTTGATGGCGGTAACGCCGCGCTCGTTAAGCATGCTCATGTAGTCCGAATACCCCGCACGTACCTCGGGCAGCGCGAGGAAATCGCTCATCATGCGCCAGATCTTCTCGGCATAGCACGCCTGGGGTGTAAAGCCGTATCGTGCACTGGCGGCAGCATTGAGAACGCAGGTCTCCGCACCCGGTGTAAAGCAGACGACAGGGATATCGCCAAAACAATCGTCAAACACAGCTGCCGTATTTGCGTTCTCGGCATCCGATGCCAACGTTTCGGGTAGGCTGTGGCCAAAAGCCGCCGCGCAATCCGGATGATCTTCTTTCCATGCACGCAAGAGCGACACGGCCTCTTTGGCATCAGCGATGCCGGACAGATCAGACCCCAACGTCCGCAGCGCCCAGCCTGTATAGAAGGTATGCACATCGATCAGGCCAGGCATGACGGTGCGGTCGCCCAGGTCAACTACCTCGTCCGCTTGGGTCAAATACGAAGCTACCTCACACTTGGTGCCAACAGCCTCAATTCGATTGCCACGGACCGCTACGAAACCTTCAAACGGCAGGTCCCCCGTACCGGTAAAGACGCTCTTAGACGTCAGGACCGTCAAACGATCAGACATCACAACCACCTACACCGGAAGCATGCCAGAGATTGCCGTTACGATCAGGCCAAAGACGACCATAAAAATGAAGAACTTCCAAATGGTCTTCCACCATTGACCAAACGAGATCTTTGCCACGGCAAGACCGGCAACCGTCATGCCCGCCACGGGACTGATGGTGTTGATGGTCTGATTAGCAAACTGGAGCGCGGTAACGGCGGCTTCGGGATTGAGGCCCATAAGCTCGGTCAGCGGACCCATGACGGGCATGGTGAGCGCCGCAAGTCCAGAGCTCGAGGGAACCAGCAAAGAGAGCAGGCCAAGGACGATATACATAAACGTGGTGTAGACGGCGGCAGGTGCACCGGCCAGTGCAGTAGCGAGCGCCTGGAGGATGGTGTCGATGATCATGCCACCCTCTGCAATGACCAAGATGCCGCGAGCGATGCCGATGACGATGGCGGCGTACGCAAAGTCGGCAATGCCTTTAACGAACTCCTCGGCGATCGTCTGCTGGTCAAGGCCGCCCAGGATACCGGCAAGCAAGCCCATACCAAGGAACACGGCGGAAATCTCATTCATGTACCAGCCCTGGGTAACAAGACCCCAGACGATAATGCCCATACCGCAGGCAAAATCGATAAGCACGAGCTTCTGACGGGTAGTGAACTCTTCCTCGATGGAGGCATCGGTCACGGAAAACTCAACACGCTTGAGCTTGTCGTCCTCGTACGTAATGGACGACTCGGGGTTTTTCTTGACACGCATGGCATAGCGCATGGCCCACGCGATACCGACGGCAGTGAAGATGACCCAAGAAACGGCGCGCAGCCACAGCTGAGGATTGCCCTCGATACCAATGATGCCTTGGGCGATCAAAACATTAAACGGGTCGATGGTCGAAGCACAATATCCCAGGTTAGGACCAAGGAAGCAGATGATAAACGCCGTCATCGAGTCATACCCGATACCCATCATGATGGGAATGAAGATGGCATAGAACGGCAGGGCTTCCTCAGACATACCAAACGTAGTGCCGCAAATGGACAGCAACGTCATCGTGATGGGAATGATGAGGATGTCCTTGTTCTTGAGCTTTTTAATCACACGGCTCATGCCGGCATTCAAAGCGTTGGTCTTGGTGATGACTGCGAACGATCCGCCAATCAATAAGACGAACGCAACGACGTCGGCAGCCTCCTGGATGCCCTTAGTAGGCGCTTGCAGGACCGCAAAGATATCCTGGCCCAGATTGATGGTCTCGCCGGTCTCGGAATCGGTGTAGTTCTTATCGACCTGTTCATAGGTTCCAGCAACGGCGACTTCACGCTCGCCCGCCGCTGTCGAAATCGTCTTGCGCTGATACTGACCAGAGGGAACGATCCAAGTCAGGACCGCAAAGACAACGATCAGCAAGAACATGATCGTATAGACATGCGGTAATTTGAACTTAAAACGTCTGTTTGTCTTCTTCGCCTTCGTATCTGACATAGATACCTCCAAAGAACTCGAGACTGCATCACATCTCGCTTCAACGCCTGCGCAAGGCAAACGTTCTATGACGTTCCATAGATTACCAGCAGCTTTTCCCATCATCAAGATAATTTCAAACTGATTGCCGCGACGCGGTTGAACGGTTGCGTTCGCGCCGTGAACGGTATGGAAACGCCCGGTGAGATAATCCACCGGGCGTTTCCATTCGCAATGTCCTAGATGTCAAAAACGTAGCGAGACCCAATGATCCGCTGACGACCGATGATAAACGGCCGCCGCTGCTCATCGAAAAAGAAGGCTTCCATATAAAACAAGGGTTCGCCAACGGGAACTGCCAACAGTCGAGCGACCTCGGGCGACGCGCACGCGATCTCGAGCGTGCACGGGTCGGTAAACGCGGGCGTGCGGCCCGTCCGGTTGCGCACGAACTCAAAAATGGATTGGTTAGATAGAGGTGCCGTTGATAGATAGGCGTTGTCCTCGTAAACGTATATGTTGTTCTCGAGCATGACAGGGACGCCATCGGCAGTACGCACACGCTCAACGCAAATCAAATCAGTTCCAACGGGAACACCAAAGAACTGCGCTTCGGTAGAATCTGCCGGCAGTATCTTTCTCGAAATGACGCACGCCCCCGGCTCCATTCCGTTAACGCGGCATGCGTCCGAAAAACTCTGGACGTCATCCTTCTGGCGAATCTTGCGCTTGAGCTTGGGGGCATTGACAAACGTGCCTTTCCCCTGCCGCTTCGTTAGATAGCCCTGCTGGACGAGCTCCTCAATAGCGCGTCGCACGGTAACGCGGCCAACTTTATAGTTCTCAGCCAATTCGAATTCGTTGGGTATCCGCGCGCCCGCCTTGTAGGCACCGGAATTGATTTCGTTTTTAATGATATCGATAACCTGTTGGTACAGCGGTATCGCTGCTTTACCGTCAGTTAGTCCTTCAGTCGGTGGCATATACCCTCTCCCAGCCCAATTAAGTCAAAAGCGGGCTTAAGGGCATTCAACAAGCCCTTAAGCCCGCATTAGCATAAAGTATGCTTGCTGTCGCACCAAAATGTCGGGTATTTACTCATCTGACCCGAAAAACGCGCAACTACCGCGCTCCTAAGAAAGCGTGAGCAGCTCCGGCAGCTGGTCGATAATCTTGTCCGCGGCATCCTGGCTAAAGCCAAAGCGCTCCTCGCGCTTGGCAATAACTGTCAGGCCGGCTCGCTTGCCGGCAGTGATGCCAGGCACCGAATCCTCAACGCAGCAGCAGCGATTCGCGGGCAGCCCCAGCAGGTCCAGCGCATGCAGGTAGATGTCGGGCTCGGGCTTGCTCTCCTTAAACTGCTCGCCGCTCACCACATACTCAAAGGCATCCGACAGCCCGCACGCATTGAGCACTTCCTCGATGCTATCCATGGGAGACGAGCTGGCAAGCGCCACGCGAACGCCACGGCGCGGCAGCTCTCGAATCGTATCCACGGCGCCTGGGTTAATCAAAGCCTGATAGTCGCGCGGACGCTTATGCGCCCACTCGTCCCAACGGATCAACGCTTCCTCGCCAGTTAAATGCCCCTTCCCGGCGCGCTCAAACCAATCGACCAGCATACGCAGGAAGAACTGATGCGAGGTACCAACCTGCCCGTTCAACTCCTCTTGAGTCAGGTTAAGTCCAAGCTCCTTGGCAAACGCGGCAGTCTCGCCCAGGTAGTAATACTCGGTATCGACAATGACGCCGTCCATGTCAAAGATAACGGCGTCGAACGGAAATGCGGACACGGCACCCTCCCTAACAAAAGGGCGCCCGCAAGCGGACGCCCGAGCCATGCACTATCGGCGATTCTAGCCCAGCAGCTTATTCAGCGCCACCGCAATACCGTCTTCGTTGTTATTGGCGGTCACCATCTGGGCCACAGCCTTAACCTCATCGACGGCGTTGCCCATGGCAACACCGGTGCCGGCCCACTCAATCATAGACTTGTCGTTCTGGCCGTCGCCAAACGATACGACCTCGCTGGCATCGATGCCGAGCTTGGGCAGGGCACCCTCGAGCGCGCGGGCCTTGTCAATACCGGGCGCCGTGTACTCAAAGTACCAGTCGGCCGTAAACATACCCGAAAGCGTCTGGGTAAAGGGCGCGTACATCTCCTCGTAATGCGCTTGCAGATAGGCCGGGTCGCCCGCCGTCAGCAGCTTGTCCACGGGATAAGCATCAGCGACCTCATGCAGGCTCTCCACCTCGCGAATCTTAAGATCGCACGCGTCGCGCTCATACTTGACGATGTTTTTCTGCGAGCCATCCGGCAGCGTAATCATGCAATGGTACGAGTCCTCGACGTGCAAATCGCGACCGAGCGAAATCATAGGGATCACGTCAAAATTACGCAGGTGATCAATCAGGCGATGCAATTCGTCGGCAGGCATAGCCTGATCGAACAGCACCTCGTCGGTCTGGGCATCGACGACGTGTGCGCCGTTAAAGGCAACTAGCAGACCGTCATGGTTTTGAAGGTCGAGCTCCTGCGCCAAGGCGTGCAGCCCCCATGCGGGACGGCCCGAAGCCAAAATGAGCTTAATGCCCGACTCCTGCACCGCGAGCAGCTTCTCGCGCGTACGCGGGCTAATCACTTTCTGATCGTTGGTGAGCGTACCGTCGATATCCATCGCGATGGCTTTGATTGCCATATATGCCTCCCTGTCATTGAATAACCTTGTCTGAGTCATCATACAGAACAGCCACCGCGACTCCGTTTGCAACGGGAAAAATGTCATATTGTCCCGAACATGAACGGCGTATGGTCGTGAAGCTTTATCGCTCAGGTCAAATACGTCTGCTAGCGACGCTCATCCGTCGGTGCGCCCTCGACGATCGCGATGCCCGCCGATGCACCTAACGCGCTGGCGCCGGCCTCGATGAATGCGCAAGCCTCTTCGTAATTATGGATACCGCCCGCCGCCTTGATTGCCACGGCATCGCCGAGCACCTCGTGCATCAGCCGCACGTCCTCGAGCTTAGCACCGCCAAAGCTTCTGCCAGTCGATGTCTTAAGGAATCCCGGCTTGGCCTCCAACGCGATCTCGCATACACGGCGCTTGGCGGCGTCGTCGCCGTCCAGCTTGCACATCTCGACGATTACCTTGTCAGTGATGCCACGCGCGCGACAAAAATCAGCAATGGTAGTCATCTCGCGCTCGATGGCATCAAAATCGCGGTTCTCGATCGACCCCTGATTCAAAACGTAGTCAATCTCGGTAAAGCCACACGCAGCGTATTCCTCAAACCTCGCAAGCTTCTCCTCAAGCGTCATAGTGCCCTGGGGAAAGTCGATGGCGCCGGCAAGGATGATGTCAGAGCCCTCGAGCATGGCGCGGCCCGTCTCGTACTCCTGAAGGTTCGCAAATACGCAGCGAAAGTTGTACTTTAACGCCTTCTCGACATACTGCTCAAACGTGTCCTCGGGGGCATCGATATAGTCGATGTATTTGTTGATGGGTTTGGCAAGCGCCATGCTGGGCCTCCTTGTTCAGGACTGACAACCGATTCGTGGTTTCACGCGAAAAACCACGTTCAATGTACGCCCGACATGCAAGGACAGCGTCCGCATTCCGACAAGTGGTATGAAATTAGCTGTAAACGTATATTTACAGACAGCGAATGGCACCGCACGCGGATGCCGACAGCAAGACATCCCCCCCCCTCAATACACCCTCATGCCCCTTTACTGTTTGCGACCAGAAATGATGGGCTGCACAACGTCGTTAGCGGTCGAATTCGACCTCTGACGACGTCACGCGACCCATCGTATCCGACCGACAACAGAAAAGGGGCCCGTATCCCAACGGATACGGGCCCCTTTCGGCCATGACCTATCTCAGCAAGAAAGACCACTTGCGGTGAGCGCGGTAGAACTCGATCGCACCATCTTATCCGAGCCGGGGCACGTTTGCATAGCGTGGCGCGTGACGGTTGCAAAACCACCCCATTTGAAACAAACGCAAAAAAGTACTTGCAAAGACACGTTCCGACATATAAGTTGATAAAAGACCGCCGTTGCGGTTTTAAGTAGATCGAGCATATTCAGTTTCAGTTTTAGCGTGTAAGAGAAGGAAGATCGGCAAAGTACAACCCCAAACGCAATGACAACTTAATGAGGTAACTGCCACATGTGAGGCGCCCAGGGCATTGCTGTCTCGATTTTGAGCACGATGCCTTCCGCCTTGCATGGGCCGTTCCATCCCGCCCCTGCAGCAACCGCCTCACGGGCTCATTGAAAACCGCATAGCGCCCCAACGTCAGCACATCACCCACGGCAAGCACATCACTCACGACAACCAACACATCAACAAACAGCACGAACATCAACCGATTGGAGAAGCTATGACAAACCACCACGCTGAAGACGGCGATAAGAAAAGCATTCTGGATGCCCGCATTGAGCGAGCATATGCAAACGAATATGACGCCGCCTTTGCCGCCGCGACCATCAAGAACTACGCGTCGCTACCGCTCGCGACGATCTTGGCCGACCACCCTCAACTGCTGAAGCGCTGCACAAAGATCATGGGCGACCCCGACATTCGCAAGCTGACAGACCCCTATGCCCCAAAACGCGACAACGATTCGTGCGTTCTTACCGTAGGCTGCCTAGCCCATATGCTTACGGCGCTCGACACGAAACTCAAGCTCGAATGGGAACCCGACGAGCGTCATGAACTCGAAAGCAAGCGGAACACCCTGCGCACCGCACTGTTCCTTCCGTTGGACGGCCTCAAGCGCTGCAACGTCGAGCTCAATACACAGGCGCGGCAAAAGCCTGGGACCACGGGGCAGAAAACTCCAAGACCCCATGCGGCCATCGTCGACCGCAACCGATATAACCGCATGACCGCGCACTTTTCCGCCGAGGGAGCAGCCATAAGGACGCTGATCGACCTGCTGTGCCTCCTGAGCATCAACGAGCTATTTGAGGGCTATCTCGCCCTTGTTCCCGCGACGGCACCCAAGTCGGTAGCAAAGATCATCGAGACCTGCAGACGCCAGTTTGAGCGCCATCGCAATGGCAGCGAGATGAACGCCAGCATCGCGCAGTACTACGCGGCTCATTACAAAAATGACGGATGTGCCCCTGTCGAGCATCAGCTGCGGCTCGCCTACACCACGCCCGTCGCAACGCTCCATCGCTTTGGAGCCCTTGGCGCTTGCGAGCCGCACGAACAGGCAGCCTGCCCCACAACCGAGCTCGATCTCAGGCTCGGACGAACCCTGTAGCCCGCCAGCCCCTCCGCGGGCAACAATCCTATTCCACAACACAACCAACAGAAAGGAGTCCTCATGGACACCAATCATTCCCCCATCATCAGCCCCCTCACCATGCGTGAATCCGCCCGAGGTATCACGCTTACCAGCATTTACGATGAGATGCTCGCCCGTCGCGAGCTCTCCGTCACGGGAAACATCGAAACCCCGATGGCTCACGACCTATGCCAGCAGATCCGCCTGCTCGATGCCACCGACCCCGGCCGCCCCATCACCATATTTGTCGCCAGCGCCGGCGGAAGCGTGCGATCGGGTCTTGCGATCTATGACGCCATGCGCCTCGCATCGTGCCCCATCCGCACCGTCTGCCTGGAATTCGCCGCGTCCATGGGCGCCGTGATCTTTATGGGCGGCGACAATCGCCGTATGGCGCCCCATGCAGAGCTCATGATTCACGACCCGCTGATCCCCCAGGGGGCAGGCGGCTCGGCACTTGCGCTGCAGGAAACCAGCCGGCGTCTCATGCAGACCCGCAAGATCCTCACGCAAATCCTCTCGGACCGCAGCGGCCTCACGCCCAAGCGCATCCAGTCCCTCACTGCAAAAGACACCTACCTTTCGGCCGAGCGCGCCGTCGAGCTCGGCTTTGCCCACGAAATCCTCTCGGCCACCAAGGAGGTCGCCCATGTCTAACCTCGCCAGCCGCCTCGCCGCATCTGAGTCCGCATCGTCCACCATCCTCGCCAAGGATCGAACGCTTTCCTGCAACACCCGCCAAACGGGACTCAACAACAACGCACTCGTGATCGGCCCCTCAGGAGCCGGCAAGACCCGAAACGTCCTCAAGCCCAACCTGCTGCAAATGAACGCAAGCTACATCGTGCTCGACACCAAAGGCACGCTCTGTCGCGAAGTGGGACCCGTGCTGGCAGCCCACGGCTACCGCGTGCAATGTCTCAACTTCGCCGACCTCAACACCGTCCCGGCCCTTTCGCCCGGCATCGAGCGCTGCGGCTACAACCCCCTGAGGCACATTCGCCGCAAGGCTGACGGCAGGCCCAACCAGCAGGACATCCTCTCGGTGGCAAAGGCCATCTGCCCCATCGAGGACAACAACCAGCCTTTTTGGGATCATGCGGCGGCAAACCTGCTGTCGTGTCTTATCGCCTACGTCACCGAACAGCTACCCGCCGACGAGCAGACGATCAGCTCGGTCATCAAGCTGATCGAGCACCTGCAGGACGGTGCCACGGGTCGATTGTTTGACGACCTGATCACGACCGACCCCCAAAGCTATGCCCTCTCGCTATGGCGGCGCTACGCCATTACGCAAAATGCCGAGCGCATGCACGCGAGCATCGTCGGCATCCTTGCCGAAAAGGTCATGTGTCTGGGATTCGACGGTGCGGCACAGCTCTATCGTGAGTGCCATCAGGTGGACTTCGCTTCCATGGGACACACCCCCTGCGCCCTGTTTGTAACCGTGAGCGATATTGACCGCAATCTCGATCCGCTGACCGGCCTCTTTATTTCGCAGGCGTTTATGGGCCTCATTCGTGAGGCCGATAGGCAGCCCGACGGCAGTCTGCCCGTGCCCGTGCGCTTTATGCTCGATGACTTCGCAAATCTGCAGATCCCCCAGATCGACAACGTGCTCTCGATTATCCGAAGCCGCAACATCTGGGCAACGCTGCTGCTGCAGTCGACCAACCAGCTCGATGCGCTCTATGGCGAGGCACGCGCACGCTCCATCATGGGCAACTGCGACACGCATCTGGTGCTGGCGTTCCAGGATCCCGAGAGTGCCCGGGTGTTTTCCGACCGCGCCGACGCGCTGCCCAGCACGCTCATGGCGACGCCGATCGATCGCTCGTGGCTCTTTGTACGCGGTCGCACTCCCGAACAGGTCGAGCGCTTTAGGCTCGAAGACCATCCGCTCTACGGGGAGCTGCCCGAGGCGCAGCGAGGCCATGCGGAGACCGAGATCTAGGCGCAGGGTTCTCGCAGCGCGCGGCGCCCCGGCGATGTACCACAAAGGCCGTGCGCCCCGGGACCACGGCAAAGCAAAGGGGCCCGCATCCGATAGGATACGGGCCCCTGACTATAAGGCGCGATGCGTTAACAGCAGCGACTACTTGCGGTGAGCGCGGTAGAACTCGATGAGCGCCTGGGTCGAAGCGTCCTGCTCGGCCTTGGCGGCGTCGTCGTGGAAAGCCGGGGTGATCTGCTTGGCAAGCTGCTTGCCCAGCTCGACGCCCCACTGGTCGTAGGAGTCGATGCCCCAGACCGTGCCCTCGACAAACGTGATGTGCTCGTACAGGGCGATGAGCTCGCCGAGCGCGAACGGGGTCAACGTGTCGCCGAAGATCGAGGTCGTCGGGCGGTTGCCCTCAAAGCAGCGGGCCGGGACGATCTGCTCGGGCGTGCCCTCGGCGCGCACCTCATCGGCCGTCTTACCAAAGGCGAGCGCCTTGGTCTGGGCCAGGAAGTTGCCCAGGAACAGCTCGTGGACATCCTGGCCGCTGTCGGTTGCAGGGTTGGCGGTATTGGCGAAAGCGATAAAGTCGGCCGGGACCACCACGGTGCCCTGGTGCAGCAGCTGGTAGAAGGCGTGCTGACCGTTGGTGCCGGGCTCGCCCCAGAAGATCTCACCGGTGTCGGAGGTCACGGCGCTGCCGTCCCAGCGGACGTGCTTGCCGTTGGACTCCATGGTGAGCTGCTGCAGGTAGGCCGGGAAACGGTGCAGATACTGGCAGTACGGCAGCACGGCGTGGCTCTTGGAACCGAAGAAGTTGACGTACCAGACGTTGAGCAGGCCCATCAGCGCGACGGCATTGTTCTCGAGCGGGGTATTGCAGAAGTACTCATCGATAGCATGGAAGCCCTCGAGGAACTGCTGGAAGCGCTCGGGGCCGAGCACGACGATCAGCGACAGGCCCACGGCGGAGTCGACGGAGTAGCGGCCGCCGACCCAGTTCCAGAAGCCGAAGGCGTTGGCGGGGTCGATACCGAAGGCCTCGACCTTCTCAAGTGCGGTGGAAACGGCGACGAAGTGCTTGGCAACGGCGTCGGCGTTCTGCTCATCGGAACCGTCGATGGCGCCCTGAGCCTTGAGCTGCTCGAGCATCCAGGTCTTGACCTCGCGGGCGTTGGTGAGGGTCTCGAGCGTGGTGAAGGTCTTGGACACGATGATCACGAGCGTGGTCTCGGGATCGAGGCCCTTGAGCTTCTCTGCCTGATCGTTGGGGTCGATGTTGGAGATATAGCGGCAGTCGATACCGGCGTCAGCATAGGGGCGCAGAGCCTCGTAAGCCATGACCGGGCCCAGGTCGGAGCCGCCGATGCCGATGGACACCAGATGCTCGATCTTTTTGCCGGTAACGCCCTTCCACTCACCGGAGCGCACGCGCTCGGCGAAGGCATACATGCGGTCGAGGACCTCGTGCACGTCGGCGACGACATCCTGGCCGTCAACGATGAGCTGGCCCTTCTCGCTTGCCGGGCGGCGCAGCGCGGTGTGCAGGACGGCGCGGTCCTCGGTGGTGTTGATGTGCTCGCCGGAGAACATGGCGTCGCGGCGCTCCTCGAGCTTCACCTCGCGGGCAAGATCGCACAGCAGCTTGACGGTCTCATCGGTCACCAGGTTCTTCGACAGATCGAAGTGCAGGTCACCGGCGTCAAAGCTCAGCTTGTTCACGCGCTCGGCATCGGCGGCGAACCAGGCCTTGAGGTCGATACCTTCGGCCTCGAGCTTCTCTTGATGAGCCTCGAGTGCCTTCCAAGCGGCAGTCGACGTAGCATCGATAGGTGCGGCAACAGTTGCCATAGAGTCCTCCTCAGCATACGGGCGCACGCCTCCATGCGCCCGGACATTCAGATGCCACTATTCTAGCGCAGGTCAAGACTATAATCAGCGAGCGTTGCCAATCCGCCCTCAAACGGCGACCGACCAAAAAGGGACAGGTTTATTTTGGCAGGTCAAACGCTTTACCAATCAATAATTACCTATCCCTTTATGCCAAATATTAGACCGCGGCGCACACGCTGCCGAGCAGCTCGCGCAGAGGAGATCCAATGCCCTCCAGCAGTTCGGGCGCGATGATGGCAAAAACGGGAACCTCGCCGGCGCCCACGACAGCAGGCACCTTGCCCTCCGAGACAACGCATCCATAAGGGACAAAACCGTCTTCGCCGGCATCGAGCGCCGCCATGCGACGCGCGAGTTCGCGCGCAAAGCCGGCAGTATCGGCATCGCCAATCGCCAATACAAAGTCAACCCCTTCGTCGGTCGCCAGGGCCACGGCTTCGTCGATCAGCTCGTCTCCCCCGTCGCCCTCAACCGAGCCGCAGTGGAAAAGCACGCGCTCGAGCAGAGCTCGATCAAGCGAGCCGAGTGCCGCCGAGACAAGCTCATCACGCGTGTGCTTGTCGCCTCCCAGCACGACCAGTGCCTTAGTGCCGCCATAGTGGGCAACCAATCGCCCGCACCAGCGAGCCACATCCCCATCCGCAACCAAGCGTGTCGGCATACCAAACCCATAATTGACCATCTTTTCCACAACCTTCCGTGCGTATAGGCGGTATCGATCGTTAGGCCCATGCTACGAAGCGAGGTTTTCCGAGCTGTTTCGCACTCTTTAGAGCTGCGTTAAAACCCGATGCAGCCGCACGACCATACCTGCCAAAAAGGGACAGGTTTTGACGATGTCCGCACAAGCGGGTATTATCGAACATGTATTCGATAAGAACATGTGTTTGATGGGAGGACGCGTGGGGCACGAGCGTCACACCTATGTCTGCATCGACCTTAAGACGTTCTACGCTAGCGTCGAGTGCGTTGACCGCGGGCTCAACCCGCTCACCACCAACCTGGTCGTTGCCGACGAATCGCGCGGGCGCACGACCATCTGTCTCGCCATCACACAGGCCATGAAGGACCTGGGGATACACAATCGCTGCCGTCTGTTCGAAATTCCCGACGGCATCGACTACATCAAGGCCGTACCGCGCATGCAGCACTACATGGAGGTGTCGGCGCAAATCTACGGCATCTATCTGGAATACGTGAGTCCGCAAGACGTGCACGTCTACTCCATCGACGAATGCTTTATCGACGTGACGCCCTATCTGGACCTCTACCATACCGACGCTGAAGGCTTCGCCTGTATGCTGCGCGATGAGGTCCTCGCACGCACCGGCATCACGGCGACGGTCGGCATCGGCCCCAACCTATTCCAGGCCAAGGTAGCGCTCGACATTACCGCCAAGCACGTACCCAGCCGCATCGGCAAACTCGACGACGAGACCTTTCGCAAGGAGATCTGGCCCCATCGCCCCATCACCGACATCTGGGGCATTGGGCCCGGCGTGGCAGCACGACTCGAAAAATACGGCGTCTACGATCTGATGGGCGTCGCGGCGCTCGACGAAAACCTGCTCTACGACGAGCTCGGCGTCAATGCCGAGTATCTTATCGACCACGCCTTTGGACGCGAGCCGACAACTATCGCCGATATTCAGGCCTATCGCCCGCAGGCAACCTCAACAACCACGGGGCAAGTGCTATCGAAGGGTTATGCCTATGAGCAAGCCTACACCGTGTTGCGCGAGATGGTCGACAACGCTGTGCTGGACTTAGTCGATAAGCACGTGGTGTGCGACAGCATCTCGCTCTTTGTAGGCTACGCGAGCGAGCGCGCCGACATACGCCGCCTCGACGCCAGCGGCACAGCGCAATATGTAGACGGATGCGGGCATTTGCGTTCGAGCACGTCGAGCATCGAACCCG
>CABRDB010000005.1 GCA_902469555.1 uncultured Collinsella sp. | reverse complement strand
CTTCAGCATTCGCCAGGTGAAGGAGTATATGGCGTCGCAGGGTATTCCTGTGAGGTTGGACTTCTAATGCTGCGGCTTGCCCAGGCACCCGACCTTCCGGCTCCAACCCTCCTCGCGTACTTAAGTACGCGTCGTCGGGCTTGTCGCTCGGAATCTCGGGCACCTGGACAACCCTCGCCGACCTGTGGGGTTTACGGTAATTACTTGGGAGAAATGATGACTGAGGTAATAGAAGCGTCTGATCTTACGTACGACGCCCGCGGGCTGATTCCTTGTGTGGTTCAGCAGTATGACACCGGCGAGGTGCTTATGGTTGCTTGGATGAACGAGGAGTCGGTGGGGCTGACGCTCAAGACCGGTACCACGTGGTTTTGGAGTCGTAGCCGTCAGGAGCTCTGGAATAAGGGAGCGACGAGCGGCAATATGCAGGAGGTCAAGGAGCTCTGGGCCGACTGCGATAGCGATACGCTGCTGGTCAAGGTCGACTCGCCGGGTCCGGCCTGCCATACCGGCAACCGTACCTGCTTCTTTAGGAAACTCGCGTAGGACGGGCGCTCGACCAGGCGCTTGGCCAATCAGAAAGGATTGAACTATGGGTGTGCGCACCGCAAACGTTCAGGATGGAAATATCGGAGAGACGTTGACAGGTCTGGCCGAGGTGATTCACGGTCGTCGTGATGCATCGCCGCAGGAGAGCTATACCGCGCGCCTGCTGACCGACGTCGAGGATGAGCTGCTCAAGAAGCTTGCCGAGGAGGCAAGCGAGGTGATCATGGCCTGCAAGGATAACGATCACGATCACATCCGCTACGAGGCCGGCGACCTGATCTACCACCTGCTCGTAACCCTTGAGCGCTACGGTATCACCCTCGACGAGCTTGCCGGCGAACTCAACGCCCGCCGCCACTAGTCGTTTGGGACAGTCTTTGTTGGTGTAACGGGGTCATGGAAGTTGCGGTGAAATAGGGACTGTTTAAGCGCTTCATCAGGCAAAACAATCCCTATTCCACCGCAACTTATGAAGGGATGGTTAGGCGAGGGGCGTGGACTCCCATTCTCCGGTGAGGTGGGGGATGCCGAAGGTTCGGTAGCCGCAGTCGTAGGCGTGTGCCTGGGCCTCACGGATGTTCCAGCAGATGTCGCAGGCGCGGTGTGCGTCCGAGCCAAAAGTTATCGGCACCTCGGCGTGGGCAAAGCAATGCAGCAATCCGGTCGTGGGATAGTAGTCGTCGAGGCCCTTGCGCGGTGCGGCGGTCGAGACCTCAATGCGGCGGCCCGTATCGTGGGCGCATTCGGCCATCTGCTGCCAAAACGGTGCGGGGTCAAAGTCGGGCGTAAAGCCTTCCTTCGAAAAGCGCATGACCAGGTCAGGGTGAGCCATCACATCAAAGCTGAGCGAGCTTTCGCAGGCGTGGCACCAGTCGTCGACATAGCGCTCCCACACGCCGCGCACGCCCAGGTTTTCCCAAACGTGCAGGTCGGTGTCGTCGTCGATCCAACCGCAAAGGGAATCGGGCGTATCGGGGCGAGCGACGTTTTCCGTTCCCGCCGTACCCGCGGCACCGGCCATGATATCGCCCGGGTTGCCAATCCAATGCACGCTGCCCAAGCGCACTATGGCACCCGCGGACCAGCGCTCAACCAAAGGCTCGCAACCTTCGTACCAGTCGCATTCAAAGCCATAGATAAGCTCGAGCTCCGGCGTGATCTGCGCGGCGAGCTTGCGGGCGTCCTCAAAAGCCAGACGATGCGCCGGCAGGTCGCCCTCAGTAACCTGCACTTCGCAGTTGGCGTCCATGCTGGCGGGCAGGGCGAGATGATCGGTTGAGACCATGACGCGGCAGCTGGCCGCAGCAGCGGCGCGAACGTTGTCCTCAAACGAGGCATGACCGTCCGAGAACGAGGTGTGGGTATGGCAATCGATCAGCGGGCAAGCAGACATGGCGGCTCCTTTGCGTCAAGCGAATCCGCTCCATTGTAATGGCGCAGCTCTCAACACGCCGGGCACGCCGGGGGTCGAAATCGATTGGAAAGGCTGCGCGGCGCGCGGTGCGGCCTCGCTTGCGCTCTCAAAACATGTGCATCAGCCTCCAAAAGCTGCAAAAAATGACATGTTTGGAGGCTGACGTACACGTTTGAATGGAGCGGGCCGGCGTTGGAGCGCGCCAGCACTTGCGCCCAGCAAAAGTCGCACCTATCCCATGACGCCGCCCCTGCGCCGCCCGCGATGTGCTAGCGTTTGGATGAACAAAACGAGCCCGCGCGGAAAGGATCCGGACCGTATGCAATGCGATAGCACATCCCCACTGTCCCGCGAGACCGATGCACCCGAAACCATCGTCAAGCTGGAATGCGACATCGACGACGCGTCGCCCGAGGTGCTCGCCTACGCTGCCGACCGCCTGCGCGAGGCGGGTGCGCGCGAGGTGCATTGGCTGCCCCTCTATTGCAAGAAAGGCCGCCCCAGCTGGCAGCTACAGGTAATCTGTGCTCACGAGGATATCGAGCGTCTGCAGATGATCATCTTTTTGGAAACCACGACCAATGGTATCCGTCGCCAGGTTATGGAGCGCGTTTGCCTGCCACGCCGCTTTGAGCGCGTAACGACGCCATGGGGCGAGGTGTCCGTCAAGGTGGCCACCCTGCCCGACGGCAGTGAGCGTGCGGCACCCGAGTACGAGGACTGCGCCCGCCTTGCCCGTGAGCACAACGTGCCGCTCCAGCGCGTGATGCAGGCGGCGCAAGCCGTGGCACTGCGATTTGAATAACGCGGCTGGTGGCGACATCCTGCGCCCAGCCATATCAACCCCATTCGAAAGGATCTCCCCATGAAATACCTCATCGCCTCCGACATCCACGGCTCGGCATACTGGGCCGAGCGCCTGGTCGCCGACATCGAATCCGAGCAGCCCGACCGCATCGTGCTGCTGGGCGACCTGCTCTACCACGGTCCGCGCAACGACTTGCCGCGCGATTACGCCCCCAAGCGCGTAATCCCGCTGCTCAACGCCCTGGCCGACCGCATCATCGCGGTGCGCGGCAACTGCGATGCCGAGGTCGACCAGATGGTGCTCGACTTCCCCGTCATGGCCGACTACGCCACGCTGTTCGACGAGACCGGCCGCGAGCTGTTCCTGACGCACGGCCATGTCTTTGGCGCCGGCATGCACAACAGCGTCGACCACGCGCCCGCGTTGCCCGAGGGCTCCGCGCTCGTCTACGGTCATACGCACATCAAGGTCAACGAGGAAAGCGCCGCGCACCCGGGCCTGTGGCTCTTCAACCCCGGTAGCGTGAGCATCCCCAAGGACGGCTCGCACAGCTACGGCATCTACGAGGGCGGCGCGTTCCGCCACGTGATCCTGGAGGAGGAATAGCCATGGCGCAGCACATGGCTCAGCAAAATGCCGAGGGCTCGCGCAATCTGTCCACGCTGGTCGACGCGTCGGCCGAGCTGCAGCATCTGGTGCAGACCGTCTGGCGCTTGCGTCAGCCCGACGGCTGCCCGTGGGACCGCGAGCAGACGCACCGCAGCATTGGCAAGAACATGATCGAGGAGGCCTACGAGGCGCTCGACTGCATCGAGGCGGACGACGCGGTTCACCTGCGCGAGGAGCTGGGTGACGTGCTCATGCAGGTCGTGCTGCATGCGCAGATTGCTGCTGACGCCGGCGAGTTTACGCTGGCCGACGTGGCGCACGATATCGACGCCAAGCTCATCCGCCGTCATCCGCACGTGTTTGGCGATGTAGATGCCGACAGTTCCGACGAGGTACTCAAGATTTGGGACGAGGTTAAGCTTGCCGAGAAAGCCGCCAAGGACAAGGCCGTGGCGGCAGGCGAGGCTGCGCCCGAGGGCCTGCTCGACGGCGTGCCCACGCATCTACCGGCGCTGATGCAGGCGCAGAAGGTGTCGCGCAAGGCGGCTGCCGTGGGCTTTGAGTGGGAGACGGTCCAGGACGTGTGGGACGAGGTCGCCGAGGAGCGTGCCGAGTTTGAGGCCGAGGCCCCTGGCTCGCCCGAGCGCGAAATGGAGTTTGGCGATCTGCTCTTTGCCCTGGTCAACGTTGCACGCAAAGAGGGCATTGACGCCGAGAGTGCCCTTCGTGCCAGCACGGCAAAGTTCCGCCGCCGCTGGGCCGCGATGGAGCGGATGGCGGCCGATGCTCACGTGGATCTTGCCGAGCTTTCGACCCACGGCCTCAACGACCTGTGGGATGCCGCAAAGGCGGAGGAGTAAGACTGCGGGAACGACGGGCTGACACGCTTCATCGTTCCCGCTAAATTTTTCGAAAATCAAGTGTATCCCTCGGCTAACTTAGGGCATAATGCAAAAAGTGCGACATGGCTAACTTATGAACCTGCGCGCCTCTACAGCGTGCAAGCCGCGTCGCCAAGCATTCAACCCGTTTCCAAGTGAGAGGGAGACAACATGAGCGATATTTTGGACGTTTACGGTCGCGAGGTGCTCGACAGCCGCGGCAATCCCACCGTCGAGGTCGAGGTCGTGCTCGAGGACGGCAGCTTTGGCCGCGCAATGGTGCCTTCGGGTGCTTCGACCGGCGCCTTTGAAGCCTGCGAGCTGCGCGATGGCGACAAGGGCCGCTACCTGGGCAAGGGCGTTTCGCAGGCCGTCGAGCATGTCAACAACGAGTGCGCTAACGCCGTCGTGGGCCTCGATG
Organism: uncultured Collinsella sp.; assembly: GCA_902469555.1. Classification (GTDB taxonomy): domain Bacteria; phylum Actinomycetota; class Coriobacteriia; order Coriobacteriales; family Coriobacteriaceae; genus Collinsella. Next base: position 6,823 of record CABRDB010000005.1, on the reverse strand, counting down.
CCTTCGACCAGCGCGCCGTCGATGCCGCGCTGATTGCTGCGGACGGTACCCCCAACAAGACCAAGCTCGGTGCCAACGCCATCCTGGGCGTGTCGCTGGCCGTCGCCCGCGCCGCTGCCGAGTCGGCGGGCCTGTCGCTGTACCAGTACCTGGGCGGCGTCAACGCCCACCTGCTGCCCACGCCCATGATGAACATTCTCAACGGCGGCGTGCATGCCGACAATAACGTTGACTTCCAGGAGTTCATGATCATGCCGGTGGGCGCCCCGAGCTTTGCCGAGGGCCTGCGTTGGTGCGCCGAGGTCTACCACACCCTCAAGGGCGTGCTGCACGAGGCTGGCCTGGGCGGTGGTGTGGGCGACGAGGGCGGCTTTGCCCCCAACCTTAAGACCAATGCCGAGCCGTTTGAGTACATCGCCAAGGCCGTGGAAAAGGCCGGTTTTAAGCCCGGCGTCGACTTCATGTACGCCATGGATCCGGCCTCGACCGAGTTCTACAACGCCGAGACCGGCATGTACGAGCTCAAGGGCGAGGGTGTTGAGTACACGAGCGCCCAGATGGTCGATTACTGGGAGAAGCTCGTCGACACCTATCCCATCATTTCCATCGAGGACGGCATGGCCGAGGAAGACTGGGACGGCTGGGTCGAGCTTACTCGCCGCATTGGCAACAAGGTGCAGCTGGTGGGCGACGACCTGTTCGTTACCAACACCGAGCGCCTTAAGAAGGGTATCGAGCTGGGCGCCGCCAATGCGATCCTGGTCAAGGTCAACCAGATTGGCACGCTCACCGAGTCGCTCGAGGCTATCGAGACCGCCAAGGAGGCCGGCTACGCCTGCATCGTGAGCCACCGCTCCGGCGAGACCGAGGACTCCACGATCGCCGACCTGGTCGTGGGCGTCAACGCCGGTCAGATCAAGTCGGGCGCCCCGTGCCGCAGCGATCGCATCGCCAAGTACAACCAGCTCATCCGCATCGAGGACGAGCTCGAGGGCAGTGCGCGCTACGCCGGCAAGGCCGCGTTCTACAACATTCGCTAAACAGGCGGTGCTCGCGGGGGCGGGGTTGACTCGGCTCCGCTCCACTTCTGATGGCCGCCATTGGGCGCTGGGCCGTATGGCTCAGCGCCTTTTTTATGTCGAGCAAAGGCTGGCGAAGGCGGTGCGCGCGCTCGTGCTATAACTAGAATACTTAGCGCAAACAAACCTCAACCGCACAAGGCGCACATGGATCAGATTTACGACAACAGGTACTATTCCGCCGGTTCGCGTGAGCCGTCGCCTCGCCGTGCGCGCACGGTGCAGCTCGGTGGGTCCGCCTACGCCGGCGCCGACCGCTCCACGCAGCGCCCGACAAGTACCTCGCGCCCCAATGCTCAAGTGAATACTTCGACAGATGGACCAGTGCGCCCAGCACGTTCGTTGCATGCTCAGCGCTCGTCGGCTCAAACGCACGATAGGTCGAGCAGGCCCTCGAACCGTCTTTCGGGCTCGGACTTTATGCACTACGCCAACGACAACGCGGTGGTCAAGGCGATCTACGACTTTACCCACGGTCCTCAGCGAGGGCTATTCATCGGCATCGTCGTTGCCCTGGTGCTCGTGAGCCTGTATTTCCCCGTGCGCGACCTGTATGTGGCAAAGCGCTCGAGCGATATCTTGGCCAAGCAGGTCGAGATTCGCCAGCAATACAATGATGAGCTGCAAAAAAGCGTCGACAAGTTGCTCTCGGAGGAGGGCATCAAGGATGCGGCATCCGAGGACCTGGGCCTGGTGATGCCCGGCGAGAAGAGGATTGAAGTGCAGGGCCTAGACGGCGATTCGGATGCCTCGTCGAGCCAGAAGTCGTCGAACGCCAAGAAAGCCAGCGAGGTGGCCAAGGAGATCGAAGAAGTCGGCAAGGACGCGCCGTGGTACATTCAGACGCTCGACATGCTGTTTGGATTTAACGGCGTCGAGGGTCAGACGGTCGCGTCCAGCGGCGAGTAGGCGAGTAGCGCCCGGAGGGGAGCCCGCAATGACAAATTGCAAACGATATAAGGTGGCCGCGATTGACCTGGGGACGGTTTCGTCGCGGCTGGTGCTGGCCCAGGTCGAGGGCGGGGCGATCGTGGAATCGTCCAAGCATACCGAGATTACCGACTTGGGCGAGGGCGTGGACGCGACGGGGCGCTTTTGCGAGGCGGCCGTTGAGCGCGTGCTCGCTGCGTGTCGGATGTTTGTGGACGAGGCCCGTGCCTTTGGGGCTGCGTGCGTCTGCACCACGTGCACGAGCGCCGCGCGCGATGCGTCCAACGCCGCCCTGCTACTGGGCGGACTGCGCGATCTGGGGCTTGAGCCACAGGTGATTCCGGGAGAGGTTGAGGCGCGCCTGACATTTTTTGGCGTGGCGCACGACTTTGCTGGCGAGCGCATTATCGTCGCCGATTCGGGCGGTGGCTCCACGGAGCTCGCGACGGGCGTGTACGCGCCGGAGCGCGGAGTCTTTGCGCTGGAGGGAACGCGCTCGCTGGACATCGGCTGCCGCCGCGTGACCGAGCGGTTTTTCTCGGCACTGCCGCCGTCGACGAACAAGCTTGCGGCTGCCGCCGCGTGGGCGGGCGAGCAGTTCTCCGCCTATTTTGAGGGCCTGCCCAGCGACTTTGAGCGCGCCGAGCGCCTCGTTGCGGTGGGCGGTACCGTCACCACGCTCGTGGCGCTGGTCCACGAACTGGAGCCGTACGACTCGAGCTTTGTGCACCTGCGCGAGCTTTCGCTGGACCAGGTTTCGGCCGCTATCGAGCGCATGTCCACGTTGGACGTGGAGGGCATCGCCGCGCTGCCGGGCGTGCAGCCCAAGCGCGCGGGCGTGATTCTCGCTGGCGCCGTGGTGATTCGCGAGCTCATGCGAGCCGGCGGCTACGACACGCTCACCGTAAGCGAGAACAGCCTACTCGCTGGCATGGTCGCCACCATCAACGAGGTTCTCGACGGCGCGACTCCCACCATCGCCTGGACCCCCAGCCTCAGCGCCCTCTAAATAAGTTGCGGTGAAATACGGACTACAATCGCCCTTTCGGGCACCAAACAGTCCCTATTCCACCGCAACTCAACAGCCGGCACCTGGGGACAGTCCTTGCGGGGCGTCCCCACAGCGCCTATGCCAGCTTGTCGATCTGCCCAATCTCCCAAAGCGGAATATTGACGAGCATGCCCTCGTCTCTATATGCCGCCAGGGAGCTCCTCACGCAACGCTCGAGTTTGAATTTTTCGCAGGCTATTTTCAGACTCTTCGCTTTAAGGTTCTCTGCTGCCTTGACCTCAAGCGGAAGCACGGTTCCCGCATGGTCGATGGCAAAGTCGGTTTCGGCATTGCCGGAGGTAGAGGACCAATACGCGGGAGTTTTGTCCTGGAGCAAGAGCTCTTGCGCGACGTATTGTTCGGTCAGCGAACCTTTGAACTCGGTAAAAACAGCGGATCCGTTAAGAACGACGGCCGGAGAGAGACCGGAGAGCGCTCCGAGGATGCCGGTGTCGATGCAGAACAGTTTGAAGCCCGAGAGGTCTTCGTAGCTCGAGAGCGGCGCCTTTAGAGCGGAAACACGTGGCACCTTATGAACGATTCCGTAGTCCGTGAGCCACTGGAGGCTTTCCTCGAAATCGCGTGCGCGCGCTCCGGGACGAAGGGCGCCATAGACAAACTTCTTGTTCTCCTTTGCAAGCTGGCCGGGAAGGGATTTCCAAACCAACCTCATGCGCTCGACGATGCGGGCGGGTGCATGTTTGCCAAAATCGGATTCGTAAGCCTCGATGATTTGCTGTTGAAGCCTTCGGGCTTCGATGAAGTCGCGTGTCTCGGCGAAAGTGGAGACAACTTCGGGCATACCGCCGACAACAAGGTATTCCTTGAGCAAGTGCTCGAGCTTTTCGGTAACGTTTGTTAGAAGGTTCATGTCTGCGGCAAGGATGGCGTCGGCGAGTGGGTTGCCGTCGACGGCACGAACGAACTCAGCAAACCCCATGGGACGCATGGTGAGCTGGTCGATTTTGCCGACGGGAAATGACTCGTTTTCGCGTCGGAGCGCGAGGCCCATATAGGAACTGGCTGCTACGATGTGGTATTCGGGTGCAAGCTCGTTGAAGTACTTGAGCGAGGTGATCCCGCGTGGCGCCTCTTGGATCTCGTCGAAGATGATGAGCGTGTCTTCCGGCGTTACGGTTTGGCCACGTAGGAGTTCTATCTGGGAGATGATGCGCTTGGGGTCGAGGTTCCCATCGAACAGCGAGCGTGTGCTCGGCTCGAGCATAAAGTCAAAACGAATGACGTTTCGATACTGCTGGCTTGCGAATTCGTTAAGAAGCCAAGTCTTTCCTGTCTGGCGGGCTCCCTTAAGCAAGAGAGGTTTGCGATTCGCCCTTGATTTCCAAGCGATAAGTTCACTCATAAGCTGTCGCTGCATATTGCCTCCCAACCCTCTCGGCTAGTATAAGGCCATTTGGGAGTTTCCATCGGAAAATGTGCGAGACAGCCACGTTTTTCCATCGGAAAATGTGGGAACACCAACCTAAGTTGCGGTGGAATAGTTCCTAAATGGGCTGGTAAACTACCAAAACAGGAACTATTCCACCGCAACTTAGAGCCCCGCCGGCGTGTAAAAGAAACGAGCCCGCATCCCTGGGGGACACGGGCTCGAAAGCTCCATATGGTAGGGGCGGTGGGACGTCCGCGCATTTGCTGCGCAAATACGCACCGGCTTCGGACGCCTGTCGGCGCCCTCGCCGGCTCGCTTCGGACGCTGCGCGTCCGCTTAACGCTCGCCCCCTCGCGGGTTCGAGTCCCACCGGCATCTAAAAGAAGCGAGCCCGCATCCCTGAGGAACACGGACTCGAAAGCTCCATATGGTAGGGGCGGTGGGACTCGAACCCACAATCCTTGCGGCGAGAGATTTTAAGTCTCCTGCGTATGCCAATTCCGCCACGCCCCCGTGAGACTAGAAGTCTAGCACAAGCCGTCCGTTACGCGTTGACGGCCATCGAGTGTTGGCCCGACTTCTCCAGGAACTCTTGGAACTTTGCCTCGTCGCCCTTGTTTTGATACTGCAGGGCCAGCAGGTACTCCAGTCGGCAGCGCTTGACCGGGTCGTCGCCGACATCCTCGAGCATGCGCTCCAGCTCGGGAATGTCGTTGTGGCGCTTGAGGATCATCGTGTCGTACATCAGCTGGCATTCGTGTGCGACTGCCTCGGCCTGACCGCCCTCAAAGCCCTTGATCTCGTGCAGCAACTCCTTGGCCTTTTTGCGGTCCTCCTGGCCAACGTAGTAGTTAAAAGCTTTGATTACCAGGTCGACGCGCTGCATCTTGGGCAGGTTGAGTCCCAGTAGCAGGTCGAACATCTCGTCGGCGCGCTTATGGTCCTCGCGCAGCAGATAGGAGTTCAGGCGCAGGTAGTCGCGGTTGTAGCGCGGGTACAGCATGCTGGTGAGTTTGCCGTCGAGCAAACGATCGAACTCGTCCCACTGCTTGGCGGCCATCAATTGCTGCAGGCGTTTAAACGTGGTGCGTTTTTTGACGCTAAAGAACACCGACACGGCGATGCAGATGATAACGACGGCGGTCCAGAGTGTGCGGGAATCGGGCATATTAGGGTCCTTAGTCGCTCATAAAGCGAGCGGTATGACAACACGTACTAGATGTATTATACGCAGCGCGCAAGCAAACTGGCATAAAAGCTCATCGAGGCCGAGTGCCATCGCTCGCTGCGGTACACTTACCTAAAGTAAACCATGAAGGGAGACATTACCTATGAAGAAGATCGTTTTGGCTTGCGGTGCTGGCGCTGCTACTTCCACGCTCGTTGCCCAGAAGGTCGCTACTCTGCTCGACGCCAACGGTTATGCCGACAAGTACGAGATCGTGCAGTGCGCCATCTCCGAGGCCAAGGATTACTGCGACGAGGGCGCTGACCTGCTGATCGCCACCACCGTTGCCCCCGAGGGCCTCACCTGCCCGTACGTGAGTGGCGTGCCCTTCATGACCGGCATGAACCGCGTTGCCGCCGAGAAGGCCGTTCTCGACGTCATGGCTCAGTAGGCGCTGACTGCATGAGTGAGCAGAACGCCAACCCGGTCGAGCTCTTTGGTATGCGCGTTGCCCATGTGGGCATTAACGCCACCGACCCGGCAGACGCCCTGGAGATCGCGGAGCTGTTCTCGACGATGATGGGCCTGCCCGTCATCGAGACCCCGGTTTCGTACTTCAACGATTCGCTGGTCGAGATCATGAAGCAGAACGGTCGTGGCACCAAGGGCCACATCGGCTTTGCCGTTAACGACATCGATGCAGCTGAGAAGTGGTTTGCCGAGCGCGGGCTCGAGGTCAACGAAGAGTCGCGCGCGCTGCTGCCCGACGGTGGTACCAAGCTCGTGTACTTTAAGCGCGAGTTCGCCGGTTTCGCCGTGCACCTGTGCCGCGAGTAGCGCACAAGCTGCCATAGCTGGCAAAAAGGGATAGGGCCGCGTGGCCCTATCCCTTTATTACAGGCTTTAGCCTGTGCGGGGCGCGCAGCGCGCCGCATCAGAAACCACCCGCTATGCGGGTGGGGCCAAACGGCTTTACAAAGCCGCCCCCTCGCCGGACACTTGCGATTGTTCAGGCCGCAAGGAATCCGAGTCGAGAGGGCGGTGGTGGCGTATGGCCCAGAAGGCCTACAGCCTGTCGCACACGAAGTGGATGTGCAAGTACCACGTCGTGTTCACGCCGAAGTATAGGCGCAAAGTCATCTACAACCAAATAAGGTCCGACCTTGGGGAGATCTTCAGGAAGCTCTGCCAGTACAAGGGGATAG
>CABRDB010000004.1 GCA_902469555.1 uncultured Collinsella sp. | reverse complement strand
CGGCGTGATCGCCGATGCCCCGGGCCTGCGCAGCCTACCGCTCGTGGGTCACGAGCGGGGTCTGGCGCGCGCCTTCCCCGAGATTGTCGAGACATCGCGCGCGTGCCGGTTTGGCGATTGCACACATACCCATGAGCCGGGTTGCGCCGTTCGCGAGGCCGAGGACGCCGGGCAGATTGACAGCCTGCGTCTGGAAACGTTCCAAAACCTGGCGTCATCCATGCGCGTGAGCGCTCAAATGCTCGATCCCGATGTCCATCTGTAATTGATTTTTCCTATGACAGCCGTCTCCCAACTGTTCGGGAGACGGCTTTTTTTGCTGCGGAAAAGCCTCGAAACATGCAGCTTGCTGACGTGCTGACCAAAACCTTGCCATGAGCTTGACGGGCTGGTCAGCTTTTGGTCAGCGATTGGTTTGACATCGAAAACCAAGATCGCGATTGCGCCGCTTTGCACTCTGACCGCCCAGACAATGGTGGTACGGGCATTCGCCCGGCACTGCCATGAGAGGAGCGGCCGTGAACAAGAGCAAGCGCATCGCCATCAGTCTGGTCGCGGGCGTGCTCGCTGCTCTGCTCTGCATGGTTTACGGCTCGTCGATCCGCTCGCAAGCCGAACGGGTCCAGGCTGAGACCTTGGCCAAGTACGGTGGCGATCGCGTCGAGGTATGCGTCGCGGCGCGCGATATCGATGTGGGCGAGACCCTCGATGAGACCAATGTCATAACCCAGGAATGGCTGACGAGCCTGTTGCCGCGTGACGCGGCGACCGAGCTGCGCCAGGTGCGCGGCGACGTGACGACTTCGCGTATTCCCAAAAACGCCGTGATCTGCAATGTCTACACCAAGGCCGAGAGCCACAAGCTCGAGGTGCCTAAGGGCAAGGTTGCCGTTTCGGTGGCGGTCGATGCCGAGCACTCGGTCGGCGGTGCTACAGGCGTGGGCAGCTACGTGGATGTGTATGTGCAAAAAGACGGCGTAACCGATCGACTGTGCGGCGCGCACGTGATCGATACCAGTGAGGATTCCGGTGCCACGCGCGAGGGCAAGATCGAATGGGTGACGCTGGCGGCTGACCCCGAAGACGTCAAGGAACTGCTGGGAGCCTCGGGCAAGGGAACGGTCAGCTTGACGATTCCCGCCACGGCGCGCGGCAAAAAGAGCGGAGGCGACGAGTGATGAAGGCGATCTGGCTTGCGTGCTGCGCGTGCGGCGATTACGGGCTGTTGCAGCGGGAAGTCGAGGGCCGTGATGCGGGTGCACAGGTGCTTCGCGTGGGTGACCTGGACGGGCTGATTTCCATGGCGCGGGCGTTTCCGTCGCGCCGCGGGGCTGCCATCATCGCGGCGTCTCTGTTTGATACCGAAGATGTGCGCAAGACTGTTGCGCGCCTGACGGCCGAAGGCCGCGTGAGTCGCGTGGTCGTGTTGATAGAAGCGCTCGATCCGTCGGATATCGAGGGACTGTTTCGCGCGGGGGCGACCGAGGTCATCGCTGCGCACAGCATATGCGGCAACGGGCGCGCGGGCGAGGGAGCGGTTGATTCCGATCGGCGCATGACGATTGAGCCCGATGCTTTTGTTGATAGGGAACCCGGGGCGCCTCGCGCTACAAGAGGCCCGCGTGTTGATGATTATGGAAAAGCGGAAGCCGAGCATGGTCGGCGCCCCCGGAACCCCCTTGTATACGATGACGCTGGAGGGCCGGCACAGCATGCTGGCGACTCCCCGGCTGTAGATATGGGATACGTGCACGGCGTGAATCTGGCGGATGAACTCGACGAAGTTGAGGGCTTTGCCGGGTGCGGCGAGTTGTCGCTGATGCAGCATGAGCAGATTGCACAGAACGAGCCTGCCTTGCAGACCGAACAAGCTGCCATGCCGGCTTGGACGCAGCGTGTGGTTGCGGCGGGGGAGACGGGGACGCTGTCGCCGACGCCCGCCCCGCCGCCTCCGATGCCGCCGGCAGACGCTGCCGCTCCGCAGCATCGAGCTCCGGTCATCTGCGCCATTTCGGGTTCGGGCGGTTGCGGCAAGTCGACGATCGTTGCCACCATGGCACACATATCGTCGCTGTTGGGCTTGCGTGCCGCCGTGCTCGACCTGGACCTGATGTTTGGAAACCTTTACGACTTGTTAGGCGTCGATGCTCCGCGCGATATGGCGGCACTTATCGAGCCGTCGGCGGCGGGCGCGCTCACCGAGCCGGATATCGTAGCCACATCGATGCGCGTGGCGCCGGGCGTTACGCTCTGGGGTCCCGTCGCGGCGCCCGAGCAAGCCGAGCTCATGGCACGTCCGGTGGAGCTATTGCTTGATGTCCTGCGTCGCGAATCCGACGTGGTCTTTATCGATACCTCGGTCTTTTGGGGCGACGCCGTGGCGGCTGCGGTGGCGGCGAGCGACCGTTGCCTGGTCGTTGGCGATGCGGCGGTGTCGTCCGCGACATCGGCATCGCGCGTCATTGAACTGGCAAGTCGAGTAGGTGTGCCGCGCACGCGCATGAGCGCCGTGTTCAACCGGTTCGGTGCGCGCGGGGCAGACGAGGACGTCGCCATGCGCTTTGAGATTGCCTGTGCGTTGAGCTCCAAGATTCGTATCGCCGATGGCGGGCAGGATCTCGCCGCGCTCATGGCGTTTGGGCGCGCTGACGAGGCAGTGGGTCAGACGAGCGCTTTCGCGACCAGCGTGCGCGAGGCCACGCGCGAGATGCTCGTGGAACTGGGGTGCGCCGTCGGCCCTTGGAGCGATATGGTCGCCGACCGTGCAACGCGCACCGAACGCCCGCGTATCCGCCTTCCCTGGTCGCGCGAGGGTGATCAGCGATGAGCCTGCAAACGAGGATTAAGGCTGCCGGCGCTGCAGCGGCTGCAGCGCCTGTAGATGCGGGGCGTCGTCGCGCGGTGAAACGACGCACCAAGCGCGCTGTGATGGACCGCATGGGTTACGACGAAGTGGCGCGTATCAGCGCCTATATCGACCCGGCGCTTGCCCGCTCGGAATTGCGTCCCGCGGTGGAGGCGGCGCTCAATGTTGAGGAACCGACCGATCTCGCGACGTCCGAACGCGAGACCATCATCGACGAGATTTTGGATGACGTGGTGGGCCTGGGGCCGTTGCAGCCGCTCATCGAGGACGACACCGTTACCGAGATCATGATCAACGGCTGCCGCTCGGCCTTCTTTGAACGCGGCGGCGTCTTGTACCCTATCGAGCATGCGTTTGAGGATGATGAGCAGATCCGTGTGCTTATCGACCGCATCATCTCGCCACTTGGCCGCCGTATCGACGAGCGCAGCCCCATCGTCAACGCTCGCCTTAAAACGGGCTATCGCGTCAACGCGGTGATTCCGCCTGTGGCGATTGACGGACCGATTCTCACCATCCGAAAGTTCTCGGACCGCATCTGCTCGCTGGACGAGCTTGTGGGGCTGGGGTCACTGCCGCTTTGGTATGCGCAGCTGCTGTCGTGCGCGGTGTCGCTGCGACAGGACCTGGCGGTTGCGGGAGGCACGGGATCTGGTAAGACCACCCTGCTCAACGCGCTGTCATGCGAGATTTCCACCGGCGAGCGCATCGTGACGATCGAGGACTCTGCCGAGCTCAAGTTTGCGCATCATCCGCACGTGGTGCGCCTAGAGGCGCGCGAGGCTTCAATTGAGGGCGAGGGCGCGGTGACGATCCGCGACCTGGTGACCAATGCCCTGCGCATGCGCCCCGACCGCATCGTGGTGGGCGAGGTGCGCGGTGCCGAGTGCTGCGACATGTTGCAGGCCATGAATACGGGCCACGACGGGTCGCTCACCACACTTCATGCGGGTTCAGAACAGGAGACCGTGGTGCGTCTGACGTTGCTTGCACGTTATGGCATCGATCTGCCGAGCGAGCTCATCGAGGAGCAGATTGCCATGGCGCTCGACGGCATCGTGATGTCCGAGCGCCACGCCGATGGCAGGCGCTTCGTCTCCTCGTATTCGGGGGTGCGTCGCGCCGCGTCGGGCGGCGTAGAGCTCGAGCGCTATGTGACTTTCGATGCCGCCGAGCGCACCTGGGCGCTTGACCGCGAGCCGCCGTTTATCGCAGAAGGCCTGCGGTCGGGGACGCTCACACAAGAGGAGGTGGACGAATGGAGGTCGCTGTGCCCCTCGTCGTAGGGGGTTTGGCAGGGTTTTCTGTTGCGACGGCGTGCGGGGCGGAACCTCGTGTGCCGCAGGTACCGCCGGCGGAGCTGGCGCGTCAGGCGCTCGAGACGGTGGCAGAGAAGCTGCCGCGTGAGCTGGTGGAAAACGATCCGCTGAAAAAGATCGCCCGTTCGTGGGCATCGCTGGCTCCGGCGCGTCGCCTTGGCCTCGCGATCGAGGATGCTTCGGGGCGTTTGGCGTTTCTGCTGCTATCGAGCGGTGTCTGCTGCGTTTTGCTAACGATGGTGTCGTTATCGCCCCTCGGATTTGCCTTGGGACTTGTTGCTCCGTTTGCCGTTGGCGCCGCTCGGGATGGCTTTGAGAGCCGGCGCGAGCAACACGATGCAGAAGAGGCCATGCCCGAGGCGTTTACCGCACTTTCCATGTCGCTTGCCTCGGGACATTCGCTGGCCCAGGGCATGCGCTTTGTGGGCGCTCATGCGCAAGAACCGGTGCATACCGAGTTTTTGCGGGTGGCGGCGGCGATCGATTGCGGCATCTCGGCGACCGACGCGCTCGATGACTTGCTCGTGCGCATCGACGCCCCCGGTCTTTCGCTTGTGACCTTGGCGCTTAAGGTGTCACAGCGCACCGGCGCTCCGCTTGCCGACTTACTGTCCGAGGCGTCGAGCATGGTGGGGGAGCGCATTGAGCTCAAGCGCCGCCTAGATGTTAAGACGTCGCAGGCCCGCATGTCTGCGCATATGGTCGCGGCGATGCCGACGGGCATGTGCGCGGTGTTGGCGCTGCTTTCGGCAGATTTTCGTCGCGGTCTTGCGACGCCTGCCGGCGCGGGCGCTGTGGTGCTGGGTCTTGCCCTCAACGCCGTTGCCCTGGTGGTTATCAGGCGCATTATGCGGGTGGAGCTATGAGCGCCCCGGTTGCAGTTGCGGCTTGCCTGTGCGCTCTGAGTGTATTTGTCGCGACGGGTTTGGATCGGGCGGATGCACGCAAGATCGCAGAGGCCTGCAAGCGCGAGGCGGTGCTGGTCGCTGCCGCGGGTCGCTCGGTGGTCGATGCTCTGACCGCGCGAATGAAGGGCGCGGTTGGAGCGGGCGGCCCGGCGCGAGTGTCGCTCGGCGAAGTGTCCGAGATGATCGATGTTGTGCGCTTGGGTCTTTCGGCCGGTCTTTCGTTTGATGCGGCGCTTGAGATTTTCTGCGCCAACCGCCGGTCAGTGCTGGCTCTTCGACTTGAGCGGGCCTGCATGGCGTGGCAGGTGGGCGTGGGCACGCGTGAGGACGAGTTGTTGGCCGCCGCGCGCGACCTGGACGTGCGAGCGCTCGAGACCTTTGCCATCACGGTGGGACAGGCGCTCGCCCTGGGTGCCCCACTTGCCGAGACACTGGCCGCTCAAAGTCGCGAGATCCGTGCGGCTCATCGCGCCGCGGTCGAGCGCGAGATCGAGCGTGCGCCCATCAAGCTGCTGATTCCCACCGGCACACTCATCTTGCCGGCGTTGCTTCTGTCCATATTGGGCCCGCTGTTGGGAGCAGGCGGGATGATGTAGGGAGGAATACATGAACACGATGACTGACGTTGCTGGCAAGGTCTGGAGCTGGGCTGTTTGCCAGTCAATTCGCGCTCGCCAGCATGCCGGGGAGCTACTGCAGGAGGAGAGTGCGCAGGGCACCACCGAATACGCCATCTTGGTCGGCGTGCTCGTGGTGATCGCCATCATTGCCATTGTCGCATTTAAGGGCAAGGTCCAAGATCTATGGAACGCTATCAGCGAGGGCATCAACAGCCTGTAGAGGGCGAGCGCCCCATCGGGGTGCTGCTGGTGTTTGCTTGCCTGACCGTGGCGATAGCGGCGGTGCTTTGGGGGCTTAACGCCGCGCGGCAGCAGCGTCCTGGGGCCGCCTTCGATTCGGGCTCAGATTCGGCGGTGGCGTCTCAAAAAGATGAGATGCGAGATGCGGACGATTCGGATGTCGCTGTCACGGCGCAAGCCTTTCTGCGGACGCTCGACAAGCGGTCTGGCACTGCGACGGATTCACCTGAGGACAACGCGATTGCGGTCCGGCTTGCATGGTCCGAGGACCGACCGATGACCGAGGCAGCGGCGGATATGTTACGCGCCTACCGCGAGGTGCCAACGGCCCAGCTCGCCCTGAGCGGCTATCTCGATATTAAGGGCAACGTATGGGGCGCCATTGTGCGCGATGGGCGCGGCTGGGTCGATATGGTGACGGTTGCCGCGGATGCCGGCGATGCCTCGTGCCGCCTGCGCGTGATCCGCCTGAGCCCGCAGGCATCGAACTCAAAGGAGGGGTCGTGAAATGCATGACGTCCTGCGCGAGGAATCTGCCCAGGCGACGGTCGAATACGCCATCGTCACGGTGGCGCTGCTTTCCATCGTGCTGGCGATCGCGGGGCTTTGGCGTGCCGGTGCCGACGGGCGCTTGGCGGCGCTGGTCGAGCGGGCGGCATCCCATGGCGTTGCCTCGACGTCGGTTATCGACGCCGCTGCGGGTGCTAAGGACATCGCGTTGTATTGATATCGCGCGCGAGGACCGGGCGCAGTCTACGGTCGAGGCCGCTTTTTTGCTGCCGACGTTTCTGATGCTCATCCTTCTCGCACTGCAACCGGTGTGCCTGCTCTATACGCGCGCGGTCATGGAGTCTGCCGCTGCCGAGACCGCGCGGCTCATGACCACGACGACGGCGGAGGACGACGATCTTAAGGAGTTCACCCGCCGCCGGCTTGCCGCAGTGCCCAACGTTTCGATCTTTCATGCCGGCGGGCCGTTGTCGTGGGATATCGAGCTTGGTCGGGCCGATGCGGGTGGCGTCTCGTCCGTGTCCGTTTCCGGCGAGGTCAAGCCGTTACCTGTGATCGGTGCGTTTGCGCAGGCTATGGGTGGTACCGCCGAGGGCGGCTACGTTGAGCTCAAGGTCGATGTCTCGTATCAATCACGTCCCGAATGGCTGGAGGGAGATTATGGTTCGTGGATTGCTGCATGGGATTAAGCGTTTCTGGTCTAGACGCGTTTTGACGCGCCGTCCGAGCTGCCATCGCAAGCGAGGCGGCTTTATGGGTCGAGCCGGTATCGACCTGTTTATCGAAGACGGTGCCTACACCACGCTTTCCTCTGCCGTGGTCATCCTAGTGGTGCTCACGTTGCTGTTTTCGTCGACCGCGGCGATATGGAGCATGTCGCGTGCTGGGGATACCCAGGTGGCTGCCGATAGCGGCGCGCTGGCAGGCGCCAATGTGGTGTCGTCCTACCATACGGCTGCGACGGTGGTGGATGCGAGCATCTTGAGTCTGGGGCTGGCGGGGTTTGCCACGATCGGGACGGGACTGGTCGCCATCCTCATCCCGGGTGCCGAGCCAGTTGCCGGCAATATGGTCGACACCGGGATTGAAATCATTAAAACGCGCAACAAGTTTGCCAAAAGCGCATCGGAAGGCTTACAGAAAATCGAGACGGCTCTGCCGTATCTGATCGCCGCGCGTGCCACGCAGGCGGTGTCGGCGCAGGATACCGATAGTGTGACCTATACCGGTACGGCGCTTGCCGTGCCCAGGACATCCGAGTCGGACTTCGCTGCGCTCAAAGGGTCAGAGATCTCAACCGATACCATTAAAGACACTTCAGATGATTTAGAGCGTGCGGCCGAGGAGCTGCGGAAGGCTTCTGAGGACACGGCGAAGGCTAAAGAGCGCGCTTGGCTGGCGGATTGTGGCGGGTCGGACAAGGGCTCGGTCAGCAGCTGTTCTTGCATGTGGGAGCGTGCGAAAAGCCTAGCGGATCTCTCTGGTGCTCAAAATCCACATTACGCTTCGAGCGTTACGTGGGAGCCGCAAGTGGCGCTCGATCGCGCGAAGGCCTACTATCGCCAGCGCCTGGCAAATGAGAAGCCGCTTGGCGAAGGTCCGGAAAAACAGGCAGATTCTGCTGCACGAAAGGTGTTCTTCGCGTATGCGAGCGAAGAAGTCGAGCGGGCATATATAACTGAAAAGGACGGCAAAGTTTCCGCCCGCATCCCTTTCCTTCCGCGAAATCCAGATGAGGCGCGGACGACTGAACTCTATACCGATGCACGTTGGCCCACGAGTGAAGTAGATAAAGTTACCTATTTGCATTATGGGACTGACTGTCCAAATTACAAAAAAGGAAAGCCGGGTGGGCTGGCATCCGTCGCAGATTTTGACGGTCACGAAACGTGTAGCGAATGCCATTTCGGTGTGTCGTCTTTAGGGTACGTTGCGATTGCAACGACTTCTGTCGAAAGGGGCTTCGAGTACCACTTCGATAAGTTCAAAGAGGCTCTGGAAGACTACGTCGAATGCCGCAACAAAGAACTCGAACTTGAGCGTCAGACCGAGGATGAGGCCGACCGTGCGGGCAATGCGTTTGACCAGGCCATTAAAGCGCTTTCCGGCGAGCGCCCGCGTATCGCCCCACCTGGTCGCAACGGCGTGGTCGCCTTTGCAGTTTCGGGTGACATTACCAGCCCCGATCAACTTAACTCCTCGTTTAACGCGGCAGTCAGGCTTGGCGATCGCGGTGCTATCTCTGCCGCGGTGCTGGCGCCCGATGAGGCGACGGCGCAAAACAACGTGCTTTCGCGATTTTTCTCGACATTGAAGGAACGCTCGGGCGGCGTTGCCGGCGTGCTCGACGGCGTCATGGATGTTTGGGGACGGCTACTCGTGGGATACGGTGATATCCAAGGCTCAGCCGACGAACTTATGGACGAGATGATTAAAGGCCTAGGAGGGGGCAGCGGCGCGTTGGGCTCCATCGCATCGTGGCTCGGCGATACCGTTTCGGCGTCCGTGGCGGCGCTGGGTTTGGAACCGTGCGACTTGCGCCTGCGAAAGCCGGTGCTGACCGATTCCGCCAATATCATTAAGAGTCCGGGGTCTGACATTGCGGGTCTCTCTCAAGCGCAAGACAAACTGCGAAGTATTCCGTTGGGCGTGACCGATCCCAAGGCGCTTTGCGAGGCGTTGGAATATCAAGTCGAACGCACCATTAACGGTACGGTGTTCACACTTGCGGAGATTCCTCTGCCCGGCGGCGGCTCCATCCCGCTCACCGTCGATGTCGCCACGCTGGTTGGCGCTCTGGGCGGTGGGTCGTAATGAGTATCCGCATGCGTCTGCGCGAGGAGCGCGCCCAAGCGACGGTGGAGATGGCAGTGGTTACGCCCGTTTTGCTGGTGCTGGCACTCATTGTGTACAACGTCATGATCTTTGCCAGCGCTGTCGCGCGCTTCGACCGCGTGGTGCCCGACATCGTGCTAGCGCATGCCGTGGCGTCGGAGGGGGAGGGCGACGAAAGCTCTGCCGATGCCTCGGCGACGGTTCAGACTCAAATTCTGAATGCCATGGAAGGCTATGACTTACAGATCGAAGTGTCGAGCGAGCAAGGCGCGAAGGCATCGGATGGTGGCCTGCTCTCCCTATCCGGTACGTTTAGGACCTACACCTGCACCATGCACTATGAGCCGTGGCCGACTTCTCTCAGCATCGCTGGCGTTCCGCTGGGGGCGCCGACAACGTTGTCGCACGAGCGTGCGGTGACGGTCGATCCATGGCGTCCGGGGGTGGTCATGTGACCGCGGTCTCGTCCTACATCGCCTACGCGCGGGCACTCAATAGGCTGGGTTGGACGCCGGCCGAGTTTGTGGTGGCGGAGTCGTTTGTCGTGCGCCTGCGCGGCATGCTGGGACGGCGTCCGGTTGCCGCCAACGGCCTGCCGCTCGTCATGGCGTTTCCACGCTGCTCTTCGGTCCATACGTGTTTTATGGCCTATCCCATCGACATCGCCTTCATCGATCGCGACGGCAATATCCTCGCGCGCTACGAAAACGTCCGCCCTTGGCGTATGTGCTCCTGCCCCGGCGCCTGGGCCGTACTAGAGCGTCCTTCAATCATTGTTTCGACCCCTGCTCTCCAACGCGTGCCGGCTTAAGAATTGGCGACAGTGGACTTTCGTCATACGAAATTGGGTAAGATGGAGGAGAAGATGCATGGATGTTGAGATTCACCCCAACGCTAAAAAGCACCTGACGGAAAAGCAGGTGCTTAGCGCTTGGCTTGCGGTTACTGAGTGCATTCGTCGCGAGTCGAAGGACGAGCCGCCGAGATGGCTTGCGATTGGATGGCTCCCAGACGGACGAAGCGTGGAGCTTGTCGCGGTCGAGCTTGTCCGTGGGTGGCTTATCATTCATGCCTTGTCTCCAGTCCAGAAGAAATTTTGGCAGGAGATTGAACAGGCTCGGCAAAGGGGTCGATGATGGGCAAGACGTATACGGCCGCTAATGGTCAGGTTGTAACGGATGAAATGATTGACGCGTGGTGCGAGTCGTACGAGCGCGGAGAGTTTCCGGATGGCGAACACACCGTTGGTGGGATCGTGCATGGACGGCCCCCGCTCTCAGGTGAGGGGACGGCAACGCTGTCGGTCAAGATTCCTCTGGGAATGAAGGAGGCCATTCGTCGACGGGCGGCTGCCGAGGGGATGACGCCAAGTGAGTTTGCCCGTGCGGCTCTGAGTGAAAAACTTCTTGCTGCCGGCTGATGCCTCTGACGTGCCGATTTATAGAACCGAGGCTGTGCTCAAAAACTTTTTTAAAATTCTCGGTTGACCGGAACGCGTCCTTGGTTATACTAATCAAGCCTTGAAACAAGGCACAACTCAAATGGCTGGGTAGCTCAGTTGGTAGAGCAGAGGACTGAAAATCCTCGTGTCAGGGGTTCGATTCCCTTCCCCGCCACCTTGAATTGACTAGGACCTCTGCAAAGGGGTCCTTTTCTTTTATCGAGGGCTCTGCGGAAATTGCGTCCCGGAATTTGGCTTCAGAGTGGGATGCGTTTTCCGCTTTGATGTCGCTTGGGAAAGCGCGACCCGGAATCCGGCGTCAGAATGGGACGTGCTTTCCTTTTGCGGCCTTTGGCGGAAACTGCGTCCCAGATCTCGCGCTCAGAACGGGATGCATTTTCCGATTGAGGCCTCGAACGGAAAATGCATCCCAGTCTTTTGCGAAAAACGGGATGCGCTTTCCGGCGCTTACTTCCGACGTGCGCGCACATCTCGGCGCACCAGCTCGTGCCCACCTGTCCCAGACATTCCTCCCACTTTTGCGCCACTTTGTAGACCGTTCGGTCGCCTGTCTGCATGCGCGGGTATACTCAAATCGATAGATATGTCATGCAAGAGCGATGCGGGCTTAGCCCGTATGATTCAAAAGGGGGCAGTGATGGAGAGGATACTCGGCGTTAATCTCTCTGGCTGGTTTATTCCCGAGCCTTGGGTGACCCCGTCGCTATACGCGGCGACCGGTGCATCCAACGCGGCCGAGCTGCAGGAGGCCATGGGCACCGCCGCCTATAACGAGTGCATGCGCCGTCATTACGAGACGTTTGTGAGCGAGGACGATTTCCGTCGCATGGCGCAGATCGGTCTCAATGCCGTGCGTCTGCCGGTGCCCTGGTATGCCTTTGGCTCGCAGGAGTCCGATGCGTCCTACATCTCGGTTGTCGACTACATCGACCGTGCAATTGAGTGGGCTGCCAAGTACGACATCCGCGTGCTGCTTGATCTAGCAACTGTGCCCGGTGGCCAGGGCGATTCCAACGATTCGCCCGCCACGCCAGAGGCTGTTGCCGAGTGGCATTCGTCCACTAACGGCCGTCACGTTGCGCTCGATGTGCTCGAGCGCCTGGCCGATCGCTATGGTGAGGCCGAGAGCCTGCTGGGCATCGAGCTGTTGGATACGCCGCAGATGAGCGTACGCAAGAGCCTCTTTACCATGACGGACGGTATTCCGGCGCACTACCTGCGCAACTTCTATCGTGACGCGTACGAGCTCGTTCGTTCGTATATGCCCGAGGACAAGATCGTCGTCTTTTCCTCTTCGGGACACCCTGGCGAGTGGAAGCACTTTATGCGCGGCGCCAAGTATAAGAACGTCTACATGGACCTTCACCTGTACCATTACCGCGACGAGTATGCGCTCGACATCACGAGCCCCCGCGGTCTGACGACGGCGATTTCGCGCAACAAGCGTGAGCTCAAGGAGGCAATCTCGGCCGGATTCCCCGTTTTGGTTGGTGAATGGTCGGGTGCGGCGATTTTTGCCAACTCGTCGGTTACGCCCGAGGGCCGTAATGCCTACGAGCGTGTGTTTATCGCCAACCAGCTGGCATCGTTTGCGCCGGCGGCTGGCTGGTTCTTCCAAACGTGGAAGACCGAGAAGCGTATTGCAGCATGGGACGCCCGCGCGGCGCTCGGCACGCTCGAGCGCGGCATGATTGAATAGGTTGATATGACGCAAAACAGCGCCCGCACGGGCAAACTCTATGTAGTCGGTACGCCCATCGGTAACCTGGGCGACCTGTCTCCGCGCGTCGGCGAGGCATTTGCCGCCGCCGACGCCGTCTGCTGCGAGGACACGCGTGTGACCTCAAAGTTGCTGATGCACCTAGGCATCTCCAAGCCGCTCGTTCGTTGCGACGAGAACGTGATCGCAAGTCGCGCCGCCGGCCTGGTCGACCGTCTGCTGGCGGGGGAGACCCTCGCCTTTGCCTCAGACGCCGGTATGCCGAGTGTGTCTGATCCCGGCCAGGCGCTGGTCGAGGCGGCGCGCGAGGCGGATGTGCCTGTCGAGGTTATTCCCGGCCCATCTGCTTGCGTCACGGCGCTCGTATCGTCCGGTATTCCCTGCGAGCATTTCTTCTTCGAAGGCTTTTTGGGTCGCAAGCACGGCGACCGCGTGCGCCGACTGCAGCGCCTTGCCGTCGTCCCCGGCGCGCTCATCTTCTACGAGTCTCCACATCGCATCGTCGCGACGCTCGAGGCCGTGGCCGAGGTCTTTCCCCAGCGCGATATTGCCGTCTGCCGCGAGCTTACCAAACTGCACGAGGAAGTCTTGCGTGGATCTGCCGCCCAGCTAACCGAGGAGCTGCGTGCCCGTGGCGAGGTAAAGGGCGAGATCGCGCTGGTCATCGCGCCGCCGAGTGAGGACGAGGAGGCCGGTATCGCGCCGGTTGGAGCCGCAGCGGCAGACCCCGACGAAGCCCTACGCGAGGACATTCGCGCCGCGCTCGAGGAGGGGGAGCCCGCCTCCGCGGTGGCAAAGCGCCTGTCTCAGAAGTATTCGCGCCGCAAGCGTGATGTCTATGCCATGGTGCTCAATATGCAATAGATGGAGGATATCCAGCCCTTGCGCTAGAATCATCCCCTGTATGCAACGTTTTTCTGGAGGACAAACCCCATGGATCAAAGCAAGCCTTCGTTCTTTATCACGACGCCCATCTACTACGTCAACGCCGATCCGCACCTGGGCACGGCTTATTCCACCATCATCGCCGACGTCCAGGCTCGCTATCGTCGCTCTGCCGGCTATAACGTCAAGTTCCTGACTGGCATGGACGAGCACGGCGAGAAGGTCGCCGAGGCTGCAGCCAAGCACAACATGACGCCGCAGGAGTGGACCGACAGCCAGGCTCCGCACTTCAAGGAGCTGTGGAGCAAGCTCGAGATTTCCAACGACGACTTCATCCGCACCACCGAGCCGCGCCAGCACCATGCGGTGCAGTATCTGTGGGAGCGCATGAAGGAGTCCGGCTACCTGTATAAGGGCAGCTACGATGGTTGGTACTGCGTGCCTGACGAGACCTACTTCACCGATACGCAGGTCCAGAAGGGCGACGAGGAGTACGGCAGCGTCGGCCAGCACCTGTGCCCCGATTGCCACCGTCCGCTCGAGCGCGTGCAGGAGGAGTCCTACTTCTTTAAGCTCTCTGCGTTCCAGGACAAGCTGCTCAAGCTCTATGACGAGCACCCCGATTTTGTCGAGCCCGCGTTCCGCATGAACGAGGTGCGCAGCTTTGTCGAAGGCGGCCTCAACGACCTTTCCGTGAGCCGTACGAGCTTTGACTGGGGCATTCAGGTTCCGTTCGACGAGGGCCACGTGACCTACGTGTGGTTCGACGCGCTGCTCAACTATATGACGGCCGTCGGCTACGGTGTCGATACCGACGAGGCCCGCGCCGAGCTGGCCTATCGCTGGCCTGCGCAGTTCCATATTGTGGGTAAGGATATCATCCGCTTCCACTGCGTTATTTGGCCGGCCATGCTCATGGCCATCGGCGAGGCCCTGCCCGAGCACGTCTTTGCCCACGGCTTCCTGACCGTGCGCAATGCCGAGACCGGCAAGGCCGAGAAGATGTCCAAGAGCCGCGGCAACGCTATCGCTCCGCAGGACGTTATCGACATGCTGGGCGTCGAGGGCTATCGCTACTACTTTATGACCGACGTGGTGCCCGGCACCGACGGCGCCATCAGCTTCGAGCGCATGGAGCAGGTCTACAACGCCGACCTGGCCAACAGCTGGGGCAACCTCATCTCGCGTTCGCTCAACATGAGCGGCAAGTACTTTGACGGTTGCGCGCCCGCCAAGCCCGCATCGTTCGACGCGTTCGACAACCCGCTGGCAAAGATCGCCGACGGCCTGGTCGATCGCTACATGGCCAAGATGGACGTGCTCGATTACGGCGGAGCCAAGGACGAGGTCATGGAGCTCATCCACGCTGCCAACCACTACATCGAGGACTCCGAGCCTTGGGCGCTTGCCAAGGGCGAGGCCAAGGCTGACGAGCTGGCATTTGTGATCTACAACCTGCTCGAGGCCATCCGCATTGCCGCTCACCTGCTGATGCCGCTCATGCCCCAGACTTCTGCCGAGGCCCTGCGTCGCCTGTCCTGCGAGGACGAGGCCGCGAGCGACGACCTCAAGGGCATTTGCGCTTGGGGCCTGCTTGCCGGTGGTCAGCCCGTCGAGAAGGGCGAGCCGCTGTTCCCGCGTCTGGGCTAAGCCGCTGCGCGCCATATCGGCAATTTGCTGTTTAGATGTAAGGGCATGGCCGCAACGGTCCATGCCCTTTTGTTTCAAGACGCCGCCACCATGCTAAGGAGGCAACTATGACAACTTCGCCTTTGGCAAACCCCACGGCAACTAGGGAGCTGCTAGAGGAGTTTGGCCTTGCGACCAAGCATCGCCTGGGCCAAAACTTCCTGATCGACAACCATGTGATCGAACGTATCTGTGAGCTCGCTGAAATTGCGGGCGATGAGCGCGTGCTTGAGGTCGGCCCGGGTTGCGGCACGCTGACGTTGGCCCTGCTGCAGGAGGCGGCGTGCGTCACATCGATCGAGGCCGATCCCGAGCTTGAGCCGGTGCTTGACGCCCATGCCGCCGACTATGCCAACTTCCGCTTTATCGTGGGCGATGCGCTCAAGGTGACGCCGGAGCAGATTGAGCAGGTCGCCGGTGGTGAACCCACGGTGTTTGTCGCGAATCTGCCCTATAACGTGGCGGCGACGATCATCCTTCAATTCTTCCAGACGATGCCCGCGCTCAAGCGCGCCGTCGTCATGGTGCAAAAGGAAGTTGCCGATCGTATTGCCGCAACGCCGGGCAACAAGACCTATGGCGGCTACACGGCAAAGCTCGGCCTGTATGCGCAGGTGACGAGGCGCTTTGAGGTGCCGCCGCGCTGCTTTATGCCGGCGCCGCATGTGGATTCTGCCGTAGTGCGCATCGATCGCGTTGACGGAGTGGTACCCGAGGACATCGACCGCGAGTTTGTGGCCCGTGTGATCGACGCTGCGTTTGCTCAGCGCCGCAAGACGATTCGCAACTCCATGAGCGCCAACGGCTTTGCCAAGGACGCGCTCGACGCCGCCTTTGAGGCCTGCGGTATCGCACCTACCACGCGCGCCGAGACGCTTGATGTTGCCGATTTTGTCCACCTGGCACAGGAGCTTTCCCATGACGCCTAATGCCGAACGCGTGACGTTTACCAAGAAAAAGAAGACGGTTGCTTGTCCCGTGCCCTTGGCGCCGCTTGCCGACACGCATGCGCATCTGCTTTCGTTTTGGGGCAAAGAAGTGCCCGAGACGCTCGTGCGCGCCAAAGCCGCGGGCGTCGACCTGTTGGTGACGATGTTCGACCCCATCGCTGACAAACGCAGCGTGACGGACTATAGCGACTGGCTCGTGCGCGAAATTCTGCCGATGCAGGATATCCCTCAGATCAAGTATCTTGCCGGCGTGCATCCGTATGGCGCGCCGGACTATACCGACGACGTTCACGCACAGGTCGTTGCCGCACTCGATGACCCCTTATGCGCCGGTATTGGCGAGATCGGCCTGGACTACCACATGGACTATGACGACGATATCGCGCCGGCACCCCATAGCGTGCAGATTGACTGCATGGCGCGCCAGCTCGAGCTTGCCGTGTGCCGTAACGTGCCGGTGGAGCTGCATCTGCGTCACGAGGACACGGACCAGGAGCGCACCTCGCACGTTGATGCGTACAACGTGCTTCGTGAGGTGGGCGTGCCCCAGGCCGGTTGTGTGCTGCACTGTTTTGGCGAGGACCGCGCCACGATGGAGCGCTTTGTGGAGCTGGGCTGCTATATCGCCTATGGTGGTGCGGCCACCTTTAAGCGCAACGACGACGTGCGCGAGGCATTTGCGGCAACCCCACTCGATCGAATTTTGTTCGAGACGGATTGCCCGTATATGGCTCCAGAGCCCATCCGCGGTCTTGAATGCGAGCCCGCAATGATCTCCATTACGGCAAACGCGCTGGTTAACGACCGTGTCGATCGCACGGGTGAGGACGCCGAAACAATCGTGCAAGCCGCTTGGGAGAATGCCTGCAAACTTTTTCAAAAATAGTTCTTGCGTTCGTGGTGGCGCTCCGTTATTCTAATTCCTGCACGCGGGCGTGGCGGAATTGGCAGACGCGTACGGTTCAGGTCCGTATGGGGGCAACCCCATGAAGGTTCAAGTCCTTTCGCCCGCACCATTGATTGAAAGAGCTCCCAGCAATGGGGGCTTTTTTGTTATGGGCCCATCACAGGGACTTGAACCTGTGAAGGAGCGAGCGTAAAGAAAACGCGGAGCGTTTTTAGCGAGCTGGCGAGGACGCCGGCAGG
Source organism: uncultured Collinsella sp. (assembly GCA_902469555.1). Taxonomy (GTDB): domain Bacteria; phylum Actinomycetota; class Coriobacteriia; order Coriobacteriales; family Coriobacteriaceae; genus Collinsella. The sequence goes on along the minus strand of CABRDB010000004.1, from coordinate 5,043 downwards.
CGGCCGAAGCCGGTGCGGATCCGCGAAGCGGATACGCGGACGTCCTTTCGCCCGCACCATTGATTGAAAGAGCTCCCAGCAATGGGAGCTTTTTTGTTATGGGCCTCTTGTTGATGTCACGTTGCTGCTTCGTGCGGGTATCCTAGTGCCAACGTGTGCCTATCAGAGGAGAGACCATGCTGTTGTCCGGTATCATTGCCGCCCTTACGAGCCTTCTGCTTCCCATCATTATTTTGTTGCTGCTGCTTCCCAACGCCTGCTATGTCGTTGAACAACAGCATGCCGTGATCATCGAGCGTCTGGGCAAGTTTAACCGCATCGTCAACGCGGGCTTCCACATGAAGGTGCCCGTGATCGACCGCAAGGCCGCCACGGTGAGTCTGCGCACCATGAAAAACGGTTTTGGCATCGACGTTAAGACCCAGGACAACGTGACCATCGGCCTTGAGGTCTCTGCTCAGTACCACGTGAGCTATGACATGGGCGCCGGCCCGGCAGATTCGGGTATCTACAAGAGCTACTACATGCTGCAGGAGCCCGTCGACCAGATGCGTGACTTCATCACCGACGCCCTGCGCTCTTCGATTCCCGTCTACACACTCGATGAGGTCTTTGCCAAGAAGGATGACATCGCCAAGGATGTCAACGCTACCGTTTCCGAGCAGATGGCCGCCTACGGCTTCACCCTCGTGTCGACGCTCATCACCAAAATCGCACTGCCGACCGAGGTCGAGAACTCCATGAACGACATCAACGCCGCCCAGCGCAAGCGCGCTGCGGCACAGGAGCTCGCCGAGGCAGACCGTATCAAGCGCGTCACCGAGGCGACCGCCGAGGCCGAGGCTATGGAAAAGGCGGGCGAGGGCATCGCCAACCAGCGCAAGGCCATCGCGCTGGGCATCAAAGATTCACTCGAGATCATCCAGGAGACGGGCGTCGGCAACGACGAGGCCAACCAGCTGTTCATGTTTACGCAGTGGTCCGAGATGATGACGGAGTTCGCTCGCACGGGTAAAACTTCGACGGTCGTACTGCCGAGCGATTTCTCGCAGTCGGCCTCGATGTTCGAGCAGATGCTGACCGCCGGCAAAGTTCAAAACGGTTCGAAGGAGTAGGCGCGCGTGAAATACACCGTCGTTTGCGTCGGTAAGCTCAAGGAGCGCTTTTGGAAGGACGCGTGCGCTGAGTACACCAAGCGCTTAGGTGCCTATGCCAAGGTGGATATCCGCGAGGTGGCCGATATCGACCCGGCTAAGGCGGGCGGCGTGGATGCCGCGCGCGACAAGGAGGGGGCGGCAATTCTTGCTGCATTGCCGTCTCGGGCGCATGTGATCCTGCTGGCTATCGAGGGCAAGGAGCGTTCGAGTGAGGAGCTCTCGGCGCGGCTCGACGATCTTATGCTGCGAGGCAGCAGCGACATTGCCTTTGTAATCGGCGGTTCGGACGGCGTGAGTGATGAGGTGCGCGCCCGCGCCGACGAGATGCTCAGCTTTGGACGCATTACCTTGCCGCATAACCTGGCGCGTGTGGTGCTGCTAGAGCAGATTTACCGTGCCTGCAAGATCAGCCGTGGCGAGCCGTATCACAAATAGGTCGGCAATACGAAACAATGGCGTGGGACAATACCTTTCGTTTTGAGGAATGTGTCTGAAAGGACTATGAGATATGAAGATTGGATTTGTCGGTTTTGGCAATATGGCGAGCGCTATGGCCGATGGCTGGATCGCTGCCGGTGTAGCTGCGAGCGACATGTGCGCCTGCGCGGGTCGCTACGACGCACTGGTTGAGCGCTGCGAGGCGCGCGGCATGGTCGCCTGCCACGATGCCGCCGAGGTTGTCGCCGCATCCGATATCGTGGTCGCTGCGGTCAAACCGTACATGATCGAGAAGGTATTCGCCCCGCTCAAGGATGCTCTTGCCAAAAAGGTCGTTCTGTCGGTTGCCTGGACCTGGGACAGTGCCAAGTGGGAGCAGGTCCTGCCGGGCGTCGCGCATATCTCGACGGTGCCCAACACACCGGTTTCGGTGGGCGAGGGCGTCATCGCTTGCGAGAAGGCTTCCACGCTTAGTGATGAGCAGAGCGCCGTGGTGCTTGATCTGCTTGGCAAACTCGGTGCGGTGGTCGAGCTCGATACGAGTCTGCTGTTTGTGGGAGGCACGGTGGGTGGTTGCGCTCCGGCATTTGTCGCCATGGCAATCGAGGCCCTGGGCGATGCGGCGGTCAAGCACGGTATCCCGCGTGCCGATGCCTATCGCATTGTGAGCCAGATGGTGCTAGGTACGGCAAAGCTGCAGCTTGCAACTGGCCAGCATCCTGCGGCGATGAAGGATGCCGTATGCTCGCCCGGTGGTGCCACCATCAAGGGCGTCGTTGCGCTCGAGGACGCCGGCATGCGCAGCGCCCTGGTCAAGGCAATCGACGCAACTCTCCAGTAAAACCGACCAAAAAAAGGACGGGTTTATTTTTGGCAGGTATTTTCTGCGGTTTTGTCCTTTTAGCGAAAAGCGCCCCGCAACTGGCTCAATTCCAGTTGCGGGGCGCTTGCGTTTGCCCAGATAAAACAGACCAAAATAAACCTGTCCCTTTTTGGCAGGTTAGTCCCAGAAGCTGTCTTCCTCATCCTCGGACTTGGGTCCGCGGTCGACGTACATCTTATGGGTACGCTTCTCCATTACAAAGGCAAGAATCGCAAATAACAGGATGCCGCCGGCGAAAAGGATGGCAAAACCGGTGCGGGTGCCAAACAAAAAGGAAAAAACTGCGTCCATTGGGTGCCTTCTTGCGTAGTTGAGTTGGGTCGTAAACGCTCATAAGTATATACTTGCCCATACATGTACAAGGTTGCAACCTAAATGGAATGTATATCGCCGGAGGATCTAATGCTTGATATCAAGTTTGTTCGCGAGAATCCCGATGCCATCGATGTCGCCATGGCTAACCGCCAGACGTCTTGGGATCGCGAGAAGTTCTTTGAGCTCGACGACGAGCGCCGTGCCGTCATCACCGAGGTCGAGGAACTCCAGGCTACGCGCAATGCCGAGTCCAAGAAGATCGGCGCCCTGATGAAGGAGGGCAAGAAGGAGGAGGCCGAGGCCGCCAAGGAGGCCGTGCGCGCCGTCAACGAGAAGATTGACGGTCTGGCCGAGCGTCGTACTGCCCTCGAGCAGGAGCAGTACGACTTCATGGCTCACCTGCCCAACATTCCTTGCGAGGCCACGCCGTACGGCAAGGACGAGGACGAGAACATCGAGCGTCGCCGCTGGGGCACCCCGCGCGAGTTCGACTTCGACTTTAAGCCGCACTGGGATCTGGGCACCGACCTCGACATTCTTGACTTCGAGCGCGGCAACAAGCTCTCCGGCAGCCGTTTCACCGTTCTCGGTGGCGCCGGTGCCCGCCTGGAGCGTGCCCTCATCAACTTCTTCCTCGATACGCACACCAGCCGTGGCTTCAAGGAGTGGTGGCCGCCTATCGTCGTCAAGCGTCAGACCATGTTTGGCACGGGCCAGCTGCCCAAGTTCGAGGACGACGCCTATCACGTCTCGGGCGACAACTTCCTGATCCCCACCGCCGAGGTCGTGCTTACCAACCTGCACGCCGGCGAGGTCCTCGATGCCGACACCCTGCCGCGCCGCTACACCGCCTTCACCCCCTGCTTCCGCGAGGAGGCCGGTTCCGCCGGTCGCGACACCCGCGGCATCATCCGTCAGCACGAGTTCGACAAGGTCGAGATGGTCAAGTTCGCTAAGCCGGAGGAGTCCGACGATGAGCTCGAGAGCATGACCGCCGAGGCCGAGTACCTGCTGCAGCAGCTGGGCCTTCCGTATCGCGTGATTAGCCTGTGCACCGGCGACTTGGGCTTCTCTGCCCGTCAGACCTACGACGTTGAGGTCTGGCTGCCGAGCTACAACGCCTACAAGGAGATTAGCTCCTGCTCCAACTGCGGTGACTTCCAGGCTCGCCGCGCCAACATCAAGTATCGCGACCCCGAGAACTTCAAGGGTTCGCGCTACCTGCACACGCTCAACGGTTCCGGCCTGCCGGCCGGCCGCACCATGGCTGCCATTCTGGAGAACTACCAGAACGCCGACGGCACCATCACGATTCCCGAGGTTCTGCGTCCTTACATGGGCGGTCTCGAGAAGATCGAGCCGGTCGCGTAACTTGGCTGCATAGGGGATATGCAAGGGCGCTCCTTCGGGGGCGCCCTATTTCGTGCGCAGGTCCATATCATGCCGTGCGGACAGCTCAATAGAAAACACACGAACAACTGTTCTGTATACAGCTATCTACCTGTTATGCTTTTGCTAAATAAGAGCGAGAGAAAGGGGACGCGATGGAGCTGTTTGATGATCGGGTGGTTTTGTTTGAGAGCGACGAGGGTGGGGAGTACCTGCTTGTAACGTGTGAGCCGTCTGGCATGGGTGGCCTGGTGGTTCGACAGACGAGTGAGGGTCCGTTGACACAATGGTGTTTTGAGGAGTCGCCGCATGTGGTCGAGACCTTTGTGACGCACGTGGGGCTTGTGGCGCTGGAGCACTTCTATGGAGTTGGGACTTCCAACCAGGTCGCGCGCATGCTGAGCATCTCGTTTGCCGATTATGATTGTGCCCAGCGGGTGAGATCGCTCCTGAGGGAACTTGATGCCAAGTTTGACGTGATCGAAAAGCCAATCGATCGTACGGGGAACGGCGGTATATGCGGAGCAGCATGACAAAACTGCGTTTCACAAAAAAGTTTGAGATTGAGCTTGACTCCAATAAGCTAAAGTGGTTTTATATGTCTTGCGCTGCGGCGTTACCTCAGCTGGATAGAGGGTCTGACTACGAATCAGAACGTCATAGGTTCGAATCCTATACGCCGCACCAATCGAACTTGAAGCCTCCGGCAACGGGGGCTTTTCTTTTACGCCGGCACCGCATGGATTCGAACCTCGGTCGAGGCGCGGGCGTCAAAAAAACGCGGAGCGTTTTCAGCCCGCGGGCGAGTCCGCCGGCAGGCGGGCGAAGCCGGTGCGGATCCGCGAAGCGGATGCGCGGAAT
>CABRDB010000003.1 GCA_902469555.1 uncultured Collinsella sp. | reverse complement strand
GTTGCAACGTAGTCGGAATAATAGGAATCCCCGTTTTTCACTCCTGCAACCCCACGGCACAAGAGATGTTGAGCCGTTAGCAAAACTTGCAAAAATTAGCAAAAGTTGCAAAAACTAGCAAAACCTGCAAAAGGGCCACCATGGATCGCAGCAAATGGCTCCGCCATGCCAGGCATGCTCGAAGATATTATCGAGCGAACCAAAGAAGCGGCAGATAGCCGCCTCTCACAGCCTCGCGCGTGCATAAGCGGCGTTGAGATTGGGCCAGTCGGCATCGATTGGACATATGCTCAGGAGACTCAGGGTAACTGGCGCACGTGCATGAATGGCGTCTTCAGGCAACTCGAGAAGCATGACATCGAGCTTCTCTCGAAACGACCTATCGGGAGCTTTCCGATAAAGATATTGAGTTTTTGCTCGCGATGCTGTCCGATTCTGACCCCAGCAGAGTCTCGGAGATAGCCAAACGCATGGGCGTCGCCAGCAACTACGCAAGCCAATACAAACGCCGCCTCCTGGAGGACGGCGTCATCGGAGAGCGCGGGCGTGGTCTCGTTGGCTTTGACATCCCCGCGTTCAGGGAATTCTTAAACGAGAAGGCGTTTTAGCACACCGGAATTGTCCGCGGGAGCATCAACGCATGGCAATCAGCATTCCTCTTGGTAAGGACAGCAAGCATTTCCACCAACACCGATTGCCATGCGTTCTTCTTGCCTTTAAGCCAGCTTGCGAGCGAGCTCTCGCACCTCTTCCAACTTGGGCGAGGATGCCATGCTGTCGCGCTCGGTCATACCGCTGATGGTGACAATGCCCTGGTCCTCCCACTTGCAGTACGCGCATGTGGCCCTGTACATAGCAATCGCCGCATCATAGACGCCCTCGCTGTGGCTATCAAGCAAAAGGGCCGTCTTGGTGAACGGGAAGCCCGTAGCACCGAAGGCGTACAGGCGATCGATGGCGGCCTTCTCCTGCGCAGTGATATCGAACCAGTAGATAGGCGAGGCGAAGACGACCATGTCGGCGTCTTTCAGCGACTCGATCACGTTGGCCATGTCGTCCCTCTGCACGCAAGTGCCCTCATGGGTAAAGCAGTACTGGCATCCCAGACAACCAGCGATCTTTTTGCCGGCAACGCGGACGACCTCGACCGTATGGCCGGCCTCGCGCGCGGTCTCGGCAAACGCCTCGACCATGGTGTCGGTATTGGCTCCCTTGCGCGGGCTACCACTCAATACAACGATATTCATAGAAATCTCCCTCCTTCATGCCGCAGGCGCGCAGCATATTTTCTTGTAGCCAAAACGGATGGAGCTATTCAAGCACCTCGTTTCAGCTACTCCCACTCTTTAGAAGAATCGTTGCTGGAGACTTGGCATTGAATCTAGGCACGCCTTATTTCAGATATTCCTCAAAAAATGCCTTCAGCTTTCCAAACGGAATGATGTCCATCTGATCGTAAAGGTCGGTGTGGCTGGCACCAGGGATAATGAGCAATTCCTTGTTGTCCCCCGTCAGCTTGCCGTACGCGGTTTCGCTGAAATAGCGGGAGTGCGCCTTCTCGCCATGTACCAGCAACACAGCAGAGCGGATTTCGCCGGCGTACTGCAGAATCGGCATATTCATAAACGACAGCGAGGACGTCACATTCCAGCCACCGTTGGAGTTCAGGCTGCGGGGATGGTAGCCTCGCGGAGTCTTGTAGTAGGCGTAATAGTCCGCTACAAACTGCGGCGCATCCTCCGGTAATGGATCGACCACGCCACCCGCCAGCGCATTGCTGCCGTTTTTATAGTCCTCGGTGCGCTGCGCGTTCAGCGCTTTCCGCTTTTCAAAGCGCGCCTGCTCGGAATCCTCGGCGTCAAAATAGCCGTTGGCGGTCACGCGGGTCATATCGTACATGGTCATAGCCGCGGTAGCTTTGATACGGGTGTCGATAGCCGCCGCATTGACTGCCATGCCGCCCCAACCGCAGATACCGATGATGCCGATACGCTCCGGGTCAACGCTTTCCTGCACAGAGAGGAAATCCACCGCTGCGCAGAAGTCCTCGGTGTTGATGTCTGGCGATGCTACATAGCGAGGCGTGCCGCCGCTCTCGCCGGTATAGGACGGGTCAAAGGCAATTGCAAAAAAGCCCAGCTCCGCCATTTTCTGCGCGTACAGGCCGGAGGACTGCTCCTTCACCGCGCCAAACGGGCCGCTGACGGCGATGGCGGGCAGCTTGCCTTCCGCGTTCTTAGGCACGTAGACGTCGGCCGCCAGCGTGATGCCGTATCGGTTGTGGAAGGTCGCCTTGCTGTGCTCAACCTTGTCGCTTTTGGGGAATACCTTGTCCCATTCCTGCGTCAGTTTCAACTGCTCCATGCCTAAGCCTTCCCGTCAATCGCTTTAAGGTATTGCTCGTCGTCCACGGGCTCCAACCACTCGTTGGAGGCCTCCTCGCCCGGAACCTCCACCGCGAGATGGGAAAACCAGCTGTCGGGCGCCGCACCGTGCCAGTGCTTTACGCCCGCGGGGATATTTACTACATCGCCAGGGCACAGCTGCTGTGCCGGTTTGCCCCATTCCTGGTAAAGACCTCGACCAGCCACGCAGACGAGGATCTGTCCGCCACCGCTTTTGGCGTGATGGGTGTGCCAGTTGTTGCGGCAGCCGGGCTCAAACGTAACGTTGTAAATGCCGACCTGCTCGGTGGAAAGGGGCGCGAGGTAGCTTTGCCCGACAAAGTACTTTGCGAATGCGTCGTTGGGGGCACCGATGGGAAAGGCCATCTCGTTTTGGTGTCGGGCCTTTGCGTCGGCGCCGTCGTCCTCGTCCGCCCAGACCTCCTTCGCCATGCGAAAGGCCGCCCACGCCTTGGGCCATCCCGCATAAAACGCCGCGTGCGTAAGGATTTCCGCTATCTCCGCCCTGGTCACCCCGTTGTTCTTTGCGGACATCAGATGATATTTAAACGAAGAGTCCGTCAGCCCCTGCGCCATCAGGGCCACAACCGTCACCACGCTGCGGTCTCGAAGGGAAAGCCCGTCTTCTCGACTCCACACCTCGCCGAACAGCACATCGTCATTGAGCTGTGCGAATTTGGGGGCAAAGTCCCCCAGGGCATCTCTACCTGCCGTCTGTTTAATTGCCATGATCGATTTCCTCCTGTCGATGGTTTTGAGTGCAAAACTGCTTCCGCGCAGCTAAGCCGCGCCTAGACTCCCATGCCCATTCGTTGCACCTGCTCCAGAGCAAAATGCCCCGTGCTTTCGCCCACTTCGTTCACGCCGCCGGCGAAAACCGTTCCGGCAAGCGTGCGCCTTTGGCGAAAATCCCTTGCGCTCCCGATTTGTATTGACGAAAATAAAGGTAATACCTAAACCTAACTTTAGGTCAAGGAGTAAATTCGAGATTTGTCCGGAGGGACCATGTACACAATCGGACAGGTGGCGGAGATGTTCGATCTGCCCGTTTCCACGCTGCGGTATTACGACAAGCAGGGGCTGTTCCCAGGATTGGAGCGGGCGTCGGGCATTCGCCGATTCGGCGATACGGAACTCGAGGCGCTTCGGGTCATCGAATGCCTGAAGAAGGCCGGAATGGAGATCAAGGACATCCGGCTGTTCATGGAATGGTGTGCGGAGGGCCCATCGACATATCCCAAGCGCAAGGCCATGTTCGAGGAGCGGAAGGCCCACATGGAGTCGGAGATCGCGAAGATGAACCGCGCACTGGACATGTTGAAGTTCAAATGCTGGTACTACGAGCAGGCGATTCAGGATGGCAGCGAGGATAGACTGAAGGCGCTGATTCCCGACAATTTGCCAAAAGAAGTCAAAGATATCTACGATAACGCCCACGCCCAATAATGCCGCCCGATGCTCAAGGGGCTTTGGCAAGGAGTCGTTTTAGGCAGACATGCAAAAAGGAAGCCTCCGAACCAGAAGGTTCGGAGGCTTTTATTCCCGTTATTTCGCTGATGGCTTTGCTCTATGGCGACTCCGAAACAGCATCAGGCGGTACTCGACGGTATCAAAACGCGAGTTCAGAAGCCAGTTCCCGTTATTCCCATAGGCATAAGCGCATCTGCTCGCGATTGCCTATCGATGCTTTGCCACGAGCACGGCAGACACCGCATCGAGGAACTCCCGCACATGGTCTGCGGGGTGCGACGAATGAAGCAGCCCGTAAGACACGAGACAGTCCCAATCGGTAGGGACGGTTTTGAGCATGGGGTGGACGTTGGCCCACAACGGTAGCGTCGCAAGCGCGAGGTCCTCGTTCGCGCCGCGATTGAACACCTCCGCCCGATATTGCGGGAAGTCTACGAGCGCGATTTGAGGATGATGCAAGAGTATCTCGTCGCGCACGCGGTCGATTTCGGCGTTCCAGCCCCGGCGTATAAGCATAAGACTGTGATTGTGGAGGTCGTCGAATGTGACGATGTCGCGTTTGGCGAGTTCGTTGTCGACGGGAACGGCGCACCAGAGCGGCTCGCGCGAAAGCTCGAGGCCCAGGCACCCGCGCTCTTTAAGAAAGGCATCGTCGAAAATCCCCGCCACGATATCCATGTCTTGCCCGAGGTTCGCCAAACCGCGTGCCGCCGAGGGTGTGTTTTCAAACGTGACCACCTGAAGGCTCATGCCAGGGCAACGTTCCTTCACCTTCGGCCACAGCTTCGTGAGCGGCGTGCTGGGCGTCATGAGCGACACTCCCACGCGGATGATGCGCTTCTCTCCACGCTCGGCGACGCGGGCGCGTGCGATTGATTCTTGAGAGTACTGCACGATATGGCGGGCGTCGGCGAGCAGCGACCTGCCTGCTCGCGTAAGCGAAAGCCCCTGATGCGATCGGTGGAACAGCGTAAGGCCTAGCCGCGACTCCAGCAGGTTCATCTGCTTGATGACGGCCGTGGGCGTGATGAAGGACTCTTGTGCCGCCTTGGAGAAGCTGCCCGCCTCCGCCACGCGGATGAAAGTGTCAAGCTGTGGGTTGTACATCGATCCTCCTGTCACGCATTATGTGCCGTATATACCCCATGGTTATATCCATCATTCCAACGTGAACTTCTCGCACGTCAGCAAACGCCGTAGCATTGCATTCGAAAAGTCGCCATTAAGGAGGAGACCATGGAGTATCTGAAGCTCAACAATGACGTAGAGATGCCCATCGAGGGTTTGGGCACCTTCCTCATGACCCCGGACGAGGCCGAGGCAGCCGCAACCGCCGCGCTCGCGGCTGGCTACGAGCACATCGACACCGCCAACGCCTACATGAACGAGCGCGCCGTGGGCCGTGCCATCGCCAAAAGCGGCATCGCGCGCGACAAGATCTTCGTCTCCACCAAGCTCTGGCCGAGCGTCTACGACGCGGGCATGCCGGCGGTGGACGCCACGCTCCAGCGCCTGGGGCTCGACTACGTCGACATGCTCATCCTGCACCAGCCGGTAGGCGACTACCTGGCCGCGTGGCGCACGATGGAGGAGGCGTACCGCGCGGGCAAGGTGCACGCCCTCGGCCTCTCCAACTTCCCGCAAGGCAAGATCGCCGAGGTTATCGAGGTCGCCGACATCAAGCCGCAGCTCGTGACCGTTGAGTGCCACCCCTACCACGCCCAGCGCGACCTGCGCGCCGACCTCGCGCCGTACGGCACGGTGATCGAGGCGTGGTACCCGCTCGGCCACGGCGACAAAGGTCTTCTGGAAGAGCCCGTCTTCGTCGCTCTCGCCGAGAAGTACGGCAAGACCCCGGCCCAGGTGATCCTGCGCTGGCACGTGCAGATGGGCACCTCCATCATCCCCGGCTCCAAGAACCCCGCCCACATCGCCGACAACGCGAACATCTTCGACTTCTCCCTCACCGAAGACGAGATGGCTGAGATTGCCAAGCTCGACGGGACCATGACCTACTACACCGCCACTGAGGAAGCACTCAAGGGCTACCTGGCCATACGCCCCGATTTCGACGCGCAGGAGTAGCGCTCAGACGATAACGGACCAACCAAGCCGCCGCCGAGGACCAGTCGGCTGTCGAGGACGAGCCCGCCGCAGTGCCCGCTGCAGACGGCAACGTCCTCGTGGCCTGCTACTCGGCACAGGGCCACACCGCTGTCGTAGCTCAGGCCATCGCCGACGAGCTCGGCGCCGATCTCTTTGAGGTGACGCCTAGAACCCGCGGGTTATAACACCGTGCGCACCCCAGCGTTATAGAACCCTCACCAACGGAAACTTCCGCCGACGCGGCTCCCCTCGTATGGTGGATACGTCAAGTTGCGAGAAAGGAAGGCACCATGAACTACATCACCTTGAACAACGGCGTCAGGATGCCGCAGCTCGGCTTCGGCGTGTACCAGATCCCGGACGCCGCGGAATGCCGGCGCGCCGTGGAGGACGCGCTCTCGGTCGGCTACCGGCTGCTCGACACGGCCGCGAGCTACGGCAACGAAGAGGCAGTCGGGGCCGCCATTCGTGCGAGCGGCCTGCCGCGCGACGAGGTGTTCGTGACGACCAAGCTGTGGATGTCGGATGTGAGCTACGAGGGGGCCAAGCGCGGCTTCGACGCGTCGCTCAAGCGGCTGGGGCTCGACTACGTCGACCTCTACCTCATCCATCAGCCGTTCGGCGACGTCTTCGGCGCGTGGCGCGCCATGGAGGAGCTCTACGAGCAGGGCGTTATCCGCGCCATAGGCACAGCAAACTTCTACCCCGATCACCTCGCAAACCTCATCTCGTTCAACCGCATCGCCCCCGCCGTGAACCAAGTCGAGTGCAACGCGTTCTTCCAGCAGCGCGAGGCGCAGGAGTACATGGCCGGCAAGGAGGTGGCCATGGAGGGCTGGGCGCCCTTTGCGGAGGGCAGAAACGACCTCTTCCGCAACGAGGTCCTCGCTCGCATCGGCGAGGCGCACGGCAAGACGGTCGCCCAGGTCGTGTTGCGCTGGCTGCTGCAGCGCGGTGTGGTCTGTATCCCTAAGAGCACGCACCGCGATCGCATGGAGCAAAACTTCGACGTCTTCGACTTCGCGCTGGGCGACGACGAGATGGTCGCCATCGCCGCGCTCGACACCGGGCACAGCGCGTTCTTCGACCACCACGACCCCGCCACCATCGAATGGATGTCCGGGCTCGTGCGCAACGTGTAGACGAGCGTCAGACCGCACTGATAACTTACTAGGAGGAATTGCCATGAACTCATTCACGTACGACTACCCGGTCAGGAACTACTTCGGCGAGGGGGCCATGGACCAGGCACTCGACGCCGAGATGGGTGCCATGGGCAAGACAGTGATGCTCGCCTACGGCGGAGGTTCGGTCAAGCGAGCCGGCGTCTACGGCCACGTGGTCGATAAGCTCACGAGCGCGGGCAAGTGCGTGGTGGACTTCGGCGGCATCATGCCCAACCCGACCTACGAGAAGTGCCAGGAAGGCGCCGCGCTCGCACGCGAGGAGCAAGTCGACTTCATTCTCGCCGTCGGCGGCGGGTCGGTCTTCGACTGCTGCAAGGTAGTCTCCGCGCAGGCGATGCTTGACGAGGACATCGAGACGTTCGAGCACGCCGACGGCAAGATGCCGAGCTCGTTCATCCCCATGGGCTGCATCGTTACGCTCTCCGGCACGGGCGCCGAGCAGAACAACGGCGCCGTCATCACCAACGAGGAGACGCACGTGAAGGGCGCCTATCTGGGGGCGATGCCCATGTGGGCGGCGCTCGACCCGGCGCTCACGCTCACCGTACCGCACGCGCAGTTCATGAGCGGCGCGTTCGACACGCTCTCGCACTGCATGGAGAGCTATTTCGGAAGCCCGCGCGAACGCAACGTCACCGACGACATCAACCTCGCCATCCAGCGTAACGTCATCCGCAACATGCGGATCATCGCGGACGACAATCAGAACCTCGAGGCGCTAAGCGAGCTCGTATACGACTCCGCCATGGCCGAGAACGGCGTGCTCAAGATCGGCAAGTCAACGGACTTCCAGGCGCACATGATCCAGCACCAGTACGGCGCGTACACCCACACCAACCACGGAATGGGCCTCGCGGTCATCCACCCTGCGCTCTACCGCCACCTGGCCCTCGAGGCGCCCGCGCAGTTCGCCCGCTGGGCGCGCGAGGTGTGGGGCGTCGACGCCAAGGGCAAAGACGACCTTACGGTGGCGCTCGAGGGCATCGACCGCCTGCAGACGTTCATCGGCGAGATGGGGCTTCCCACGAGCTTCGCCGAGATGGGCTCCGACGCGTCCGACGAGACGCTGCACAAGGTTGCGGACACCTGCGTGCTCACCGGCGGCTGCGCCAAGAAACTGGAGCGCAGCGAGGTGTTCCAGATTCTGACCGAGTGCCTCTAGATCGGCAGTGGATCCCGATCCGCCCGCGCCGAATCGTGCGTTTCGGGGCTTTCGACCTCTTTCTCCATGTCATCGCGCCACCGCTTAAGCTCAGCCGTGGCCGCTCTCTTCCCCTTGGTAAGAGCCGCCTTGGACGTTGTCTTCCTCTTGGGTTTGCCGAACAAATCCAGCTCGCCCATGTCGTGATAGTGGAGAGTTCCCTTCCATCCGACTTGCTTACCGTCCCTCTTGTAGGGGCTGACGCTCACTTCTGAATGAAAGATGTCTCTCGCCATCTCCAAAACCACTTTTGCACCAAACTTCGCAAAAAAGAAGCTCCTCACGGGAACGTAAGGAGCTTCTACCTGCTGGTTTGTGTTTCGCTAGCCCTGTCAGCCTACTCCCACTCGATGGCGTCGGTTCTGCCGTCCCGTCACTCCAGTTACACCCAGTTTTCGGCATCGACACGGAACGCGTGCCGCCGAATGACGCGATGTCGCGTTTCGTCGGCTTCGGGGACAAAAGCTGGGACAACCTCAAAAACTTTTTTCAAACTCAGGGCTTTGAGTTTTTGTTTTTGTCCCAAAGTGCGCGGCGGGTCGCCTTTGGAGGCTCGATGGCGCCGAAAACGCCCGTTTTGAAACTCAACCGCCCTTTTGCCCGCAAGCCGCCAGCTGCAATCGCAAGTGAATTAACGCGGGTGGCTTGCGCGCCATTTGCAAAACCCCAGGTCGCAGGTCTTCGCCATTCGTGAACAAAGTGAGTAGTCTCAGGTGGCTTGCTTATGAGTTGGCGAACGGGCCTTCAGGATTCAGGGCAAACATGCTGGTAGAATAGGATTCTCAAATCAATGACAGGAGACCGAGCATGGCCGAACCCCACGATAGGAAGCCGATCCTCACGATCGAGCAGCAGATAGAGCACCTCAAGCAGAAGGGCGTAGCCTTCGAACTGTGTTCCGAGGAAGAGGCCGCGGACTACCTGCGCGACAAGTGCAACTTCTTCAAGCTCGCATCCTACCGCAAACTCTTCTCGAAATACGAGGGAGGCCCGCGCGACGGCCGCTACGTAGACCTCGACTTCGGCCAGCTGCGCCTGCTCGCAGCGCTCGACCAGGAGCTGCGCCACGCCCTGCTCGGCATGACGCTCGACATCGAGCATTTCCAGAAGGTGACACTGCTTCGCGAGATGGAGGACCGTGGAGAGGACGGCTACGCCATCGTGGCCGACTACATGGCATCGCTTACCACTGCAAACAGGGAGTACCGCCTGCGCGAGCTCAAGATGAGCGGCCGCAGCCCCTACAGCTCGAGCCTCTACGCGAAGTACTCCGGCGACATGCCTGCCTGGGCCTTCCTTGAGCTCACCTCGTTCGGCACCCTCATCGACTTCGTGCGCTTCTGCGCCAGGCGATGGGGCGACAGGCGCCTCGAGGCCTCCCACTACGACCTCAAGCGCGTGAAGTCCGTCCGCAACTGCGCCGCGCACGGCTCGTGCCTGATCAACTGCTTCGCCGAGAGGGGCGCTGCCCGGGGCTCGGCGTCCAGCGGCGTCTCCCGAAGGGTCGCCGCCGTGGGAATTCCCAAGGCGACCAGGAGGAAGTGGATGGGGAATACGGCCATGCAGGAGGTCGCGACCGTGCTCGTGGCGCACTCC
>CABRDB010000002.1 GCA_902469555.1 uncultured Collinsella sp. | reverse complement strand
GTGCGGGAGTCGGAGCCGGCTGCGGGGCAGCCTGCTGCTGTGCCTGACCGGCGGCGAACAGCTGGCTAGCGTTCATGCCGCCCATGCCACCTGCCATGCCCATGCCCATAAAGCCTGCCATCGCGCCGTTGGGGTTGGCGGCTGCCGCGCGCATTGCGTCGCTCTGGGCGCTGGCAATGTTGGCGGCTGCCATGGTGGGATCGCGCATGACCGCGGCTTTCTGCAGGTCCTTGATCATCTGCTCGTCTTCTTGCGAGGCGGCGATGGAGTTGACGCCAAAGCTCACAATCTCGACACCACGCAGGTCGCGCCAGTCGGCAGAGAGGACCTCGTTGAGCGCGCGGGCGAGCTCGGTGGTGTGGCCGGGGATGGCGCTGTAGCGGATGCCCATCTCCGAGATCTTGGCAAAGGCGGGCTGCAGGGCGGTGAGCAGCTCGGACTTAAGCTGGCTGTCGATCTTGTCGCGCGTGTAGCTATCGGTCACGTTGCCGCATACGTTGGTGTAGAACAGCAGCGGGTTGGTGATGCGGTACGAATACTCGCCGTTGCAGCGCACGGAGATGTCGACGTCCAGGCCAATGTTGTTATCGACCACGCGGAAGGGCACGGGCGAGGCGGTGCCGTACTTGTTGCCGATGATCTCCTTGGTGTTGATGAAGTAGACGCGCTGGTCCTTGCCCGCGTCGCCGCCAAAGGTAAAGCGGCTGCCGATATTGGCGAAGGTCTCCTTGATGGAATCGCCCAGGTTGCCGCTATAGACGCTCGGCTCGCTGCCGGTATCGAAGACAAACTCACCGGGCTCCAGCGCGACTTCGATGATCTTGCCGTTTTGCACCACGAGCATGCCTTGTCCGTCGTTGACGGCGATGACCGAGCCGTTGGAGATGACGTTGTCCTCGCCGCGCGTGTTGGAGCTGCGGCCACCGGTACGTTTGCTGCCCTTGCAGGCCAAGACGTCAGCAGGCATCGATTCGCAGTAGATAAATTCCTTCCACTGGTCGGCCATGACGCCGCCGGCAGCTCCCAATCCAGCTTTCAAGAGTCCCATGGTGATCTTCCTTTCTCGTCAAAGGCCGGGTGGTATTGGTTGGATTGCTTAGTCGTCCTTGTCGTCTTTCATGACAACGGTGGTCTCGGTGTGGCTGAAGGTGTCGTGCTTCTCGGTCAGGTCGAGCTCGCCACAATACTCATCGGCACAGGTTGCTTCGTTGGCCGTCTTGAGCTGGCCTACCAGTAACACGTCTCCGATAATCACGATGATCAGCGGCGCGATGATATTGATGAGGATGCCCTCGATATCAAAGGTGAGGTAATCCGGATCGAAGGCGTATTCCCCCATAAAGAGAATCTGGGAGAGGATAAATCCGATCATAAAGAACAGCACCGAGGCGATGACGAGCTTGGGCTTGGAGCAGGGGAGCTCGCCGACCAAGCGACCGGTCTGGCCGTTCATGGCAAACAGGTAGCTCTTGCCGTTCCACGAGGTGGAGAGCATCCAGACGGGGAACAGGGCGTAGTCGCTGTCTTCCCAGGTGTAGTCGAGCTGCTTGCTTTCGACCGTGGCATCGTCGTATTCGTCGACGACGGTCTCGCGCAGGGCCGAGATTGTGCTTTCTTCCATACGGCGCTCGGCGCGCGCCTTGCAGGTCTCGCAGTCCTCGTCGTAACGGTTGGCGATGTAGCCGGGCATATATGCGACCGAGAACGGACGCAGTGCGTCGTAGTCAAACGGCTCGATGGCGTCCATGTGGCCGTCGGGCATCTTGGATGATCCGTCGACGGGCACGCGCTTAAACGAGATATTGCCCTTGCGATAAGCATCGTAGTGGTCGGTGGTCGTGACGGTGCGATCGGATTCCTCGGTCACGGTCTCGTTGGTCGCGTCAAAGTATACTTCGCCGTCAACGCGGGCGCCGTAGAGCCAAAACGGCACGTAGACACCTTGGACCTCGTCGATGTGGTTGCCGGTGACAAAGCTCTTGGGCAGCAGGATCTTGCCCTTGTAGTGCTCCTTGAGTGCGGTCATGACATCGTCGCGTCCGAGTTTAAACGGAATCACCAGGTCGGGCGAGAAGTCGCCAGAGAGCTGGCCGGGCGCCACGGCGGAGTTGCCGCAGTACGGGCAGGTGGTGACGGCGACGGTGCCGTCGGACACGAGCTCGGCGCCGCACGACGAGCAGATGTAGCCGGCGTTTTGGGCGAGTTCCTGCACCGCGTCGTCGGCGACGGGCTTGGGCGTTGCGGCTGCTGCATCGGCTTTGGCATCTGCCTTGTCCTGGCGCTCGCGATAGAGGGCCTCGACTTCTTCGACTTCAAAACGAGAATCGCAGTAGTCGCAGACGAGCTTTTGCTCGGCACTGGCAAAGTGAAGGGGCCGCCACACGCGGGGCATTGATAGTTGATGCTCTCAAAGGCCATGATCGGTCCTTTCGCTGCCGGAGGCTATGCGCCGATGGCGCCGCCGCAGTATTCGCAGCGCCCGCTGGCATCGGGAATGGTGGTGGCTCCGCAGAAGGGGCAGGTCACCGCGGTCTTGGGGGCTTTGGCGGCCACGACGCTGTCGCGCGTCTCCTGGCGCAGCTGCACCAGCGCATCGCGGACTTCGGTTGCCTGGCGCTTGGCCTCGCGATATTCGATGGAGCCGCGCTGATCGATGGTGGAGTCGTTCACGCGCAGGTTGATCTCGGTAAAGTACGGCGTGTTGACGTGGATGGTCAGATTAAAGTCGTAATCCAGGTCGTAGCGCGGCGGGTTGTAGCTCTCGCGCTCGCCGTCCTTGGTCTCGCGATAGATCTCGGTGCGTTGCTCGTCGATATCCATATCGCAGCCGAGTACCTGCGAGAACTCGATGATGTCGGGATTGGCGTCGCGCCAGCGGCTCTGCGAAGTGATGATCAGCAGGCCCGCGTCCTCATCGAGCATAATATTGGTGCGCCCGGCAGAAAGCGTGCGCGTGGGGTTGAACGAAGACAGGCGTTCGGCGTTGGCCTCGCGGTAGGCGAGTTGCTCACGGATATCGTCCGCGGTGCTGGAGCGATAGCCGTGAAAGTAGGGGGAGAGCTTGCCGGCGCACTCTTTGCACAGGTAGCCTTCATTGATTTTTGTCTTACCTAGAAGTCCCAGCTCGGTACCGCAAATCGCGCACTCTTTCTTCTCGAACATCTTGTCAAAGAAGCCCATGGCTGCCTCCCATCAACAGGTAGCGTGTGTCACTTTTGATGATGGGGGAGTGTGCGATTCTTCGCGATACCCAGACGGCTCAAGGAGTCTCCACAACTGGGACACATGGCCCATTTTTGACTAGTCGTTGGGGACGTTCTCAAACGACTAGTCGCGGGGGACACTCTTCGGCCACTCATTGGGGACGTACTTAAATGAGTGGTAGTTGGAGACACTCCTGGCCGAGCTAGAGATCGCGCGCGTCCCTTCTGGTCCATGCGGCTCAAAATCGCGGCGTGATGTGGACGGCTGGGGTCGAATTGGCAACATTTCGAGCCTGGCTTCGATATTGAGACTGGTTCTTTATTAAAATAGATTTCCAGACAATTGAGCGGCGGGGGGGTTAACCATGAGGGGCATGGGAGACACAACCGCATATTTGCGTCGGGGCATTCGGGAGATTATATGCCTGGCGCTGTTCTTCTTCACGTTTTTGGCGTGCGAGTATCTCTTTGATGTACGCATGGCCGAGTTCGTGCCATCGAGTGAGGTCGTCATCTACGAGAGCATCGTTGTCGGCGCGAGCGTGATTGGCTTTTTCGTGCGCCCATTTCTGTACTATCGCCTTCCCCAGACGATCGATGCGACGAGCGATATTACAGGCGTGCTGTTGGTATCGGCGTTGCTGCTGATGATTACGGCAGTGCGGTTTGAGGTAGTAATTGCCGGCGGCCTGGTGGCGTGCTGCGCCCTGGGCTATTGCGGATCGACCGCCCATGCCAATCTTGCGCGGCGTTTTGCGCAGACGCCCTGCCTGGCGCGCGCCGCCGCACTTTCCTATGCCATGGGCGTTCTGGTACAGGTGATCAACCACATGGTGATGCCTGTCGGTATTCCTCAGCAGGCTGTTCTGGTCGTCTGTGCCATCGCGCAGGTGGCGTTGCTCCACGGTGCCCGACGCGCCAAGCTGCGCGACGAGTCCGACCCCAACTTTGAACCCAGTGCTGCCGGGCTTTCGGTAGATGCTCTGGAATATGGCGCCAAGTGGCATGACGATCCCGAGGCAAAGGCGGCATTCCGTCGCGCCGTAGTTCGCCTGACCGTGGCGACGGCGTATCTTTCCAGCGTATTCGCCGCTCTCAACGCGGGCTTCACGACCTTGCATGCTGTCGGAGCCGTCGATTTGGGCGATTGGCCGCGCCTGCTGCTTGTCGTGAGCTCGTTGGTCGCTGGCGCACTATTTGACCTGCACGGCCGCTCGTATATGAATATCGGCATGACATGTGCCGCCATACTGTCCACGCTTTCGTTCTTTGTGCTCATCGTCGATGGCAATGGCGGCAACGAGCTTGCTGCCACGATCATCTTTTATCTGGGCTCAGGCTTCTTTGTGGTGTTCTTTACCACAAAATATGCCGCCGTCTCGCTTTATGCGCGCTGGTCATATTTTTGGCCGTGCATGGGTCGCGTCGTCAACAACGTGTGCTCGATGTTCGTGACGGCGCCGGCAGTGGCGATCATCTCGAGTCAAAACGTGCTGGCTGCGGTCGGCGCGGCGCTCGTGATGTTTGTGGGCATTGCGATTACGCTGCTGGGACAGTTGGGGCAACGAGCCGATGACGCCGTGATACGGGGCGAGCTGGCACCTGCCACCGATGATCTTGGTGGGGATCTTGCGCCCACGTGCTCCGACTCCGTGCCCGTGGAGGCAGCGGAGCTCACGTCAGATGAGCGCCTCGATGCTTTCGTCGTCACCTTTGGGCTTACAGAGCGCGAGCGCGATATTCTTGAGGTCTTGGTCGTTTCGGACCAGAGCGTTCAGGACATCGCCACAACGCTCTTCCTTTCGCGCTCCACGCTCTATCGCCACATTTCTTCGATCAACAAAAAGGCCGGTACCGCCTCGCGTGTAGCCCTTATCAACTTCTTCTGGTCCTGGACGCCCAAGGACTAGCTAATCCTCCAATAAGTTGCGGTGGAATAGTCCCTAAATTAAAGTCACGGGGCTTTAAACAGGAACTATTTCACCGCAACTGCTGGGGGGATAGACTGCGGCGGCGGCAGCTGTGGTAGTGGCAACGGCAGCTGGCAGGGTGTTTTCCGTCTACTTGCTACAGCAGCTCGCCGTGGCGGGCAATGTAGCGGCGCTTTGCCAGCTGGGTGAGCGCGATATAGGCGGTAACGATGCCAATGAGCAGCCCAAAAAAGCTCGTGGGCAGCGGCATGAGGCCGAGCGCATCGGCGATGGGGCTTGCCGGCAGCCAGGTGACGAGCGCCAGGCCCAGCACGGTAAGAACGCACAATGCGGGCGCGGCGTGGTCGCGCGGGCTCGGCAGATGCGGGGAGCGCAACATGTGGACCACGAGTGTCTGCGACCACATGGACTCGACAAACCAGCCGCTCTGGAAGAGCGCAGCAAAGGTCGCCATACCCGCGACGTCGCCCGCGGCGGCAAGCTCGGACCAGCTTGCGTCCACGGCGGCGGGGCACACGACAAAGAAGAGCGCGGCGAAGGTCACGATGTCAAACAGCGAGCTCACGGGGCCCAGCTCGAGCATAAAGCCCTTGATGGACGCGGCGTCCCAGGCACGCGGGCGGGCAGTCCAGGCGTCATCGACGGTGTCCCACGGCAGTGCGATGCACACGATCTCGTAGACCAGCGACAGCAGAACCAGCTGCAGGGCGCTCATGGGCAAAAACGGCAAGAACAGGCTCGCGACGGTCACGGACAGCACATTGCCAAAGTTGGAGCTCACCGTGGTCTTGAGGTACTTGAGCAGGTTGCCGTAAGTGCGGCGGCCTTCGATGATGCCGCGCTCGAGCACGCCCAGGTCCTTCTGAAGCAAGATGATATCGGCGGATTCCTTGGCAATGTCGACGGCCGAATCGACCGAGATGCCGCAATCGCTCGCACGCATGGCGGCGGCGTCGTTGATGCCGTCGCCCATAAAGCCCACGGTGTGGCCGAGCATCTCGCGCATGACACGTACCAGGCGCGCCTTCTGCAGCGGCGAGAGCTTGGCGAAGAGGTGGGTTTTCTCGGCGCGCTCGGCAAGTTCGGCGTCATCGAGCGCATCGATCTCGGAGCCGAACAAGACGTTGCTCGCATCGATACCAATCTGCTCGCAGACGGTGGCGGCGACGCGGTCGTTGTCGCCGGTTAGGACCTTGACCGCCACGCCCTTGGCCTCGAGGGTGGCGACGGCGCCCGCGGCACTTGCTTTGGGCGGATCGAGGAAGGCCAAAAAGCCCATCAGCACCATGTCGCACTCGTCGGCGATGCCAAACTCGCCCACGCAGCGCGGATTGGTCTTCTGCGCCACGGCAATTACGCGTAGGCCCTCGGCGTTAAGTCCGGCGATCTGCTTGCGAATCTGGGCGAGCTTCTCGTCGGTGAGCGGCTGAGCGATGCCATCGATCTCGACAAAGGAGCAGATCTCGAGCATTTCCTCGGCGGCGCCCTTGGTAACCATCTGGGTTTTGCCTTGGGCGTCGGCGACAACTACGCTCAGGCGACGGCGCGAGAAATCGAAGGGAACCTCGTCGACCTTGGTGTAGCGGTCGCGCAGGCTCTGGCCCAGCATGGAATCGGGTGCGACGGTCGAGGGTGTCACATCGGCACGGTCGATTACGGCCAGGTCGATAAGATTTTTGAGGCCGGTCTGGAAGAAGCTGTTCAAAAACGCATGGCGCAGCACGCGCGCGTCCTCGTTGCCATCGGTGTTGAGGTAGCGCTCGAGCACGATGCGGTCTTCGGTGAGGGTGCCGGTCTTGTCGCAGCACAGGACGTCCATCGCTCCGAGGTTTTGAATCGCCGGCAGCTCCTTGACGATAACCTGGCGACGGGCGAGGTCCTTGGCGCCCTGCGACAGGCTCGTGGTCACGATGACGGGAAGCATCTGCGGCGTGATGCCCACGGCCACGCTCGTGGCGAACAGCAGCGCGTCGATGACGTTGCCCTTGGTGGCGGCGTTGATGGCAAAGACGGCCGGCGCCATAACGAGCATCAGGCGCACCAGCAGCATGGAGACGCTCGAGACGCCGCGGTCAAACGCGCTTTTTTCGCCGCGCCCGTTGAGCATCTTGGCGATGCCGCCCAGGTAGGTGTCCGAGCCGGTGGCAACGACAAGCGCCATGGCGGCGCCGTTTTGCACGGAGGTGCCGGTAAAGACGATGTTCTTGCAGGCAGAGAGTGGCAGTGCGGAGCCGTCGGCGCCCTCGACGACGGTGACGGCGGTGGTCTTCTCGACGGCCTCGCTCTCGCCGGTGAGTGCGGACTCGATCACAAACAGGTCGCGCGCGGTGATGATGCGGGCATCTGCCGGCACCATATCGCCGGCAGAGAGACGGATTACATCGCCGGGGACGAGCTCGTCGAAGGGGATCTCGATGCGCTCGCCGTCGCGCAGGGCGGTGCAAGTGTTGGAGACCAGGTCCTTGAGGGCCTCGGCCGCATTGCCGCTGCGGGCTTCCTGGATAAACTTCATGCCGCCCGATACCAGCAGCATGGTGCCGATGACGATGACCGTGGAGGGGTCGCGCTGCGGTTCGGGCACGGCGAGCACGTCGATGTAGAGCGAGACCAGTGCGAGCGCGGCGAGGATGCCGGCGAAGGGATCGATGAACGCGTCGGCGATGCGGCGGGCGAGCGTTTTGGTCGTTGCCTCGATGGCGTTGGGGCCGACGGCGTTCAGGCGCTCAGTTGCCTGCTCGACGGTGAGGCCGTTTGCCGTGGCGTCAAGCAGTACGAGGGCGTCCTCGGCACTATGGGTGGCGGCGAATATGGTGTTCTTGGACAGGCCGGTATGAGCGGCAGGGCGCGCCGTGCGGCGGCGCTTGGAGATGGCTTCGAGTACCGTGACGGTTTTGAGCATCAGCATAGGGTCCTCCTTGTTGAGGGGAGTTAGCGTACGTGTCGTATTTGCTTCAAAAAACCTAGATGTCGCTCACGTCAAGCTCTTGAGCCCACAAAGGGTGCAGCGCGCCTTTGCGGTGGTTTTGGCGATCTGCCGGTGGCGTTTATGCGTGTGCGGAGTCCTCGCGGCGTGCCGAGGGCGACATGCAGGTTTTTCGACTAGGACTGCCTTCCACGGCACACCTCCTAAAGGCTGAGCGCAGCGCGCTTTGGGTATCTCGTACCCCTTTTTAATCCGCCCGTATTCTTGATGAGGGGGTTTGACATGTCAACCCCATTGTTCGGAAAACCATTCCCCCTGACAAAGCCTTTACAGAATGCCGTGGCCCCAAAGCGCGCCCGCATCGACGCTTCGCCTGCGCTAAACTGGAAGGCACGTACGCGATTACGAGAGGAGCCCGCATGGAGGCTTACAAGCAAGAGTTCATCAAGTTTATGGTCGAGTCCGACGTCCTTAAGTTCGGCAGCTTTACGCTCAAGAGCGGCCGTCAGTCCCCGTTCTTTATGAACGCCGGCGCTTACGTGACGGGCTATCAGCTCAAGAAGCTGGGCGAGTATTACGCCCAGGCCATCCACGATAACTTTGGCGACGACTTTGATGTGCTGTTTGGACCGGCCTACAAGGGTATTCCGCTGGCCGTCGTGACCGCAATTGCCTACCACGAGCTGTACGGCAAGGAGGTCAAGTACTGCTGCGACCGCAAGGAGGCCAAGGACCACGGTGCCGATAAGGGCAACCTGCTGGGTTATGAGCCCAAGGACGGCGACCGTGTGGTCATGGTCGAGGACGTTACCACCAGCGGCAAGTCCATCGACGAGACCTATCCCAAGGTCAAGGCTGCTGCCGATGTCGAGATCAAGGGCCTGATCGTGTCCCTCAACCGCATGGAGGTCGGCAAGGGCGGTGTGACCACCGCGCAGAAGGAGATCGAGGCCAAGTACGGTTTCCCCGTCGCGAGCATCGTCTCCATGGCTGAGGTCGTCGAGACCCTCTACAACCACGAGATCGACGGCAAGGTTGTCATCGACGACGAGCTCAAGACCGCCATCGACGCCTACTACGAGCAGTACGGAGCACGTTAGTTACGGCGTTTTACCAAACGCCGTAACTGCTCGACGCTGCGCGGGCCGCATTTGGACAATCTGACGTTCAACTTCAAGGGCGCGACCAGAAGGTCAGCGCCCTTTCGTTTCACGTCACCTTGTCTCAAAT
>CABRDB010000001.1 GCA_902469555.1 uncultured Collinsella sp. | reverse complement strand
GACCGCCCCGGCACGCTGACCCCCGATTGGGTGCCCGGTGTCTACGATCGTCGCTTGGTCGATTACAAGAACCTGAGCGAGCTGTGCCCCATCGGCCCGCGCGACCTGGTGGTCGTCGCCACGGCGGGTCACAAGTCCGATATCGACGTGGTGATTCAGGCCATGCGCGCCAAGCCTGCCTACCTGGGCTGTCTGGGCTCGCGCCGCAAGACGGCCTTTGTGCGTGCCCGCCTGGAGCAGGAAGGCTTTACGCAGGACCAGATCGACGAGCTGCACCTTCCGATCGGCGTTGCCATCGAGGCCGAGGACCCCGATGAGATCGCCATCTCCATCGCCGCCGAGATGATCCACCTGCGCCGCACCAAACTCGTCCCCCGCAAGCGCTAATCGCATCCCCACCAATAAGTTGCGGTGAAATACGGACTGTTTAAGCCGTTTAGGCCGCCAAACAGTCCCTATTTCACCGCAACTGCTTTTTGGGATCCATTTGTGCGGGGGAGTTGTGGAGTTGTGCAGGCAGACGAGGTTTTTCTGGAAATACGCACCCAATACGCGTATAGTACCGATTGTTTTGTCGGCTCCTGCTGCGTCGAGTCCAAACCGCAAAATGCCATGAGCGGTGCGGATGCAGTCAGGAGGCACGAGGACAACCCACCGTGGCCACGCCCCGTGCTTAAAACCCCAAGAAGGAGTGAACAATGGCAGAAGAGAAGTATGTGCCGCGTCTGAAGACCAAGTACAACAACGAGGTCAAGCAGCAGCTTCAGGACAAGTTCCAGTACGAGAACGTCATGATGATCCCCAAGTTTGAGAAGATCGTCGTGAACATGGGTGTCGGCGAGGCCGCTACCGATTCCAAGGCCATCGACGGTGCCGTGCGCGACCTGCGCGCCATCACCGGCCAGCAGCCGATGATCACCCGTGCCCGTAAGTCCATCGCTACCTTCCGCCTGCGCGCTGGTATGCCGATCGGCTGCAAGGTTACCCTGCGTGGCGACCGTATGTGGGAGTTCTTCGATCGTCTGACCTCCGTCGCGATCCCCCGTATCCGCGACTTCCGCGGCATCTCCGCCAAGAGCTTCGACGGCCGTGGTAACTTCTCCATGGGCGTCACCGAGCAGCTCATCTTCCCCGAGATCGACTTCGATTCCGTCGATCACCAGCGTGGTATGGACATCACTTTCGTGACCACCGCCAACACCGATGAGGAGGCCAAGGCCCTTCTGGACGCCTTCGGTTTCCCGTTCAAGAAATAGGTTCACCTGCCCTAAAAGCGCCGTTTCCACAAGGGAGCGGCGCTTGGGGCGAACAATACTCTATGTGAGGAGGATATAAGTGGCTAAGACATCGATGATCGTCAAGTGCAATCGCAAGCAGAAGTTCTCTACTCGTGAGTACACGCGCTGCCAGCGCTGCGGCCGTCCGCACTCTGTGTACCGCAAGTTCGGCCTGTGCCGTGTCTGCTTCCGTGAGCTTGCACTCAAGGGCGAGCTTCCCGGCGTTAAGAAGGCCAGCTGGTAAGTCACTACCAGCGTTTCAAGCATCCGTTTGGAACAGGGAAAACGCGCTAGTTAGGCTTTGCCGTTAAGGGCGGCGAAGAACCAAGAGCACGTGTTCATCAAGAACGAAGGAGAATCTGTATGAACCTTACAGACCCGATCGCAGATATGCTTACGCGCATCCGTAACGCTAACTCTGTGAACAAGGCCACGGTCTCCATGCCGAGCAGCAAGAAGCTCGTCGAGATCGCTCGTGTTCTGCACGAGGAGGGCTACATCGAGGGCTACGATGTCGAGGACACCGTTCCCCAGAAGACTCTGCACATCACGCTTAAGTATGGTCCCAAGAAGGCTAAGGTCATCAACGGCATCCGCCGCATTTCCAAGCCGGGCCTGCGTAAGTACACCGGCGTTGCCGACATGCCCCGCGTCCGCGGTGGCCTTGGTACCGCCATTATTTCCACCAGCCATGGCGTCATGACCGACCGCGATGCTCGCAAGCACAACGTCGGCGGCGAGATCATCGCTTACGTCTGGTAATTCGCTCGGTAGGTAGAAGGAAAGGAGATCACCGTGTCTCGTATCGGTAATAAGCCTGTCCAGATTCCCGCCGGAGTCGAAGTGGCAGTCAACGGCAACAACGTTGTCGTCAAGGGCCCCAAGGGCCAGCTCGAGCTCGATGTCTTTGAGAAGCTCGCTATCAACGTCGAGGACAACGTCCTCACCGTTTCCCGTCCCGACGACGAGCGTGAGACCCGTGCCCGCCACGGCCTCACCCGCGCCCTCATCCACAACATGGTTGTCGGCGTTTCCGAGGGCTTCGAGAAGAAGCTCGAGCTCGCCGGCGTCGGTTACCGCGTGCAGCAGAAGGGTAAGAACCTCGAGTTCTCCCTGGGCTTCTCGCACCCCGTGATCGTCGAGGCTCCCGAGGGCATTACCTTCGAGGTTCCCGACAACACCCACGTGAACGTCAAGGGTATCAACAAGCAGCAGGTCGGTCAGATCGCCGCTGAGATCCGCGGTCATCGTCCTCCCGAGCCTTACAAGGGCAAGGGTATCCACTATGTTGGCGAGCACATCCGCCGCAAGCTGGGTAAGGCCGCCAAGTAGTCGTAACCGACTCACTCGCATAAGACCAGCACCCCGTCAGGTGCTGGCAAGATCAACCTTTTTAGGAGTTTACGTATGAACAAGCATAAGGCGAAGCTGGAAGGCCTCAAGCGTCGTCAGCGTCGTGTTCGCGGCAAGGTCTCGGGTACCGCCGAGCGTCCGCGTCTTCGCGTGACCCGTACTAACGCCAACATCTATGCCCAGATCATCGACGACAGCAAGGGCTCCAGCCTGACGCTCGTCTCTGCCTCGACCCTCGAGGCCGAGTTCAAGGGCACCCACACCTCGAACAAGGAGGCTGCGGAGAAGGTCGGTCAGCTCGTTGGCAAGCGCGCCATCGAGGCCGGCATCACCAAGGTCGCCTTCGATCGTGGTGGCCGTATCTACCATGGCCGCGTCAAGGCCCTCGCCGACGGTGCTCGTGCCGCCGGTCTCGAGTTCTAGGAGGTATGTAGCACATGGCTCGTAATCAGAAGCAGCAGCGCGAGGCCTCCGAGTTCGAGGAGCGCGTCGTTTACATCAACCGCGTGTCGAAGACCGTCAAGGGTGGTCGTCGCATGAGCCTCGTCGCTCTCGTCGTCGTTGGCGACGGCAAGGGCAACGTTGGCGTTGGCATGGGCAAGTCCGCTGAGGTGCCCATGGCCATCTCCAAGGCATCTCTCGATGCCAAGAAGAACATGTTCCACGTGCCGATGACCGAGCAGGGCACCATCCCGCACGAGGTTCTCGGCCACTTTGGTGCCGGCCGCATCATCATCAAGCCCGCTGTCGAGGGTACCGGCGTTATCGCCGGCGGCGCTGTGCGTCCCCTCTTTGAGCTTGCTGGCATCAAGAACGTCCTGTCCAAGTCCCTCGGTACCGACAACGGCCTCAACATCATCAAGGCTGCCGTCGAGGGCCTCAAGGAGCTCTCCAGCCCTGAGGACGTCGCGGCTCGCCGTGGCCTGACGGTCTCCGAGATGTTCGTCGGTAAGGAGAACTAAGCATGGCTGACACCATCAAGATCAAGCAGGTCCGCAGCACCAACGGTTGCAAGCAGGACCAGGTCCGTACTGTCCGTGCCCTCGGTCTCCACAGGATCCGCGAGGTTCGCGAGATTGCTGACAACGAGTCCGTCCGCGGCATGATCTTCAAGGTCAAGCACCTTGTCGAGATTGTAGAGGAGTAGCAAATGCAGCTTCACGATCTTACTCCCGCGCCCGGTTCCACCAAGAACCGCAAGCGCGTCGGCCGTGGCAATTCTTCGGGTCACGGCACCACTTCTGGCCGCGGTCAGAAGGGCCAGGGTTCCCGCTCTGGTGGCACCAAGGGTGCCGGCTTCGAGGGTGGCCAGACTCCGCTGGCTATGCGCCTGCCCAAGCTTCCGGGCTTCCGTAACCCCCGTCGTATCGAGTACACCGCTGTTAACGTTGAGCGTCTCGAGCGCAAGTTCGAGGACGGCGCTGTGATCGACGGTGCCGCTCTTAAGGCCGCTCGCATCACCAAGAGCGAGTTCGAGCCCGTCAAGGTGCTCGGCAATGGTGAGCTCACCAAGAAGTTCACGGTCAAGGTCGACAAGGTCAGCGCTTCTGCGCAGGCCAAGATCGAGGCCGCCGGCGGAAAGGTCGAGCTGCCGTGCTAAATGGTCTTAAGAATGCTTTCCGCATCAAAGAATTGCGCGAAAAGATTCTTTTTACCATAGCTATGCTCGTCGTGTACCGCATTGGTGCGCACGTTCCTGTGCCCGGCATTCCCTTCCAGGGGATGCTGGGCCTTTTCTCGACCGATAACAATTCGGTCGCCGCAGGTGCTATGGCCCTCCTGAATCTTTTCTCTGGCGGCGCGTTGAGCTATGTGTCGGTGTTTTCGCTGGGCATCATGCCTTACATCACCAGCTCGATCATCCTCCAGATGCTCCAGGCCGTCGTGCCTTCCCTGCATGAGCTTGCCCGCGAGGGCGAGGTCGGTCAGACCAAGATTACGCAGTATTCGCGTTACCTCACCCTTGCTCTGGCAATCCTCAACTCCGTGGGTTACCTCTTCCTCTTTAAGAGCTTCGGCATCAGCTTCAATGGCGCCGGCGCTCCCGAGATCATCTTCGACCTCATGATCGTCGGTACGCTCACCGCGGGCGCCATGCTGATCATGTGGATTGGTGAGCTCATCACCCAGCGCGGTATCGGCAATGGCATGTCGCTGATCATCTTCGCGAACATCATGGCCGGTCTGCCGCAGGCTATCTTCTCCAGCACCGAGGGCAATGCCGGTGGCATCATCACCATGGTGATCATCTGCGCCATCATCCTGCTGGTTATCCCGCTGATTGTTTTCCTTGAGCGCGGCCAGCGCCGCATCCCGGTCTCCTACGCTAAGCGCGTCGTGGGCCGTCGCATGATGGGTGGCCAGACCACCTACCTGCCCATCAAGGTCAACACCGCGGGTGTCGTGCCGATCATCTTCGCTTCGGCGCTGCTGTACTTCCCGGCTCAGATTGCCGTGTTCTTCCCCGGCATCGGCTGGATTCAGGCAGTTGCCTCCGCGCTTTCGACCGGTTGGCTCAACTGGGTGCTTAACGTTGTCCTCATCGTGTTCTTCGCGTACTTCTACACCTCCATGGTGTTCAACCCCGATGACACGGCCGATAACCT
Source organism: uncultured Collinsella sp. (assembly GCA_902469555.1). Taxonomy (GTDB): domain Bacteria; phylum Actinomycetota; class Coriobacteriia; order Coriobacteriales; family Coriobacteriaceae; genus Collinsella. The sequence continues at coordinate 13,957 of CABRDB010000001.1, read as the reverse complement.
TAAGAAGCAGGGCGGCTTTATTCCGGGCGTCCGTCCGGGTAGGGCTACCGCGGCCTACATCAAGAACGCGCTCAACAAGATCACGCTTCCCAGCGCTGTCTTTTTGGCGCTCATCGCCATCGTGCCTTCGATCATCTTCTCCTTCACGGGTAACCATCTGATTCAGGCATTTGGCGGCACGTCCATCCTCATCATGGTCGGCGTCGTGCTCGACACGGTCGATAAGCTCGAAGGCCAGATCAAGATGTATGATTACGATGGATTCTTTAAATAGGCTAGAGGAGGATTGCTCATGAACCTCGTATTGCTCGGAGCTCCGGGTGCCGGTAAGGGCACCGTCGCACAGGAGCTCGTCGCCGAGTTTGGCGTCGCCCATATTTCCACGGGCGACCTGCTGCGTGCTGCCGTCAAGAGTGGCACCGAGCTTGGTATTCAGGCTAAGAAGTACATGGACGCTGGCGAGCTCGTTCCCGACCAGCTCGTGATCGACCTTGTCAAGGAGCGCCTTGCCGCCGATGACGCCCAGCAGGGCTTCATCCTCGACGGCTTCCCGCGCAACACCGCCCAGGCTGTGACGCTCGATTCCGAGCTCTCCGCCATGGGTCGCGAGATCGACTGCGCCCTTCTGGTCGACGTGGCCCCCGAGGTCATCATCGACCGTCTGTCTTCGCGTCGCACCTGCCGCGCCTGCGGTTACACCGGCACCGCTGCCGATGCTACCTGCCCCAAGTGTGGTGGCGAGATGTATCAGCGCGACGACGACAAGCCCGAGACCATTAAGAACCGTCTCGACGTCTACGAGAAGTCCACGAGCCCGCTCGTTGACTACTATCGTGGCCAGGGTCTGCTCAAGTCGGTCAACGGTGACCAGGCTCGCGAGACCGTGTACGGGGATGTCAAAGAGGCTCTCGGTCTATGATCAAGATTAAGTCTGCAACGCAAATCGAGCAGATGAAGAAGGCAGGAGCGCTATCTAAGATGGCGCTCCGCCACGTTGGAGCCATGGTGCGCCCCGGCGTTTCGACTTTTGAGCTCGATCAGCTCGCGGAGCAGATTATCCGCATGCATGGCGGCACCCCGGCCTTTAAGGGTTATGGCGGGTTCCCGGGGACCATTTGCGCATCGATCAACGATGCCGTGGTCCACGGTATTCCCAACCCCGACATGATCCTGCGCGATGGCGATATCATCTCCATCGATACGGGAGCCGTTGTCGACGGTTGGGTCGGCGATAACGCTTGGACGTTTTTCGTCGGCACCCCCACGCCCGAAGCCAAGGCTTTGTGCGAGGTCACGCGTGATTGCCTTAAGGCTGCCATCGAGCAGGCTGTTCCCGGTAACCATATCGGGGACGTCGGTTATGCCGTTCAGTTCCTCGCCGAGTCTCACGGTTACGGCGTGCTTCGTGATTATGTGGGCCATGGCATTGGCCGCGTGATGCACGAGGACCCCAATGTTCCTAACTATGGAAAGAAGGGGAGGGGCGTTCGCCTCCAGGCCGGCATGGTCATTGCCATCGAGCCGATGGTTACGATGGGTTCCAACCATGTGAGCACGGGCTCCGACGGTTGGATTGTTACGACCAACGATCACCTGCCCGCCGCGCACTACGAGAACACCGTCGCCATTACCAATGACGGTCCGGTGATTCTCACCACGGATGCCCAAGGTGCTTGGTGTTCCTTGCAAGGCGGTGAAATGTAAAAGTCGCCGCCCCCTGATGCCCAACCTCGCCTTTCAATTTCGAAGGCATGACCCCAAGGTCTATGCCTTCTCATTTCAAGGCGATCTTGGGCATCAGGGAACGGCTTTGTTTTACATTTCAAATGTAACAAGTTCCACTTAGTTGTGGAGCCATTACGAAGTTATTACGATGCGTGCATACGTGTTGTAGAATACTCAATCGCTGTCGTTTTCTAGAGAAAGATGATTGCTTGTGAAGAAGGAAGACGCAATTGAGCTCGAGGGTACGGTAAAGGAACCGTTGCCCAACGCCATGTTTAAGGTCGAGCTCGAGAACGGTCATTCGGTTCTGTGCAACATTTCTGGCAAGATCCGAATGAATTACATCCGTATTCTCCCCGGTGACAGGGTTGTCGTGGAGCTTTCCCCGTACGACCTGACCCGCGGCCGCATCACCTATCGCTACAAATAGCGGCACGCATACACGCACTCCATTTCCGACTGCAGGCTTAGCTCAACCTACGGTCGGATTGTGTGTGAAGACCAGCCATAGTTTTAAACGCCTGCGGCTGGGCGAGTAGATAGTAGGGAAGTAGTTTGAGCGCTACCGAAAGGAAGAACGATGAAGGTACGTCCTTCGGTCAAGAAGATGTGCGATAAGTGCAAAATCATTAGGCGCCATGGCAAGGTCCTCGTCATTTGCGAGAACCCCCGTCATAAGCAGCGTCAGGGTTAAGAGAGGAGACTACGTTGGCCCGTATTAATGGTGTCGACCTCCCGCGTGAGAAGCGCGTTGAGATCGGTCTGACCTACATTTACGGCATCGGCCGCACCACTGCGACGAAGATTTGCGTCGAGTGCAACGTTAACGTGGATACGCGCGTTAAGGACCTCACCGAGGATGAGGTTAACGCCATCCGCGATTATATCGATAAGAACCAGATCATGGTTGAGGGCGACCTCCGCCGTGAGCGCAACCAGAACGTCAAGCGCCTTATGGACATCGGCTGCAACCGCGGCCTTCGTCACCGCAAGGGCCTCCCGGTCCGCGGCCAGCGCACCCACACTAACGCTCGTACCCGCAAGGGCCCGAAGCGTCAGATCGGTGCTAAGAAGAAGAAATAAGGAGCGCTAGATAGATGGCTACTGCTAAGAAGAACGTTCGCGCTGCCCGTCTGAAGCGCGCGGACCGTAAGAACATTTCCGTGGGCCAGGCTCACATTCGTTCTACGTTCAACAACACGATCGTTTCGATCACCGATCCCCAGGGCAACGTCATTTCCTGGAAGTCGGCTGGCCAGGTGGGCTTCAAGGGCTCCCGTAAGTCCACGCCGTTCGCTGCCCAGATGGCTGCCGAGGCTGCTGCCAAGCAGGCCATGGAGCACGGTATGAAGAAGGTTTCCGTCTTCGTCAAGGGCCCCGGCTCCGGTCGTGAGACCGCCATCCGCTCCCTCCAGGCTGCTGGCCTCGAGGTCTCGAGCATCCAGGACAAGACCCCCATCCCGCACAACGGCTGCCGCCCCAAGAAGCGTCGCCGCGTGTAACTGAAAGGATCGTATCAATATGGCAATCGACAGGACTCCTGTTCTTAAGCGCTGCCGTCAGCTCGGGATCGATCCCGCTGAGCTCGGTTACAGCAGCAAGAAGGAATCTATCCGTCAGCCCAAGCGCCGTCGCAAGGAATCTGAGTACGGCATGCAGCTGCGTGAGAAGCAGAAGGTCAAGTTCATCTATGGCGTTCTGGAGAAGCAGTTCCACGGCTACTTCAATAAGGCCCGCAAGATGAACGGCGTCACCGGTGAGAACCTCATGATTATCCTTGAGTCTCGCCTCGACAACGTCGTCTTCCGTCTTGGCTTCGCCCGCACCCGCAAAGAGGCTCGTCAGTCCGTCCGTCACGGTCACTTCACCGTGAACGGCAAGCGCGTGGACATCCCGTCCTATCGCGTCAAGGCCGGCGACGTCGTCGCTGTCGGCGAGAAGTTCCGTGACCTCCTCCCCATCAAGGAGGCTCTGATTTCCTCCGAGCGCTTTGAGGTCCCTGGCTGGCTCGAGGTCGATATCGAGAAGCTGTCTGGTAACGTGCTCGCTCTGCCGACGCGTGAGCAGATCAGCGGTGATATCAACGAGCAGCTCATCGTCGAGCTCTACTCTAAGTAGTCCATCCGGGCTGCTGAGGCTGGAGGTAATACATGTCAGAATTCATTAGGCCTCAGGTTCAGGTCGAAGAGATCAACGAGACGTCTGCTCGTGTCTCCGTCGAGCCGCTCGAGCGTGGCTACGGCGATACGCTGGGTAACTCCCTTCGTCGCGTACTTCTGTCCTCGCTCGAGGGTGCCGCCGTCGAGGCTATTCAGATCGATGGTGCGCAGCACGAGTTCATGACCATCCCTAACATGGTCGAGGATGTCACCGACATCGTCCTGAATGTCAAGGGTCTTGTCTTCAGGGCTCTCGGCACGACCGACGAGGCGACCGCCACCATCTCGGTTGACGGCCCCTGCGAGGTCACCGGTGCGGACTTCTTTATTCCGTCCGAGTTTGAGCTGGTCAACCCCGAGCAGCACATTGCTACGCTCACCGAGGGTGGCCATCTCACCATGAGCATGCGCATCGGCTATGGCCGCGGCTATGTTTCTGGCGAGGCCAACAAGCGCGACAACGATCCCATCGGTGTGATCCACGTCGACTCGCTGTACTCGCCGGTTTCCCGTTGCGCCAAGCTCGTTGAGGCTTGCCGTGTCGGTCAGCACACCGACTACGACCGCCTTGTCCTCGAGATCGAGACCAACGGCTCCATCGCCCCGCGCGACGCCGTGGTCCAGGCTGCCAATATCATCAACCAGCATATGGCCGCCTTTATGAACCTTGCCGAGACCCCCGAGGTCGAGGAGGAGGCTTCGATCTTCGCTCCCGAGGTCACCAACGACAACGCCGAGCTGGACAAGCAAATCGAGGATTTGGACCTTTCCGTCCGTTCCTACAACTGCCTTAAGCGCGCCAGCATTCACTCGGTCCGTCAGCTCGTTGAGTTCTCGGAGAACGATCTGCTCAACATCCGTAACTTCGGTGTTAAGTCGATCGAGGAAGTGAAGGACAAGCTTGAGTCCATGGGCCTGAGCCTGAAGGCTTAATGCTTCGCATATTTGAGGAGAAACTAGACCATGCGTCACAACGTTAAGAAGGGCCTGAAGCTCGGCACCGATGCGAGCCACACCAAGGCCATGAAGAAGAGCCTTGCTAAGGCCCTCTTCGAGAACGACCGCATCAAGACCACCGAGACCCGCGCTAAGGCGCTGCGTTCGGTCGTCGATCCGATCATCACCTGGGCCAAGAAGGGCGACCTGCACTCTCGTCGTCTGGCTATCGCCAAGCTCGGCGATAAGCAGCTCGTTGCCGAGATTTTCGACAAGGCTGCCCAGGGTATGTGGCAGGACCGCAACGGCGGTTACACCCGCATCATGAAGCTCGGTAACCGCAAGGGCGACAACGCTCCCATCGTTATCATGGAGCTCGTCACCGAGCCTTGCACGCCTAAGGCCAAGAAGGCTGCTCCGGCCCCCAAGAAGGCCGCTGCTCCCAAGAAGGTCGAGGCTGCCGAGGAGGCTCCTGCTGAGGAGACCGCTGAGTAGACAATCCGTCTGCATAGGCTATATTCGAGGGGTACGTTCGCGTACCCCTCTTTTTTTTATCGAAATGCCATTGCCTGTTTGTTGGGAGCGCCCATGACCGCGCCGTCTGATTTCAATTCGATTCCTGAGCTCGATGCCACGCTCGTTTTCCGCGTGGCCTACGATGGCTCGTCCTACAGCGGCTTTGCCGAGCAGCCCGGTCAGACGACGGTTGCGGGCGAGTTGCGCCGCGCTATCGAGACGCTCCTGCGCCGCCCGATCGACCTGACGTGTGCGGGGCGTACCGATGCCGGCGTGCATGCGGTGGCACAGTTCATCAGCGTGCCCGTAACGGACGCTGAGTTGGCTTTGACGCGCCGTAGGTGGCTGAGGGCTATGGATGCCCTCCTGCCCAAAGATATCGCCATAAACGAGGTCTACAAGGCCCGTAAAGGCTTTTCTGCACGCTTTGATGCGCGTTCCCGTACGTATACGTACCGTATTGCCGATCGCGACGCGCGCCCTGTGCTTTCGCGCGGTGCGGTGTGGTGGCACCGCTACCCATTGGATGTTGAGGCGATGTCTGCGGCCTGTCCCGCGCTGCTGGGCGAGCAGGACTTCAAGAGCTTTTGCAAGGTGGCGTCTGCCGTTGGCAAGCCCACGCATCGCTGCGTGATGCGTGCCGAGTTTGGCCATGAGGTTGCGTTTGGCGAGGACATCCTGACGTTTACCATCGAGGGCAATGCGTTTCTGCATTCGATGGTCCGCACGATCGTGGGCACGCTTGTCGAGATTGGCATGCATCGCCGTGAACCCGAGTGGATGCGCGAGGTCATCGATGCTTGCGACCGTACCGCTGCGGGCCCCACGGCTCCTGCCTGCGGCCTTACGTTTATGGGCGTGGATTACGATCCCGCCGAGCTTATCGTGCTCGACTAGGGGAGGGCTCGACGCGTCGTGCGTCGACACCTGTCATCTGTGGGCTGCGCGTGTGCAACATCTGTTCTTGGCGTGCAATACAACCGGTGTCTCATTGCTTTTATTGCCGGGGTGTACCATGAACGACAGTTTGATTCACTGCTGTCGAGAGGACGGATAACTTGGTTCGACGTGGCTCGCATCCGCGACTTTCGGTGATCCTTGTGGTAGAAGGTTCGCCCAGCTATGCGATGCGTGCGCTCGAGAGTATCCAGAACCAAGACCTCTACGATTTGCAGATTGTCGTTGTCTGCCGCGATGCTGCGCCCGGTGTGCGACATTCGCTTCAAGTTGCTGCCGACAGGGACATCCATATTGATTTGATTGACGTCGAGGACGCGAAGCGCGGCGCTTGTCTTCGTGCCGGTTTTGCTGCCTCGCGCGGCTCTCAAATCATCGCTATGAACGCCGATGAGTGGTTTGCTCCGCAGTCCCTTTCCAAGATGGTCGATATCGCGTGCGATACTACGGCAGACATAGTGCTCCCCACGGTGTCGCTCGACCGCTATGATGCACATCGAGAGCGCCATTCGCGCGTCTTGGATGCTGCTCATATTTCCATTGATAGCAAATCTTCGATGGTGGCCGGGCTGCCTCAGTTGATTTTAGGCGGCCTAGTCGTTCAGACCTCTGGCGTGATGTACAGCCGCTCTCTGTTTGAGGCATGCTTTTTGTGCGACAAGGTGTTTCGCACAGTTGGGTTTATGGCATACGCGCTTTCGCAGACACGATGCGTGTCCGGCTGCGGCGATGCTTGTTTCCACACGGCGGCACCTAAACTTACAGATGCCTTTGATCCCACCATGTATGCCAAGGTATCCGATGACACTCGAGCGCTCGACGAGCTTGCGGACTCACTCTCGGAAGCAGACAGCGGTGGTCGGCTCAAGCTGGCAAGCCAAAAGTTCTACTTTGCCGGACTGGTCGCCTGCATCGAGAATTTGTGTCTGAGCCCGCATGGGGTGTCGTCAATCGAGCGTTCCGCCCGCATGCGTGATATGCTCGATGCGCCTCGAACCCGTCAGATGGTCGCCGCGCTCAAGGATAACCATCGGGGGCTCGGTCTGTTGTTTGGGCCGATCGCCAGCGCCAAGCCCGCGCGCTGCGTGATGTGTACGCATCTGGCAGCTTTTCTTAACCGGACGGGCGCAAAAACCGCCTAAACGGCTCATTTCGAAACAAACTTGCATAGAATTGTTTCGAAATGCGTTCTTATACACAAAAGCCTTCAAATAGCGTTAAACTATTCAATCACTGATTGATTGTCTCCGCCATCTTTTGGAGAGAGGGTTTGTATGGCTAAAAAACGCAATGGGCGCCAGGATGCCATTAGAGATATTGTGCGCAATAAGGACGTCCGTACGCAGCGCGTGCTGGTCGATGAGCTCCGCGCTATGGGCTTTGATTGCACGCAGGCGACTGTCTCTCGCGATATTGCCGATATGGGGCTGCGTAAGCTCCCTGAGGGCATCTATGTTCTGGCAGAGGACCTGCACCTGCAGCGTATGGTTTCCGAGCTCGTAACGGGCGTTCTGCGCACCGATAATCTGGTTATGATCAAGGCTCAGCCTGGCACGGCTTCCGGTATCGCCGCCGCCGTTGATGCGGCAGAGCTGCCCGATGTGCTTGGCTCGCTTGCCGGCAACGATACGATTTTGGTTATTGCCCAGACGGCCGAGGACGGCGAGCGTCTTGAGGCACTGATCAATAAGCTGAGCAATTCTCGCAAGTAGGCGTGCGGGTCGTGCGCTCGGCACCGTGCGCGCTGACATAGTGGCTTGTAAGGGGTATCGACGTTGGTCGGTACCCCCCTTTTTTGTTCGCCGGTATAAAGACCGCCCACCAGGTCGCTTCAAACTAAAAGGCCCCCGAGCAGTTCAATAGGCTGCTCGGGGGCCTTGTTGCTTATGGCCGGATGATTTCTAGCCGACCGTATCGTCAGGCGTGGGCGAGGGGTCGGGAGTGGGCGTAGGCGTAGGCGTAGGCGTAGGCGTGCCGCCATCGCCGCCGGTCGAACCACCAGTGGAGCCGCCCGTCGAGCCACCGGTCGTACCGGTGCCGCCGGTGGTGTCGCCGCCCGTGGTCTCGGTGGTCGTGGTCGTCGTGGTAGTCGTTGTGGTGGTTTCCTCTTCGTCCTCGTTCTCGTCCTTGTCGTCGTTCTCCGTCTTCTTGGAGTTGTTGGTGCCGTAGAACTTCCAGACGCTGTTGTTCTTGTAGGTGGGCGCCGTTCCGGTCGCAAACTCCTCGCGCTCGGTACCGGTCAGAACGGTGTTCATAAACCGCTTAAAGACAGGCAGGTTGGTGCTGTCGCCCAGCAGGTCTGTGCCGTATTTTTGGATGGGGATCTCGCCCGCGGAATAGCCGGTCCACAGGGCGCACGCCAGCTGCGGGGTATAGCCGCAGAACCACAGGTTGGTGGTGTTGTCGGTGGTGCCCGTCTTGCCGGCATAGGGCTGGTTGACGCTCAGGGCACCGGCAGCACCCGTACCGCCGCCCTGCATGACGCCGGACAGAACATCGGTGACCGCGGCGGCCTCGCCCTCGGTAAGCACCTGTGAGGGATTGTCGGTGTGCTGGTACAGCACCGAACCGGTACGAGAGTCAATCTCGGTGATGGCGATCGGCTGGCGATAGTAGCCGCCGTTGGCAAACGTCGCGTAGGCGGCGGCCATCTCGAGCGGCGAGATCGAGCCGGTGCCGAGCGTCATGACGGGAACGTCCTCGATGTTGTCCTTGGCGGGGTCGATGCCGAGCTTTTTGACGAGCGAGATGATCTTGCTGTTGCCGACGGCTTCCGCCACCTGGATGTAGCCGGTGTTGGAGGAGTATGCCGTCGCCTGCTTAAGCGTGATGTTGCCATAGCTATGGTTGGCGTAGTTTTGGACCTCGGTCGTGGTGCCCTTGGCCTTGAGCGGCGAGTTGCAGTTGAGGGTGACGTTGGGGTTCATGCCGTTTTGGATGGCAGTTGCCAGTGTAAAGGCCTTAAAGGTGGAGCCGACGGGACGCTTGGCCGTGGCATGGTTTACGTGGTTCTCGTCGGCGTTGTAGTCGTAGCCGCCCACCATGCACTTGATGTAGCCGGTCTTGGGATCGACGACGACCATGCCCATGTCCAGGCCGTCGAGCGAGAGCGTGTCGAGCTGCTCGCGAACGGCATTCTCTGCCACCTGCTGCATCGTGGGGTCGATGGTGGTCTTGACGGTCAGACCGCCCTTAAAGAGCACGTCGGTCGAGAACTCCTGCTCCAGCAGCTGCTTAACATAGGCGACAAAGTAGGGCTGCGAGTATACGTCGACGCCGCTGCCCGAAATCTCGGTCACGTTGAGGGTGATGGGCTCGGCCTGTGCGGCATCGTGCTCCTCCTGCGTGATGTGGCCCAGGCGCAACATGTTGTCAAGGACCTTGTTGCGACGGGACAGCGCCAGGTCGGGGTTGACCGTGGGGTCGTACTGCGAGGGCGAGTTGGGAAGGCCGATGAGCAGCGCGGCCTCGCTCAGGGTGAGGTCGGCGGCGCTCTTGGACAGGTAGGTCTCGGCGGCGGCCTCAATACCGTAGGCGCCGTGACCGTAATAGATGGTGTTGAGGTACATCATGAGGATCTCGTCTTTGGAGTACATGTCCTCCATCTTGACGGCGATGTAGGCCTCGCGCACCTTACGCTCGATGGTCGAGTCGAACTGCTCCTCCTGCAGGATGGTGTTGCGCACCAGCTGCTGGGTGATAGTCGAGGCGCCTTCGTGCCCGCCGCCGAGGGTTGCCACCGCAGCACGCGCGATACCCCACAGGTCGATACCGCCGTGCTCGTAGAAGCGCTCGTCCTCGACGTCAACGGTGCCCTGCAGCACGTAGGGGGAGACCTCGTCCTTGGTGATGGACTTGCGGTTTTGCGTGTAGAAGCTCGCGATCTTGTTGCCGTTGCAGTCGACGATCTCGGTGGGCTCGCTCACCAGATACGCGTTGGCGTCGGTGTAGTCGGGCAGATCGGACAGCCAGCGGTTGACGTTGCCGACCATGCCGATGCCAAATGCCACGCCCGCGATAAGCAAAAAGCCCAAAAACGAGAGCAGGATTATGGGCAGGGCGTGCGTCTTTGAACGGCTGCGTCCCTGTCGTTGGCGAGGACCCATATATTGACCTCCAGGTATGTCGTGCCGGACGGCGGATGTGCCGTCGGGGCAGGATGGACATAAGTTATTACACGATAAACCAAACGGGGCGCGCGAGGCCTCGTGTATGCTGGAAGACGGCATTTTTCAGAGTGAATGCATACCTTGGTAAGGAGTTTGTCGATGGCGATTCGGACGATGGAGCCGAGCGGACAATACAAGACTGGATTGGATGCTGCCGGTGCGGCGCTGCCCGAGCTGCTGGCGCCGGCGGGCGGGCTCGACCAGATGCTTGCGGCCATCGCCGCGGGCGCCGATGCCATCTATGCGGGGTTGGGCGGCTTTAACGCCCGTGTGAGCGCCCATGGCTTTACGGATGACGAGTTTGCGCGCGGTTGTGCCGTGGCGCATGCCCATGGCGTGCGTGTGTACGCGACGCTCAACGTGTTCGTGTTTGACGATGAGCTGTCCGACGCGGTGGTGTTGGGAGCTCATGCACTGGAGCTGGGTGCCGATGCTCTGATTGTCGCCGATGCCGGGCTGGCTTGTGTACTGCGCACGGCGATTCCCGGGGTCGAGATTCACCTGTCCACGCAGGCGGGCGTTCATAGCGAAGGCGCCGTGCGGCTTGCCGCCGATGAGCTGGGGGTCGAGCGCGTGACGACGGCACGCGAGCTGACGGTCGACGAGATTGCGGCGCTATGTGCCACGGGTGTGCCCATCGAGGTATTCTGCCACGGTGCGATTTGCATCGGCTATTCGGGGGCGTGCGAGTTCTCTGCCCTTCGACGTGGCCGCTCTGCGATGCGCGGTGATTGCACGCAGCCGTGCCGTCTATCCTATGACTTGGTGGACGAGGCTGGGCAGAGCGTTGTCGCCGTCGAAGGGGATCGCCTGTTGTGCCCGCGCGACTATCTGGGTATTGCGCATCTGCCCGAGCTTGTAGATGCCGGCGTGGCGTCGCTCAAAATCGAGGGGCGCATGAAGAACCCCGATTACGTATTCAACGTGGTGCGGGCGTGGCGCCGGGCACTCGATATGCTGTGCGACGGCGCGTGGGACCCCGATGCCGTGGAAGAGCTTGAGCGCGAGCTGGGAAGGTCGTTTAACCGTGGGTTTACCGATGCGTACCTGCGAGGGCGTTCGGGTGCCGAGCTGATGAGCTTTGAGCGCGCAATTAACCAGGGCGTGCGCGTGGGGCGCTTGGTCGCTGTGGGCCACGAAGAGGTGACCGTTGAGCTCGACGCCGCCGCGGCGGCGGGTGACACGCTCGAGATTCGGTTTTATCCGGGTGTCGACGCGCGTCCCGATGTGCCCAAGCGCTGGCCGCAGGTGCCCTGCCCGGTGGATACCGCAGCGGGGAAGCGCGTCGTCGTGCATTGCAAGCGTAAGGTGGACACGGGCTGCGAGGTGTACCTGATTCGCAGCGCCGGCGTGTTGGATCAGACGGCGGCGGTGTTGGAGCGCATGCGGGCCGAGGCGGATGCGATTGCGCCCGTTGCGCGTGCCGTTGAGGTGCTGCCCTTTGAGGGCGTTGCGGTGGATGGCGGTGCGTCCACGGAGTTGGTGGAGTGCGCGGTTCCCACTCGCATGGTTTTTGCTTGGCAGCTGATGGATGCCGACCCGCGCGGAGAACTTGATTTGTCCGACGCCGTTGTGGTGCTTGACGAGGTGTGCCGCACGGGTGACGCTGACTGGACCCGCTCACTGATACAGCGTGCCGGGCGCGTCGTCTGCCGCAACCTGGGACAGGTGGTGATCGCTCGCGAGCTGGGCGTGACGTTTGACGTGGCGGCGCCGGTGTTCTGCGCGAATCGGGCCACGCTTACCTGGCTGCGCGGACTCGGTGCGGGGCGGGTGTGCTTGCCGGCGGAGTTGCTCGGCAATGATGCGGAGCGTATTGCCGAACTGGCCGCTGAACCCGGCGTCTTGGGTCCGGTCGACGCCGACCGTCCCGAGCTTATGGTGTGCGAGCACTGCCTGCTGACCGCCGAGGGCGTCTGCGCCACCGATGCGACGGGACAGGTTCGTTGCCGCGACTGCTTGCGTCGTCGGCAGGTACGCTATCTGGTCGAGCGTGACGGTACACGTCTGCCAGTTGCCATTGACGCATGCGGCAGGACGAGGATTTTCCTGTCGTAGGTGCTGCGTCGCGTCAGTTTGTTATCATAAGAGAGTTTATGGACTTCCAGCACCGCCGTTTTCGGCGAGGGTGCTATAGCAAAAGGAGGATACCCAATGCTGTCTGTTGACGAGCAAATGCGTATCATCACCTCGGGCGCCGCGCAGATCGTTCCCGAGGCCGACCTTCGCAAGAAGCTTGAGAAGGGCGAGCCCCTCAACATCAAGCTCGGCGTCGACCCCACCAGCCCCGACCTGCACCTGGGCCACGCCGTGCCGCTGCGCAAGATGCGTCAGTTCCAGGACCTGGGCCACAACGTCACCCTCATCATCGGCAACGGTACCGCGTTGATTGGCGACCCTTCGGGCAAGAATTCCACCCGTCCGCAGCTTTCGCAGGAGCAGATCGAGGCCAATGCCGAGACCTACGTGAGCCAGGCCATGAAGATCCTGGATCCCGAGAAGACCACCATCGTGCACAACGGTGACTGGATTCTTTCGATGGATCTGGCCGGTCTGCTGCAGGTGTGCTCCAAGTTCACCGTCGCCCGCATTCTTGAGCGCGACGACTTTACCAAGCGCTACCAGTCTCAGACGCCGATCGCCCTGCATGAGTTCCTGTATCCCGTGATGCAGGCTTTCGACTCCGTGCAGATCAAGGCCGACGTGGAGATGGGCGGCACCGATCAGCTCTTCAACCTGCTCGCCGGCCGTGAGCTCATGGAGAAGATGGGCATGGAGCCCCAGATCGCGCTCACCATGCCGCTGCTCGAGGGCACCGATGGCGTTCGTAAGATGTCCAAGTCCTACGGTAACTACATCGGCCTGACCGACGCGCCCAAGGACATGTTCGGCAAGACCATGTCCATTCCCGACGAGATGATCGGCAAGTACTATCGTCTGGCCAGCTCGCTCACCCCGGCCGAGGTCGACAAGATCGATGCCGCCCTGGCCGATGGTTCTGCCGACCCCTACGAGCTCAAGCGCGCTCTGGGCCGCGACCTGTGCGACACCTACCACGGCGCCGGTGCCGGCGACGAGGCTCAGGCCGAGTTCGACCGCGTGTTCAAGGAGGGTCAGCTTGCCGACTTCCCCGAGAAGCACGTTGAGCTGACTGTTAACGACGAGGGCCAGATCTACCTCGCCGGCCTGCTCAAGGACCTGGGTCTTTCGACGAGCGCCGGCCAGGCTCGTCGCGATATCGACGGCGGCGGCGTCAAGATCAACGGCAAGGCCGTGGCTCCCAAGAGCTATAACATCGATCCCAGCGCCCTCAAGCTGGGCGACACCCTCTCCGTAGGCAAGCGCAAGGGCTTCAAGTTGATTTAGTTCCGCCGTTCTAACGAACGGCGGACCGGCCGACGCTGCGCGGGCCGCATTTGGACAATCTGACGTTCAACTTCAAGGGCGCGACCAGAAGGTCAGCGCCCTTTCGTTTCACGTCACCTTGTCTCAAAT